>JAUHZF010000327.1 GCA_030426145.1 Polyangia bacterium
CGGGCGATGCGTTTCAGGAACACCCGCCCCTCGCTGGCCCGGGGCGTGCGCATGCCGATCGAGTTGATGTACAGCACCGGGACCCGAGCGGAGAACTCTCGCATCATCTGCATGTCGTAGTGCCCGCGGTTGTGGTACCACCAGTCGACGCCGCCGAAGCAGATTACGCCGTCGAATCCGGCGGCGGAGACAGCGTGCGCAGCGATCGCGTCGCCTTCACGCGCTCTACGGCGTACTGCACGCTCCGCACGAGGGCCCCCTCACGCTCGTCCACCTGGACCACGTCTTGGGCCCCGAGTCCCATGGCGCGTGTGACCAGCTCGTCGGAACCATCGGTGGCCACCACCACGATGGGAACGTGGGGGTAGCCGCTCTGGAGCTTCTCGATGCGCTCCGTGCACTCGAGATCGACGTGGACCACGACCGCATCGATGTCGTGGGAGGTTTCGAGCCGGCGCAGCGCATCGAGAATGGTGAACACACGCACCACGCGCATGCGGGGCGCGCCACCGAGGCGCGACGCGATCACGTCGTCACGGTCGGACCGCTCCAGGGCCAAGACCTGCAGCTGCTTCGCAACCGACGTGCCCCCCCCAGGGTGCACTGACGACTCCACCATCCAACGCCAGAGTGTACCGGAATCAAACAGTCGTGAGAAAGGAAACGCGAGCCCGCTCGACGCGAGAAGAGCGACGAACGCAGACCAGAGGGGCCCAGGGCCCTCAATCGCCCACCGTGGCTGCTCCGGCCATGCACCTGACGCCCTCGGCGCAGTCCTGCGCTGCATCTACGCAGGCCCCTGCCCGGGCGATGGCCTCGTCACCGAAGACGCCAGCGAGCTCGTTCACCGAGTCGACACACGCGAAGAAGTCGTCGTAGTGCCCACGCTTGCCACCGTGGCCATGGCAGATGTCGCCCATGACCAGACAGATCCTCCGCGAAGGCGCCCTCAGGTAGAGGTAGACCCCGCCGCCGATGGCCAGCAGGACGAGCAGCGCGAGGAGCCCCTTGCCCACGGACCGCTTCTAGAACCTTCCGCCGATCATGGCCCGGAGGACGAAGTAGCTGCCCGTAGGATCTCCGTCGAGAGCACCGAGCGTGCTGGAGAAGGGACCGTCGTCGACGGGGAGCAAGAAGCCGAGGCGGGCGAAGACGGGGATGTTGGCCGGCCCCGCGAAAGGCGGCCGGTACATGATGTAGGGTTCCACCGCCAATTGCTCGCGGTCGATGACGTTGCCCAGCAGCCCCCCGTCGTACTGGGTGCCATCGACCCAAGCCTGAAGCCGCACGCCGGCGCCTGGACCCCACGGGGACAGCGCTTCGAAGTCGTTGATGAACTCGACGAAGCCACGCACCGCCGGAAAGGGCCCACGCTGCGCCTCCTCGAGGGTGGAGATGTGGGCCGAACCAGCCAGCTCGAAGCGGTAGTAGACGAGGGGGTAGATCTGGTACGCGAGGCCGAAGTTTCCCCGGATGGGCACGTTGAAGGGGGCGAAGCGATGGGCCTCGATCCCCGCCCGAAGTGAGGTCGACGTACTGAGCGCATCAAATGCTAGTTGAGAGCGGTCGGCGGGGTCGACGGACGTCGGGATGGCCACCAGGAGCCCGCCCCACAGCGCGAGCTTGTTCGAGGTCGCGGCGAGGACGCCACCCCCGTGGCCACCGATGACGATGTTCCCCATCACGACCTTGTCGTCGCCCAACTCGGGCGAGAGGAAGCCGATGGGGAGGTCGATGTCGAAGAAGGCCGGCACGTCGTCGAAGCCGAGCTGAGCGACCACGTCCCAGGTGAAGGCGTTGCCCTGCTCGAAGAGCCCCACATCCATCTCGCCGCGAATGTGACGGGTCAGGGCGAGCGGCTTCCAGTCCTTGCGCATCCACGCGATGACTTCGGGCTCGTCGTTGCCGTCGTTCGGGTTCTCAGGCTCTGGGTCTTCGACGTTCGAGGGCGGAGGCAGCTCTCCGGGCCGGTACGGATTGCCCGAGGCGTCGTACTGGGGCGGCTCATCTCCCGGAGGCGGGGGCGCGTCGGGCTCGTCGGCCTCGCCGAGCGGCTTCCAGTTCTCGTCCTTTTCTTCGGCCAGAGGCTTGGGCTTCGGCGTTTGCGCCGCAGCGGGCGCCGACACCAAGCCGAAGGCCACGGAGCAGGCGAGGGCCAAGCGTAGAGGAGACATACGCGCCTAGTTTCACCCGAGGGTGGCGATCGAGACCAGACTTCGGTGGGTCAGACCTTGCCACGAAGCAGGTTCGCGACCGTCGCCTCGCCGTACATCCGGACGGTCTTTCCGAAGGTTCCGAAGTCGAGGCTGCTCGAGAAGATGTCGGCCATACCGAAGGGGAGCATGGCCGGGATGGCGCCTCGGGCGTACTCCACCGCGAGCCCCCCCTCCGTCATGCGGTAGGCGCCGAACTCGCCACGCTTCATCACCGAGACGCCGCCCGGCTTGGTGACCCGACGTTCGGTGGTGCCCTCGTAGTAGCACCAGTGCTCCCCCTCCAGGATGTAGAAGAAGTCGTCCGCGCGGAAGCGCCCCGTCGCTCCTTCGGTTCCGATGGGGGTGCTGAAGATGAGGATGTACTCCGTCAGGGAGGCGTGGAGGATGAGCAGCTGCCCGATGGCCCCCCCGGCGTAGTTGAAGACCCAGTCCCGCTTCGCCTTGGGCACGATGTGGCCCGGGTAGGCGAGATCGAGCTCATCGGCGATCCGATCGATCTTCTCCTGCGTAGGGAGATCGATGACACCGCGGATGATGTCGTGGAGAACGTCGGGGTCGAAGATGAATGCCATGGCCGGCAGGTCCTTACGCTGCCCACCACGCTGTGCCAACCCTCGGGCCAACCCCAAGGGCCAAGCCAGCGCAATTCCTTCGGCTACTCGGGATCCTCGATCTCCGATGCAAACCGTGCCATTCGTCCCCTGGCCTTCTCACCGGCTCCATGGCCGGTAGACAATCACCATGAGCTTCTTGGTCGACGCCCTCGGCATTCCCGATCACCCGATCGCGGTTTTCCTGTCGCTGACGATCAGCGGCTACCTCTACTTCTTGCTCCTCGCGAGCATCAGCTACTTCATCTTCTTCGTGTGGAAGCGCGACTACTTCCACCCGGGCTACGAGCCCGACCGCGAAGAGATCAAGAAGTCCCTCAAGTGGTCCTTCTACTCGGTGTCCGGCAACGTGGTGCTGATGATGCCGATCCACTTCGCGATCGCGAGTGGCTACAGCAAGCTCTACACGGACGTCTCCGAGTACGGCTGGGGCTGGATGATCGGTCAGGTGGTGCTGCTGCTCATCATCACCGAAACCCTCATCTACTGGACCCACCGCGCCCTCCACGGCGACTTCCTCTACAAACACATTCACAAGTCCCATCACCAGTTCGTGGTGACGACGCCGTGGGCCGGGGTGGCCTTCAATCCGCTCGATTCTTTTGCCCAGGCGCTCCCCCATCACCTGTGCGTCTTCCTCTTTCCGATGCACTTCGGGGTCTACGTCGCGTCGGTGAGCTTCGTGACGCTGTGGGCGGTGATGATTCACGACCGGCTGAGCTTCATGCCCTGGCGCGGCATCAACTACACGGGACACCACACGCTGCACCACTGGCTCTACGACTGTAACTACGGCCAGTTCTTCACGTTCTGGGACCGCATCGGCGGCACCTACCGCGACCCGGAAAACCAGCCCGACGTGCCGGAGGAGGTGCTCCGACCGCACATCCTCCGCCGCAAGCGCAGCCCTCAGAACGCGCCGGCCGAATAGTCAGAGCGAAGCTTCGCGTTCGGCACGACAGCCCACCACGGCTTCGTAGAGGCTCCACTGCCCCTGGGCCCGCACGAGATTGTGGTGTCCGCGTGTGGCGTAGCGAGCCGGGTCCCAACCGAAGTAGCTCTCGCGTAGGGCGTCGGCCGCGAAGCGCGCAGAGAGCTCGAGACACACGTGCTCGACGCCGATCCGCGCCGCCTCCCGTTCGGCCCCCGACGGCGCTCGGCCGAGCCCCTGAAGGTAGCCACGCCAGGCAGCAGCCATGAACGAGACGTCGAAGCGCGCCGGTCCCGGCTCGTCCTCCCGCTTGGGGTTGCACCACGAGCGCAAGGCATCACCCAGCTCGTGCGACAAGGCCATCGGCCCCAGCGTATCGAGGTCGATGAGACATACCGCCTCGCCCCCCATGAAGAGCAGGTTGGAGAGCTTGAGGTCGCCATGGCAGGGCTGGTCTTCGACCGGCGGCAAGGCTGGAAGCGCCTCGGCCGCAGCGAGAATGCCCTGCCCCAGCGGCGCGACCTCGGCGTAGAGCGGGTGATCCCGGCATCCGTCGAGCGCGTCTCTCAACCGCGCGAGGTGGGCCGGGGTGTCGTGCACGCCGACGCGCATTCCCACGAAGGTGTGCTCGAGGCTCTCGAGGGCCGCGTGGAACCGCCCCACCAGGCGCCCCGCCGCCTCGAGCTGGTCGGGGGAGCTCGCCCGATCGTGCGCCGTACCCTCGACGAAGGTGAGAATCCGCCAGCAACCGTCGGCTTCGACCCAAGCACGGCCGTCGTCGGTGAGGACCAGCTCTGGCGTGACCAGTCCGTGCTCTCGAAGGTGGCGCGTGACGGCCGCGATGTTGTCGTGGATGGCGGGGTCGAAGATCCCGTTGACCCGCTGCAGGACGTAACGCCCGCCCACCCCCTCCACGAGGTACGTCTGGTTGATGAGGCCCTGGGTGATGGGCGCGCGGACTGTCAGGCGGAGACGTCGGTAGGCGGCCAGCGCCGGTCCCGGCTCGCTCATGCGTGGGCCGATCCCTCTTGGATGCGCACCGGCGCGCCGCGGCTGAGGCCGAGCCCTTCCATCGCGCTCTGCTCGGCGCGGGCGAGCTCGACCACCCCGAAGCTGTTGATGAGGGCCATGTAATCGCCCGGGGAGACCTCGCCGTAGGTACGTCGAACCGGGAAGGTGAGACCGCCCGCGACCACCACGGGGTTCTTGAACGGTTCCAGGAGCGCCGCGTCGATGTTGGTGATGAGGTTGCCGAAGTTGTCGTGGGTCACGACGATGCCCGACACGCGCGCTTTGGTGACCGTGGGCTCCTCGATCCAGGACGGCACGACGGCGTCGACGGTCGGCCCGAGCGAGCTCGGCTTGACCCGACCTGCGGCGAGCTCGGCACCGAGCGGAGCGAAGACGTCGCGCCCGTGAAAGGTCGCGCTCACGGCGGCACGGTCGATGCCTGGAACCTCATCGAGGTCGAGCCGGTGGACCGACGCACGCTCTCGCTCTGCGATGGACCCGATGAGCCCGTTGTCGGGGGCCACGAAGCAGTGCCCGTCGCAGAGGACCACGAGGATCTCACGACCCGTACCGACGCTGGGGTCCACCACCGCGAGGTGCACGGTCCCCTCGGGGAAGTAGCGGTAGGAGCGCTCGAGCCAGAAGCCCGCCTCAGCCGGGAAGTGGGGCGACGTCTCGTGGGTGAGGTCGACGATCTTGGCCGCGGAGAAGCGCCGCAGCATGACGCCCTTCATCATCGCGACGAAAGGGCCCTTGTGACCGATGTCGGTGGTGAGGGTGATCACCCCCGAGGCGTGGAAGGTGGCGTCCTGAGAAGCTGAGCTCACGGTCACGAGTCTACCAGGTATGTCGATGTAGCTGCCGCTCGGACCGCCAAAGTCGCGAGCGCACGCGCGCGCCGTGGGGTACCATCTTCGACATGGCTGCCTATCGCGACGAGCTCGATGCCGCCCGCACGAGGATCCGGGTGCTCGAGGCTCAGCTCCAGGAGCAACGCGCCACCAACGAAGCACACCAAGCATCCATGGTCGCGCGGCAGACCGAGCTCGAGGCCATCGAGTCGGAGCTCGAACAGGCTCGGGCCCAACACTGCACCGAGCCCCGCACCGGCCGATCCATCGGCTGGGAGGCCCTCGCCACCCTCGCGGTCGCAGCGCTTCTGGTCTCGGTGGGGGTGAGCGAAGCCATCGACCGGGCTGAACGCGCGCGCTCCGCGCTGCGCCACGAGCGGTTGAGCTGGAAGCTCGAACGGTCCGACAAAGAATTCGCCCTTGCTTCGGTGCGCGCCGAGAACCAGCGGCTTCGTCGCCTGGTCCGCGAGCAGGAGAAAGACCCCGACGTCGCGATCCCCATCCGTGACCCGTTCACCCAAGCCGGCCCCCAAGACGACGAGCCCGCCTCGCTCTCTCCCTCGCTGGCTCCCTCGCTGGCTCCCTCGGTGGACCCCTCGCTGGCTCCCTCGGTGGACCCCTCGCTCTCGCCCCCACTGGCCGACAGGGACGCGTTGCTCGCCAAGCTCCGGCGTGGCGAAGCCGCGACCCACGAGATCCGCCTCCTGCGAGCCCTCTGCGAGAGCGAAGACAGCGTCTGCCATCGCCTCGCGACGAGTGCCCTCAAGCTGCGCCTCTCGATGGGCCAGGAAGACTGAATTCAGCCCTGGGGCTGAAGGCGGGCGAGGATGGGCTGGACCTCGGTGACGAGGCCCGACTCGGTCTCTTCGCCGAGCAGGCTCCCCGCGTTGAAGATGGCGAAGCTCACGTACTCGTGGAGCTTGTCCATGAGCACGGCTTCGTCGTCGTCTCCCGCGAGCCCTTCGAGATTCTCCGCCACCTTGCCTGCGTCGAAGGTGCCGCGCTCGTCCGGTCCGGCGCCGCGGAACAGCATGTCGTAGAAGCCGGCCCCGGTGGCGAAGTCGGCCAGGCCCTGGCGGAAAGCGGTGCCAACACCTGCTTGATCGACCCGCTGATGAATCGGCCGTAGCGCGCCGTTGGCCGCCTCCACGATGGCTGCCGCGCCGCCGTCGATGCGTGGCGGGTGGAGCTCGATGAATTTGGATTGCGCCAGGGCGTACAGGGCCTTGGTCGTCTCGAAGTCGCCGAGGCCGCTCGTACGTCCGAGCTCGGACACGCTGAGCCTGCCATCGATGACCGCGTAGACGGTGCGGCAAGCCTCATCCTTCGGCTCTTCACCCCGGTCGGCTCGCACGGGCACCCAGTCGCTGGATGGAATGCGCGCTCGGAAGTAGCGAATCTCGTCCAGGCGGGTCACCCCGTCCATCAGCAGCATGCTCAGGGGCAGCGTGTGGTGCGAGACGAGACGGTCCCCGTCGAAGCCGTCGAGGAAGAAGAAGGTGCCGTCGTCGACCTCGAGTGCTCCGAAGACGACCTCTTCGATCTGCTTGCCGACGTAGTGGTAGACGTCCTCACGGCTCACGAAGCCCATCGCGGCCACGATCTCGCCGAAGCGGCCGCCCTCCTCTTCGACCTTGGTGAGCACGGCCGCGAGCTGCTCCTCGTCGAGGGCCCCGTAGCGATACATCACATGGCCGAGGCGCTCGTCTTCCACCGTCGTGGTCGCCCCGACGACGTTGCCGTTCTCCGTGAAGATGCTGCGGACCGCGTCGTCACAGCGAACCTGGAGCTCTCCCCGCCAACGCGTGTGCTCCATCATGGCGAGAATGTCGCAGAGGGAGGCGGGAGCGGTGATCTCACCCGCGAGCCGAACGATGGCGCCGTCCTCGGCGTCGCGTCGACCGTCTTCCCCGGTGTAGCGCATGAAAACCACGTGCTCGGGGGCGGGCATGACGCGAAAGGCTCCTTCTCGGTCACGCATGCGCTGGCTGGCCACAGTCCCGATGGGATGGGCAGCTCCACTTTCATCGATGCGAACGAGCTCGGTGGTCGCGTCCTTCATGAAGGGGCGATCGTATCCCAAGCATCGAGTCGACGCCCAATCCCCCGCGAGATGGGACATGATGCGCCATGGCCGACGACCGCTCTGCTCCCGACGAGGACCGCGCCGCCATCCTCCGTCGCCGGAAGTTCTTCGTGAGTTCGACCCTCCTGTCGACCCTGGGCTCGACCCTCACCGCCTGCCCTCCACAGAAGACCGAGACGCCGGGCGACGATCCCGCCGTCAAGCCGACGGTGTCGGTCCCCCCGTCGCCGCCCTCGGCCACGGTCATGCCCACCCCGACCGCGACCGCACCCGGCCCATCGGTGGACGGCAACCCCGAATTGCCTCCGGTCGACGTCCCGAACGACGTCAACGAAACGGCGCGCCGCTACTTCGAAGGTCTCAAGTCGACCATGGAGCTCGTGGCCGACAAGCTCGACCAGGCGGAGGCGCAACTGAAGAAGGCCTGCGCGATCGACCGCCCCGATTGCGACACCCACTGGCAGCAGGTCGCGAGCCGGTTGGCCGAGGTGGAGCGGCGGCGAGGTGACCTACACCCGCGCTGCGGAGGGTCGTCCGACGACGCCAAGCGGTACGACGAGCGCATGAAGCTGCACATGGCCTACATCGAGGAGCGCGTGAAACGCATCGAGGCGACGATCGCGAAGCAGCTCGACAGCGACGACGACCGCAAACGGTGGGCGGAGCAGCAGGAGAAGGCCGTCATGCCGCGGCCCTGCCTCAAGTACAGCTGCTCGGACTGGTAGCGGCTCAGGGGTCTTCGTCACCGTAGAACGGTGCGGGCGGGGGCGGCGCTGGTGGTGGCACGCTTCCCGTCTCCCGCGGCATGCCCTCGGCCGCCGGTCCGGGCTGGACGGGCGCCGGCTCGAAGACGGGGGGCGGCGGCGGTGGCGCCGGGGGCGGCGGGACGGAGCCCGGACGACGCTCGGGCGCGGCAGAGACGGCCGTGGGCGACGAGGCCTTCTGTGGGGGGATCGGGCTCGCGGCCGGAGGAGGCGTTGCTGGCGCAGGAGCCCCGCCGGCGCCGAGCGAACCGCCCCCGCCCGGGGACGGCACGCCGGCCGCGCGAGGGGGTGCTGGCGGTGCCGAGCGGCGTGGAGCCGGTCGTGAGGGCGGTGACGGAGCGGGACGTGACGGAGGCGACGGAGCTGGACGCGAAGGGGTCGATGGCCGTCGTCGCGGCGGTGGAGGGCTCGACGAAGCCGTTCGCGCCGTGGGCGCCGGCGGGTCGCCGGGAAGGGTCGGCGGCCCCGGCAGACGTTCGGGTGCCGTCTCGACGGGCGGCATGGACGGGCTCGTATCGGGCGACGTGTCGGGCGGGTCGGAGTCGGGCACCGACGGCACCTCCATGGCGGGGCGACGCCAACGCCCGGAGGGCGTGTCATCCGATCGCTCGAGGGGCGGAGGTGGCGGCGGCTCTGGAGGTCGCGCGGCTCCCTTCTTCTCGAAGGACGGCGCCGCCGCGGCGCCGGTCAAGAAGCTGTCGAGCGAAGGGGGTCGCTCCGCCGCGGCGGGCGCGTTGGGTCGCCGCCCCAGGAGAAGGATGGCGCCGCGCACGTGGGTGCGCCATCGCCGAAGGTTCTCGTCGAGGCTGAGCCCCGGCACCATGGGGAAGAGCGGCAGCGCGGTTTCGGTCGCGCTCAGCTCACCCTCGAAGCCCACCACGCTCGGCGGCGGCGGCGCATCGATGAGCTCGTACGCCACGACGACCTCGTCGCCGTCGCGATAGACGGAGCGGGCGACCGCGTGTGTAGGGGGGTCGCGTCGATCGAGCGACAACACCGGGTCTTCGGCGAAGCGAGCCAACAGCGCGGTGATGAACGGGGTGGCCATGTCGTCTACCGCCGTGCGTGTACGTAGCCCTGGGTGGAGAAGCGTCGCCAGGTGGTGCCGCTCGGAACCTCGGGGGTTGGGGTGAGGGTCGCGTCGAGCTCGCGCGGCCGGCACCGAGACATCTCGTGGCGGGCGCAGAGCTGTCCCTCGCGGTAGAAACGTGCGCTCGGCACGAACGAGGAAGCGAGATGCACCTCGGACGAACCGTCGACGCGCAGGTCCATCGTCACGCTCAGCCAACCGAGCGCGAGCATGCTCTCCGGCGCCCAACGCCCGTCGGCTTCGATGGGCGACGGCAGCGCAAAACGGCGGTAGGCCACCACACGCACGCCCCGATCCGCGAAGGTGACGTCGACGCTTCCGCCGTCGGGCACCACCGTGGGACTGCCTTGCCCCGCCACGAAGCCGCGAGCCCAGCGCGATCTCAGCCGGCGTAGCCGAACCGCGAGCGGCTTGCCGTCGTCGTCGAGCTCGAGGCACGGCTCGATGACCGCAAGCGCGCCGAGATGTTCACGGCGCTCCAGCCAGGCGACGAAGTCGTCTTCGCCGGCAAAGCCTGCGGGTGCCTCGGGGCGCGGCCACAGCGCCGCCACCGACGAGAGACTGCGAGCGAGACGCGTGCCGCTCGGAGCCTCCTCGGGCAACCGAGCCCAGAGCGACAACCCGTAGACGTCGTCACCACGCACGGTCCAGGCCGGCGCTCCCTCCCGTTTTGCACGGACCTCGACCGTCTCGAAATCCTGGGCCATGACCTGGGCAAAGGTAGACGAGTTCACGCCCCTTTCCCACCTCCAACCGTCCGGCGCTGGTGGCCGAGCGCGATGCTTGCCACAATGGGACAGCCATGGGGCAAAACCCCCTCCACGACACCCCCGCCGCCCCGGCCATGACCGCCCACGACCCCCTGAGCCCATCGGGCCGTGAGGCGGAGATCACGGACATGGGATCACAAGGAACGTGGTCCGGGAGCGAGCCACCGCCCCCGGATGATGATCCCCTCGTGGGCTCGGAGCTGAGCGGCACCTACCAGGTGCTCCGCATCCTCGGGGAAGGTGGCATGGGTCGGGTCTACGAGGCGCAGCACACCCGCATCGGCGGCAAGCGGTACGCCATCAAGGCCCTGCACCCGGAGTTCGCGCGCAGAAAGGACGTGCTCACCCGCTTCCAGCGCGAGGTCGAGGCCGCCGCCTCGATCGAGAGTCCGTTCGTGGTCGGCGTTTTCGACGTCGGGGAAACCTCCGACGGTCGCCCCTTTTTCGTCTCCGAGCTTCTGCAGGGGGTCGAGCTGGGCGACTACCTCGACCAGCGCTCCAAGGTTCCCGTGCCGTGGGCCGCCAACATCGTTCGCCAGATCTGCCGCGGCCTCGCCGCCGCCCACCAGCGCGGCGTCGTGCACCGGGACATGAAGCCCGAGAAC
>JAUHZF010000023.1 GCA_030426145.1 Polyangia bacterium
CCCCGCCCTTTGGACCCTGCAGGTTGAGCTGCCCCCTCGCGACTACTGCACGCAATACGAAGAGACGGACGAGGCCTTCGTGCTTCGCCTGCTCGCCGAGGCGGGCATCCTCTTCTACTTCTTGCAGCCCCCGGTTCCCCCCGAAGTGGTGTCTACCGTAATGAACATCACCCACGGTGTGGTGGACCAACTGCTGGATACCTCTGGTGTCCCGGTGCCGGCCGTCGATGGCGAGGTCATCGTGTTCGCCGACGCAGCCGCCTACCCCGCCTTGGGTACGATCCCCACGGGTCTGCAGACACTGGTGCAAGCGGGCATTCAATCGATCGACCGCATGACGGGTGGCGTGTTGGGTGAGGTGCGCCAGGGGCTCGATCGAGCGCAACCGGTGATCGACGCCCTAGGGGGCCCCGACTTGTCAGAGCTCACGCGTGCGGGCGGGAGTCAGTACCTGCACTATCGCCCCGACGGCGAGGCACTGTCCCAGCCTGACCGCGACAGTGTGGCCTCCTTCACGCTCCGCGATGCGGTGCGCTTCGACCACGCCAACTACCGCATCTACGATCCACGGCGACCGCTCGCCGAGCTGTCGACCACCCATCCCCGGCCCACGACGGAATCCCTTCCTTCCGAGGCACAAGCCGCGCTGGGCGTGCTGGGCGAGGTCGCCAACGCCGTCGTTCCCACCGTGGGGCGCGTGTTGGGGGAAGCGCTCGGCGAACACGAACGCGAGCACTACGAGCATCACGACCCGTTCCTGTGGCCGAATTGGGACTACGCACGTACGGAGCCCAAGCGCATGCTGGAGAGTGACCGCCGCGACCGCCGCATCGCCGACGGAACCAGTCCCTGCCCCACGCTCACCTGCGGGGCGCGGTTTACCCTCGACGCCCATCCCGTGGAATGGGTGAACGGTGAGTATGTCGTGGTGGAGGTCGAGCACATCGGCAACAACCACCGCGGACCCATGATCAGCGAGCACGACCGTGTGTACGAGAACCGCTTCAAATGCGTCCCTTCGCTCGTGCCCTTCTTGCCGAAGCGCCCGCCGCGCCGCACGGTTCAGACCTGCCTCACCGCCACCGTGATCGGTACCAGCGACGAGAGCGACATTCACAGCCAGCGCATGGGCGAGATTCAGGTCCGCTTTCATTGGGATCGCGAGCAGCGGGGCACGTGTTGGGTGCGCACCATGCAGGCGTGGTCCGGCGTGGGCTGGGGCGCCCAGTTCATGCCCCGGGTGGGCATGGAGGTGGTCGTGGGTTTCGACGGTGGTGACCCCGACAAGCCGATCGTGATGGGCTGCGTCTACAACGCGACCCACCCCACCCCATTCTCGCTTCCCGACGAACAGACGAAGAGCGGTATCCGCACGCAGAGCACCCCGGGCGACGGCGGTCACAACGAGCTGTCGTTCGAAGATCGCCGGGGGAGCGAGCGGGTCTATGTGCGCGCCGAGCGAGACCTCGCGATCGACGTCGTGCACGATCGCACCCTCCACGTGCAGCATGACGATTCGACCACGGTGCACAACGACCAGCGCGTCGAGGTCGTGCAAGCCCAACATGTGCGCGTACGCGGGGGGCAACACATTCACGCCTCACCCCTGCGGCGGGTGGAGGTCGACGGCACCCACGAAGTCGTCACCCGCGGCGACCTGGTGGAAAGCGTACGCGGACGAGCGCAGTCCCACGTCGAAGGGGGGGCGGAGCGCTCCGTCGGTGGTGGATCGCGCGAGCGCATTCGCGGTGACGTGCTGCGACAGGTTCGCGGCAATGCGGTCGAGCTGGTCGGGAGCCACGAAGCACCGAAATCACGCGCGGTGCGGGTCGAGGGCCGAAGCGAGCTCAGCGCTGCTGGCCCCAACGAGGTCGCCTCCGACGAAGAGCTGGTGTTGCGGGTGGGCTCGAGCTTCGTGCGCATCACCGAGGAGCAGATCGAAGTGCACGCGCCAAAGCTCGTGCTGCGGGCTGAAGATGCGAGCGCCGTGCTCGAAGGGGGCGACATCACGCTGCTCGCAAGTGGCAAGCTCGCTGGCGTCGCCGACAGCGTGATCCTCAAGAGCAATGGAGCATCGATGG
The DNA here is from genome assembly GCA_030426145.1 of Polyangia bacterium. GTDB lineage: Bacteria > Myxococcota_A > Polyangia > Polyangiales > Polyangiaceae > JAPYTK01. Next base: position 2,082 of record JAUHZF010000023.1, read on the forward strand.
GGCTCAGCTCCGAAGCGAGCTTGGCGGGCTCCAGGGTCCTCCTCAACTCCCCGGAGAACGCCTCCGACAGCGTCGAAGCCGAGACCCCGGAGCCGACCGTCATCGAAATGGCCGACCAGGATGGCAACCCCATGGCCTACGAGCGCTACCAGATCACCCTCGATGATGGTGGCACGGTGAGCGGTACCCTCGACGCCGATGGGCGCGCGGAGATCGTCTTGCCGAGTGGGGGGCAGATCGCCTTTCCCGACTTGCCTGAGGTGGAGCCGCAGTGAGCTCGCGGGAGCACATCGTCCGGCAGGGGGAATGCGCAGCGAGCCTGGCCGCGACCTGCGGCACCACGGTGGACGCGCTCTGGAACGACGCCGCCAACCGCTCCCTGCGTGAGCGGCGGCACAGCCCGCACATGCTGGCGCCCGGAGACGTGATTCATCTGCCCGACGGCGAGCGGTCCGGAGAGAATGTGGCCTCGGCTTCGAGCCATGACTTCTCGACCCACGTCGAGCACGTCGACTTGCTCATCCGGTGGTTGTGCCCGACCTATCCCGAGCACGACATCGGGGATGATGACGGCCATGAGCCGGAGGTCGAGGCATCGGAGCCCGAGCCACTCGCCAACGTTCCCTACCGTCTCGAGGTGGGCGGGCGCATCATCGACGGGCGAACCGACGGCGACGGCGTACTCGAGGAGCGAGTACCCGCACGCGCGATGAGCGCGCGACTCGTGTTCGACCCTGACACCGACGACGAGCGGGAGGTCTCGCTGTTGCTCGGTCACCTCGATCCCGCCGACGAATTGAGCGGGGCACGGCAACGCATCGCGAACCTCGGCTGGCCCGACGGCGACGACGAGGAGGCCGTGAAGGCGTTTCAAGCTCACCACGACCTGGAGCCTTCGGGCCGGCTGGACCAAGCCACCCGGGACGAGATCGAGGAGCAGAGCGGATGCTGATGATGCGAGCATCGGCGGAGAAGGAACGATGGCACGGCACACCGTGAGAGCCGGAGACTGCGTGGCAAGCCTCGCCGCCGGCTGCGGGAGCACCGTCGACGCGGTGTGGAACGACCCCGACAATGCCGGTCTTCGCGAGCGGCGGGAGAGCCCCTACATGCTCGCCCCGGGGGACGTCGTGCACCTTCCCGATGCGCCGTCCGATGACGGAGGTGCCACCGTCTCGCGTGGAGGGCGGCATGCGGTCCGCGCGCGGGTCGCCACCGTGCGTCTGCACCTCAAACTGCTCGACGAGCGCTGGGGTGAGGAGACAGCACAGGGCCGCACAGAGAAGAGCGGAAACCGCGTGACCACGACGATGCCCCCGCCCGTGGATGCCCCGCCGCAGCATCCGCTCGCCAACGTGGCCTACCGTCTAGAAGTGGGCGGTCGTCGCATCGAGGGCACCACCGATGGCGACGGGGTGCTCGACGAACGGATCGATGCCCGAGCTACGCGGGCGCAGCTCGTGCTCGAGCCCGACACAGAGCACGAGCGCACGCTTCAGGTGCACATCGGCTACCTGGATCCGCCGAGCGAACGGAGCGGCATCGTGCAACGCCTCAGCAACCTCGGTTTCCCCAGCGCCAACGAGGCCCAGCTCGAGAACATGGTGGCAGCGTTTCAGAAGAGCCGTGGCCTCACCGTGACCGGCGAGATCGACGACGCCACGCGCCAACGCATCGAAGAGGACAGCGGAGGCTGACTCCGGAAGGCGGCTTCAACCGTGCGGTTCACCCTCTCCATCACACAATGTGCCTTCATCTGGCCACGCGCCTCGGCCGACCGCTATCGCGTCAAGGTCCACGTGGCGTACCAGGGCAGCGATCACAATCTGGGCACGGGCCATCAGCAGTTCGCGCCCGTTGACGCGAGTCCCATCGCCACCACCGGAAGCGCATGGCGGCACGTGGTCGACATCGATCGTCGACGAAGCGACCCCATCATCGAGGTACGCGCAGAGCTCTGGAAGTGGGGGAGCGCGGTGCAGCTCGAGGAGGTCGTGCACCGTTGGTCCAGCGAGATGTTCTACGACACGCTCGACATCACCGGTGACAAGCTGCGCGTACGCCTTCGTTGCGACGCAGCCGGTCCCCCGCCGCCGATGGTCATCTACGTGCGTCGCTCGGGCGAGACTTCCGGCACACCCCCGCAGATCATCGCTGGACCCCGCGTGAATACGTTCGTGCATCTCGACCCAGTGATGCCGTGGGCAGCACGCGAGCGCGTCGTGTACCCCGCGTGGACGCAGGCGCCGGGGAGTGCACGCCATTCGCATCCGATGGAGACGCCGCCCTGCTCGCTCAATCCCTCCGTCGTACCGGCGTGGACGGAACCGGGAGCCCCCCCGGAGGCATGGCTCAATCGCTGGAAGGCGCGTGTCCACCTCACGCGGGTCTATGCGAGAGGCGCGCTGGCCCCGTCCGAGCTCAACTGGTCACACGAGACCATCAGCGGGACGCCGAATCTCACCCTGTTGGACCCGCATGTGGGCTACTCCGCCGAGGCCTACGCGCGCGGCGAAGGCGAAGGTCGAATCACAGTCTCACGCGGCAACGGCCCCCCGCTCGCACGCCTCCGCGTCCTCGCGCGGAGGCCTGTCACCCTCGCGACGCAGGTCATGGTCGTCATGCCTCGCGAACCCGCAACCTCGGTCGCTGAAACGGCCACCATGCGTGGTGTCACCGAACGCGTCTTCAACGAGGCGCTGGGGGTGGCGAATCAGTTCCTGCGACAGGTAGCGGTCCAGCTCGCCCCCCCCACGTTCCGCCGCACGCGTGGTGTCTCCATCGGCGTCAACCTCGGCATCCTCGATGAAGAGGCACGCTCGATCGGGACCCCGAATACGGTCACCTTCGTGGTGCTTCACTCCGGGATCGAGCCCGACGCCACAGGGCAGCTGGTCCCCTCGACGGCCCTCGGCAAGACGAGCGGGGTTCCGCGCACCCGTGCGCCGACCACGAACCCGCCTGAGTGCCCGAACCCCGAGATCGCCTGCTTCTCGAGTCCACGCCGAGGGTTCGTCGACGCCGGCACGCCGTCATCGTCGCTCGTTCCTCCCACCGGAGTCCCACCCGACGAGCCAGCCGAATCGCAAACGCTGGCCGTACTGTGGGGCGAGGAGAACGCCAATCCCGTGATCTATCTGTTTCAGGTCGTGCAGGGGCTCAACGGAACGACCACCGGCGTCACCGGGGACACCATCGCTCATGAGATGGGGCATGTGTTCAACCTCGCGCATCGCGGCGAGGACGGCTTCCCCTTCTTGGGCACCCAGAATCTCATGATGCCGTCCGCGCGGTCGCGGGACGCCAACGATCTCGACATCGCCCAGGCCAAGGTGATCTGGCACAGCCCCCTCCTTCGGCGCTGAGCTCGAGTCGCCGTTCGCGACGGAGAGGCCAGAGTGCTCGACGACCGAGGCGCAAAAAAGATCGAGCGCGATGTCGAGACCGGCGGAGCTCGCGCGTCGGACTTTCATGACCTACATCCTGCACAGCTCCCCCGCGGCTTTCGGGGTCCGCAACGCTAGCCCGTTCTCGCTCAAGGCCGAGTCGCTGCTCCGCCTCGCCGGCGTCGACTATCAACGCGTCGACGCCCAACCCGTCAAAGGGCCACGTCAGAAGCTGCCGTGGCTGGTGACCCCCGACGGCGAGACCATCAGTGATTCACGCAACATCCTGCTGCATCTTCAGCGCGCCGAGGGGCTCGACCTGCCGCTGGCTGCGCACGATGTGGCCGTCCGCCGCGTGGCCGAGGAGCACCTCTACTTCGCGGCTGGATACTTCCGGTGGACGCACCACCCCGACGCCGTGAAGCGCGCCTTCTTGGGCGCCGTGCCGGCGCCGCTGCGCGGGCTCGTCTTCGGGATGGTGCGCCGGAGCGTGCTGAAACAGTTCCACGCGCAGGGCATCGGCCGCCGCCCCGAGTCGGAGATCCTGGAGCTCGCGGCCGAAGACCTGTCGGCGCTCGATGGCCTGCTCGGCGAAGGCCCCTACTACGGCGGAGAGGAGCTCACGGTGGCCGACGTGGTGGTGCACGCCATCTGCTCCCAGCTCGACGGTGACCTCGTCGATCCCCTCACGGAGCTCTACCGCACCTTCCCGGGGCTCGTCGCCCATCAGGCGCGCGTAGAGCGAAGGGCGTACCCTCTGGCGATGGACCGAGCGGTTCAGGGGTCGTCCGCGGGGCGTGATTCCGCGACCCCGCAGCTCGCTGCGATGTAGCGGGCTGTCTCGGGTGGTGCGCCTCGTCGGTCGACTTGGCGGCGGTGAGCGCTGGGCTTACATCTCCTCCATGCGGCTCGTCGTAGCTGAGAAGCCCTCGGTCGCGCGCGACCTGGCCCGCGTCCTGGGCGCGCGGACCAAGGAGAAGGGCGCCATTCGTGGGGAGGACTGGGTCATCACCTGGTGCATCGGGCACCTGGTGGAGCTGGAGGAGCCCGAAGCCTACGACGCCAAGTGGAAGCGGTGGTCGCTGGGCTCGTTGCCGATGATTCCCGAACGCTTTCGGCTGCGGCCCGCGAAGAAGACGACGGAGCAGTGGCGCATCGTGCGCGACCTGCTCCGGCGTCGCGACTTCGATGCCGTGGTCAACGCGTGTGATGCTGGGCGCGAAGGCGAGCTCATCTTTCGCTACGCGCACGAGCAGGCGAAGAGTCGGCTCCCCATCCAACGGCTCTGGATCTCGTCGCTCACACCAGAGGCCATTCGGGCTGGATTTCGCAACCTCGCGCCGGGGCGTGCCTACGAAGGGCTTGCCGCTGCCGCACGGTGCCGCTCCCAGGCCGATTGGCTGGTGGGCCTCAACGCCACCCGCGCCATGACCTTGGTCAATGACGGTGGCGTCTATTCCATCGGGCGGGTGCAGACGCCGACGCTCGCGCTCCTGGTGGCGCGTGAGCAAGCGATCAGGACCTTCGTGCCCCAGCGCTTCTGGGAGCTGTCGGCGAAGGCCGATGCGGGCTTCATCGCGAAATGGCGCGCCCCCGACGGCGCGAGTCGGCTCGAGCGCCAGGAGCTCGTCGTCGCCCTCGAGACCCGCGTCAAGGCGGCGCTCCCCCTCGTGGTGACGCATGTCGACGAGAAGCAGCTTCGCGAGCGTCCGCCGCAGCTCTTCGATCTCACCGCGCTCCAGCGCGCGGCCAACACGCGGCTCGGCTACTCCGCCAAACGCACCCTGCAAGGGCTTCAGACCCTCTACGAGAAACACAAGGCCATCACCTACCCACGTACGTCCTCGCGGTACCTCACGTCGGACCAGCGCGCGACGCTGCCGGGTCTGGTGAAGGCCTTTGCCGACCATCCCATCCATGGTCCCCACGCCCGCCGCCTCGCGGGCAAACCCCTGCCTTCGACGCGGCGAATCGTCGACGACAGCAAGGTCACCGACCACCACGCCATCATCCCCACCGGCAGAATTCCCAAGCTCTCGGGAGACGAGGCCAAGCTCTTCGAGCTCGTGGTGCGCCGCTTCCTCGCTGCCTTTCATCCCGACGCGGAGCTTCGGTCGACCGAGGTCGTGCTTGCGACCGGCCCATCACAGAAGAGGCCGAAACGTTGGAAGGAGACGATTCTCGAGAAGCTGCCCCCTCCGCCCGATCACTTCATCGCGCGGGGGACCGTGACCGTGGTCCCCGGATGGCATGCCGTCGAGCCACCGCGGTCTCGCTCGGAACAAGCTTTGCCCCCGCTGAAGGTAGGCGAACCAGTGGCCACGACCTTGTCCGCGCAAGAGGGAACCACCAAGCCTCCGCCTCGCTACAGCGATGCGTCGTTGCTGGCCGCGATGGAGACGGCGGGCAAAAGGGTGGAGGATGAGGCCCTGCGCGAAGCGATGAAGGCCTGTGGTCTGGGCACACCGGCCACGCGGGCCGCGATCATCGAGACCCTCATTCGGCGCGACTACGTTGCGCGCGACAAGAAGGCGCTCGTGGCCCAAGACAAGGGGGTGGCCCTCATCGAGGCGCTCACCGACCCGACGTTGCGCTCGGCGGAGCTGACGGGCGCCTGGGAGGCTCGCCTGCAAGCCATCGCCGACGACGAACAGTCCGCCGAGGCCTTCATGGCCGATGTGCGAGAGCTCGTCGCCCAGACCGTCGCTACCCTCACCGCGAAACCCATGGCTCCCGCTGCGGACCGCGAGCCCATGGGTACGTGCCCACGCTGCCAGGGCGACGTGGTGGAGCGGCGCTCGGGCTTCGACTGTCTGGCTTGCCACTTCAGTGTCCCGCGTCGCCTCGCGGGCCGCGAGCTGTCGGCGACGGAGGTGCGTGACCTGCTTCGTCGCGGCCAGACCGGCGTGCTCAGCGGGTTTCGTTCGAAGAAGAAGAAGCGGTTTCGCGCCGCGCTCCGCATCGAGGACGGAGAGGTGCGTTTCGCCTTCCCCGAGAGGCGGCGGGGAAAGAGCGGGGCGGCTCCGGCGCGGACCCCCAGGGCCGCCCCGAAGATCGCCCCGAAGACAGGCACGGCGGCCGACCTCGCCGACTTGTTGTGCCCTGTGTGCCAGCGAACCGGCATGGTGGCTGGCCGGCGCGCGTGGGGCTGTTCTCACTGGCGTGAAGGGTGCACGTTCACCGTGCCCTTCGTCATCGACGAGAAGAAGCTCACGGTGACGGAGCTTCGCGACCTGCTCATCAAGGGCAAGACCCGCAAGACGAAGTTCGCCTCGGGCAAGGGCCGGCTGCACCTCGTCGAAGCTCAACCCCAGCTGGTTCACGATCCCGACTGAAGTCGCAGTCAGAACCCGCCCATCCGCCCGCGAGCGTGTAAGGTGCTGCCGCGCGGGGCGTTTCTCGTCGCGCGTCATCGCGCTCCACCCCGGATTCATCGGAGGTTCCCCATGCGTCTTCTCATCTGTCTTCCCGCTCTTCTCATCGCTGCCGCTTGCGGCCCCAAGCCCACCGCCAACCCACCGGACGGCGGCTCAGAGCCGACGCCGGCCACCGGCGAAGCGCGGTGCCCAGCCGCGGACGAGCCGTGCATGAACGCGGACAACCACGCCGCCTGCCTCGAGGTCGCCGCCACGTGCGAAGGAGAGATCGTTCAGCTCGAGAGCTGCCCCCTCCAGTTCGCCTGCGCTGACGGCGACACTGCCGGCGGACCCGACGACGCCGGTGGGGAGGCCTATGACCCCTGCGCCGGCAAGGCGTGCGGTGACGGTTGCAGCGTCTGCCCCCCCGACGACGCAGACTGCGTCGAGACGGCAGTGGTCAAGATGTGCGACGCCGACGGCAAGTGTGCCGCCACCGCACCGACCTGCGAGTAGCTCCGCGGAGCCCTCGCACGCTCTTCGGGTATCACCCTCGGTCTCCGACCTCGAACAAGCGTGAAGTGGTGCGGCGGTGTCGAAGGAGGCGCCACGAGGCCCGTTCGGAGTAGATGCTCACTCCGAGGTCGCTGCGTTCGGAGCGAAACTGGCGCACGTTCCCTTTGGCTGAACGGGACCTGAGAAGAGTTTGCAACTTCCACAGTCGCCGAAAGCGCCGGCGACGAATTGAACACACTTGTCGCACGCCTTCGCGGGGTCGGCCGTGCTGTCAGCGTACTTGAGGGTCGAACGCATCTGTTTGGATGTGGCATCTATAGGTGCACTGCAACCCTTGGTGGCGTTGGTGCTCTTCGTGCCCGAGGTTCTTTGGTTCTTCTCGCCTTTACACGCGACGAGACTCATGGCGAGGCTTGTAGAGCCGAACACGATGAGGTGACGACGAGAGAGGTTGGGCGAAACGGTCGGCGGGACTCGACGTGACATGGTGGCGCAGAACGCAACGGACGTGCCAAGGCGCGCGCCCCCTCCTTCAGCGCAGACCGAGGCGGCGGGCCATGTGGTGCAAGTTGCTGCGCTCCATGCCGAGCGAGCGAGCGGCAGCGGCCCAGTTCCCGTCGTGAGCATCGACCGCGCGCCGAACGTAAGTACGCTTCATCTCTTCGACCGCTTCACGAAGCGTCAGACCGTCTGTCGGCGCGGGAACCGGCGACGACGCGGGAGGCGGTCGAGAAGGAGAGGCTAGCTGTAGATGGCAGACGTCGATCATGAGCGGAGCTCGGCGGTCTGCGGAGGCGCTCGCGCGGAGAACCGCACGGCCGAGGACGTGGTCGAGTTCCCGGACGTTTCCGGGCCAGGTGGCTTGGGCGAGAGCTTCGCGCGCCTCGTCGGTGAGGCGCATTTCGCCTACGCCGAGGCGTCTTCGGTACCGTTCCAGGAAATGGCCGGCGAGCAGATGTATGTCGCTGCCGCGCTCCCGAAGGGGAGGCAAGTAGATGGGATACATGTTCAACCGGTGGAAGAGGTCGGCTCGGAAGTGCCCCTCCTCCACTTCGCTCGATAGATCTCGGTTCGTGGCCGCCACCACGCGCACGTCGACGTTGACGAGCGAGTCGGAGCCCACGCGTTGGATCTCTCCTTCCTGTAGGAAGCGAAGCAGCTTGGGTTGGACGTGGAGCGGAAGCTCACCGACCTCGTCCAGGAATAGGGTGCCTCCGTCGGCAAGTTCGAGCTTGCCTTTGCGGTGGGCCGTCGCGCCCGTGAATGCACCTCGTACGTGGCCGAAGAGCTCACTCTCGACGATGGTCTCCGGGAGAGCGGCGCAGTTCACGTAGACGAGGGGAGCCTCGCTGCGTGACGACGCTCGATGGATACCTTGAGCGACCAGCTCCTTTCCCACGCCGGTTTCTCCCGAAACGAGGACCGTGAAGTCGGAGGGGGCGACCATCTCGACCTCACGGTGGACGCGTTGGATGGGGGCGCTCGTGCCCACGATGGGGTTACTCGACTGGGCCGCTTCTCGCTGAAGCACTGTCGCGACCTCACGGTGACGGCGCGTGGCATCCTCGAGCGCGTCGATGAGATGGCCGGTCTTCAACGCTGCACCCGCGAGGGCACCGACCATCTCCAAGAAGCGGTCGTCGATGTCATCGAACACACCCGGCTCGAGCGCGTCAGCGGTAAGGAGCCCGGTGACCGTCGCGCCATCGAGGAGGGGGCAGATCAGGCAAGCGTGGACCGGTCGGGTACCATCCGAGCACGCAAGCATCAGGCCGTCGTAGGGGTCAGGCATGGGATCGTCGGCGGCGAAGCGGGCCGGCGCCCCCCGCTGGAGCACGCGCTCGAGCCTTGGATGCTCGGATCGTCGAAAGCGTCGGCCGTGAATGTCAGGGGCCAACCCCCGTGCCGCCACCGGAACCAGCTCTTCGCCGATCAACTCAAGGACCGCCGTCGAGTCGCAGGGGATGACGGCGTGAAGCGAATCGAGGAGCCTTTCGAGGCGATCTTGGGACGCCAGCGTGGCGGTGAGGTCTACCGCCATGGCGAGCAGCGCAGAGTATCTCTCTTGCACAAGGTTATTCCGCTCACAACCAAGTTGTTCTTTCAACAACAATTCAGGTTGATCGGACGACAACAAGAGGCATCTCCATCTGGGCCTCGAGGGGTGGCACGGGGAGTGTTCCATACTTGGTGGACCGCGCCAGAAGCTGGTGAATCGGAGGAGGAAGGCAGGAGCCGTTTCAGCAGTAGCGCACGCTGGGCTCTGTGCGGGGGCCGCCCGCAAGGGCGGTCCTCGGGATAGGGGCCGAGCAACAGGCATCGATGGCGGTTTCAGCTGCGGTGGACTCAACGCGGGAAGCGGCCCAGGGGTGCTTCACACCTTCGGGGCGTCACCGCCGAGTCGTAACTCTCGGTACCGAAATCGCTCGGCCGGCGAGGGAGGCTTGTCCAACCACCTTACATCCAGGAGACCGCCCGACGCGACAACGCCTGCCTGCCCATAGGCCACTTCGGCGAGGCAAAGGCTCCACCCCTCGAGCCAAAGCGATAGCTCGTGGCGCTGCTCCGCCGTTCCAGCGAACAAGATAGCGAGGTCGATGTCACTGGCTGGCGCAGCATCTCCCCGCTCGGTGCTGCCTGTGAGGTAGACGGCTCGGACGCCGAACCTCTGCGCATCGAGGGCGAAGCCGAGCCTCTCGGCGAACTTGTGACGCCACTTCCACTGGGCCGCCGCGGCGCCGATCGGCTCGTCCACGAGTTCCTGCTGTTTCCACTCGAGATAGTCGCCGAGCCGCGCGGCGATGGCGTCGAGGAGATCCTGTTCCTCCTGGAGAAAGCCAGACTCGGCATTCCCATCGAGAGCATGATCGACGACCTCGATGAAGCCCACGCTGCGCCCCCAGGTTCTAATGTTCGCCCGGAGTAATGCGCCCCGGTCACTGAACCCTGTGCCGAGGTAGTGGCGCCCGAGGTACTCGATGCGTGCGGAGGTCATCGCAGGGCGCTGCCATCCGTCTGGGATGGCCTCGAGCACACCACGAAACACGACCGGTGGTGCGTGGGACGACCTGTCCAGCACGATCTCGTTGACACGATAAAGGCATTGAAGCTCCTTTGCGCGTTCCCGAAGCTGACCGACTTCGTCGTCGTGGCAAGGCGGGACGAGCTGCTCAGCGAGGTTGTCGAGAAGGCGGGGGCCCAGCGTCTCTTCCATGCTGGGAAACCAAACTCGCTCCTCGAAACGCACGTGCGCGTCTAGAAGGCGCGCGAACGCATCGAGCTGTTCATCGAGCGCAGGACCAGCGGCGAGGCTGGCAACCATCTGCCTGAGCTCATGATGCTCACGCTCTACACGAGATGCCTGTTTGCCAATTGCTTCGGACCGCGCACTGCAAAGGGGCAGCAGCTTGAGCTCCTCTTTTCGGAAATGCGGCTCGAGCTCCTTTTGGAATCGTTGTCGCACCGCGGCGATGAGGGCGTCGGGGTCACGAGGATACGCGGCCCTTAGGCGCTCTGACGCGCCGCGTCGGAGCGCCTGTGACATGACCAACGCATGATGATGATCGCGTGAGAGCGCGGCAAGACTGACGTGTCGCTTCATGGCTTGTGGATGCTACCGCGAATCGCGAAGGGAACGTCTGCCACGCACCCTCTCTTGCCGCTCTGTTGCCGACGTGACGCCGACCTTGGTTGAGGACGCTGGTCGCACCGCGCTTGCGTGTGTGCGCTGTGGTCGGGCCACCGTCTACGGCATGACCAGGCGGACGTTGGCTTCGTCATGGCTACAGGGAGACCTGCCAAGACCAACTCTACGGCTCCCTGGTCTGCCAAGGCGCCCTCTACCATGATGCTGCGAAGACGCAGGATGGATCCCCGAGAGGCGTCCGAAGACTATCCGGCCGTTGTGTTTGCAAGCGCAACGCTTTGGGTCACAGAGAGAAGACCTCCGCGAAGGAGGGCTCTGGATAGGTTCCGACACAGGGCGGGCATGGATATTGCGCAGAGTAGCGAACGCCGCTCGAGCTGGCGAACGGTGCGGGGGACAGCAGGCCAGTGAGGAACTCACAGCCATCGCCCCTGCGGGCTGGAACATGACACAACGGAGTCCGATCAATGAAGGATCTCAGAATCTACGAGCGCATGCCGGAGTGGAGCGCCGCAACACTGCCGCATGGGTTTCGGCGCAAGCACCGCACGAAAGAAGGGACGTGGGCGCAGCTAACTGTACACGCCGGGGCGCTCCGTTTCACCCACCTCGACGCTGACGGCGAGGAGCTCTCATCGCGTGTCGTCGACGCCGCTGCAGGACCACAGCTCGTAGAGCCGGGCGTGTGGCACAAGGTGGAGCCGCTGGATGATGCCCTGCGCTGCGGGCTTGTGTTTCTGTGCGATCCGAGCCGCTATCTGGAGAAGAAGCACGGACTCACCGCGCCCCACTCCGAGGTTCGTGCGCTTCTGCCTACTCTCGAAGCCGTGCCCGGCCGCAGTATGCTGGACCTCGGCAGCGGGCGAGGAAGAAACAGCTTCTTCCTTGCCGAGCATGGGCTCGCGGTCACTGCACTAGACCGCTCGGATGCGGCGATCGCGAAGCTGCGGCAGATTCAGACAGATGAGGGCTTCACGCTCTCCTCGAGTGTCTACGATATCAATCGGGCATCACTGGCAGATGTGATCGAGGGCGGTGTCGTTGACCACGTCATCTCCACGGTTGTGTTCCAATTCCTCGAGGCCGACCGAGTACCTGCGGTTATCGACGACATGCAGGCCGTCACAAGAAACGGAGGCCTACACTTGATCGTGACGCCCGTGACGTCGGCCGAGATGCGATGTCCCATCGCATTTCCCGGCATTCTCAGGCGAGGGGAGCTGCGCGACCGATACCTTGACTGGAATATTCTGCGCTACGACGAGACCCTGGGCGAGTTCCACAAGCGCGATAGGCATGGACAGCGATACAAGGCCGAGTTCGCCACGCTCATCGCCCGCAAGCCCGGAACGAGGCATTGATAAACGACCCACCAAATCTCGAAGCTGGGAAACTACCTGCACGCCCAGGGGCCCTCCCAAGCGGCGTCGCTTCGAGACGATTCTGTAGCGATTACACGCTCAGCTATTTAGTGCCAGCGACGTCTACGCTGTTACCAGCAGGCCCTCTTCAGTGATGACCGTGGCCAGCCGCTGGTCATGCGGTTCTTCCGGCACACGGTCCACCTGCTGGCAGGCGAAGGCGAGCATGATTGCGGACCCTGCGCCGACGAGCGTACGATCGTAGTAGCCGCCTCCGTAGCCGAGGCGCGCGCCACGCACGTCGAAAGCCAGCCCCGGAACGACGAGAAGATCGAGCTCATCCACGGCAGCCACGGGAGCCGACGCGCCGGGCTCCATAGCCCCGTAGCGGCTCCCTACTAGGTCCGTCGTCTCGTCGACCCACCGAAAGAGCAGCGGTTGCCCGAGGGGAGGCGCAACCGGCAAGGCCACACTACGACCGCTCTGCCACGCAGCGTGGAGAATACCCGCCGTCTCGATCTCTGCACCCATCGAGCGAAAGAGCGCCACCGAGCGCGCCCTCTCCCAAGCCGCGCTGGAGAGGAGCGCGGAAGCCGCGCGTTCACTGCGTCGTCGCCGATCGATGGGGGTCATGGCACTGCGGCGTCGCTGCATCTCGCGTCGCAAAGCGCGTTTGTCTTCGATGATGGTCATGTCGACGTGTCACGCTCACGGAACGACAGGAAGACGCTGCGCGTTGGGCTGGTGCTCGCGGCAGATGCGACCTGCGTCGCGGCGACTGAGCCGCTCCCTTGTCAGACCACAGCGGTGCCTCGTGCCTTGCCGCTTGAAGTGCGCGCAGCCATCGCATTGCCCGAAGGCTCGAAAGCTGTTCCCTCTCTGCAGTAGCCGGAGAAGCTCGGTGGCCACCTTCTCACCTTCAACGAGGTCGTCTGCGGGCATGTCGGTCAGAAAGGCCACGGGATGGGTGCTGTCGACGATCGCCGCGCCATCGGGCGTGAGCCGGCAGTGCTGCACGCGACCGTCGTCGGAGTCGGGCGTTTTGGCTATGAGCCCCCGGCGCTCGAGCGCCAGCAGGGTCTGGCTGGCGGTGCCCTTCGTCACGCCGAGGTATTCTCCCATCGCCCCCGCCGTGTCGCTGTAGCGGTTGGCGACGGACAGGAAGATCAACGCCTCAAGCTGAACCAGCTTCAACCCGTGCACGCTGGCGGCCGCGCGAAGCTCGGTCCGAAACAAGGAGCTGATGCGCTCGAGCGTGAGGTGCATGCGAGAGGCGGAGTGCATGTCGTGTTTCCTCGTGTACTAGCGACTCAAAACCAGTTTGACAAACGGTCTCGCTGGATCCAGGTAGTATCGAGTTGATACCATATTGCCCGGCCGCCCACCTGGACGGCGGCGGAAAGGAGCCTGAAACTTCATGAGCATCCCCGGCTACCGTCTCGGGGACGCCCAGCTTCCCCCAACCTCGATCAGCACCACCGACTTGAGAGCGAAGATGGAGGCCGCGCTCTTCGGGGACGACGACGTACGCGCGCTGCGTCGTTCTGGCCCCATTCTCGAACCCAAGATCGAGGACATCCTCGAAGGTTCGTCCCTGATGTCTCCTGGGGTGCCAGGGCTCAGTCGTCCTTCAACATGGGGCTCAGGTCGACCTGGCGCGCGCGGTCGATGGCGTAGTCGAGCCGGCCTTCGGCGCAGAGCCCCGACACGCCCGCTTCTTCGTAGGCCGCCAGGACCAGGTCCAGCACCGTCGCCCTCACCCGCTGTGCGAGCGCCATCCGCTCGGCGTCGTCGTCGCTCATGGCCGCCAGCCTAAGTAGGTGACCGTCTATTCGCTACAGATGGTCGCGAAGCGACGCCGTTTGGGGTGGCACCCCTGCGCGAAGCGTGGGGCGGCGCCTTCTGAAGGCCCCGAGAGAAAGAGGAAGAAGTAAACACCGCGCAAAATACGTTCCCATGGGAGGTGCACCGCACCTCATCGCTCGCGTCGGCGGCCGCATTGTAGACAACGTACCAAGTTGCAGTTCGCACTGGGCACAGCCCATGCTGGTATGAAGCCATGTTCACCCACCTCTCGAAGAGTCCGACCGCGCCACCCAGGGGTCTCCTCGCGCTGCTCGTGGCTTGCCACTCCCGAATCCGGCGCTTCGCAGCCCTCGCCCATCGGATCGGGACCGATCCCGAGGCGACGTCGTCAGAAAGGATCGAAGCCTGCGTGGCTGTCGAGCGCTACTTCAACGAGGCACTTCCACTGCACGTGCAGGACGAGGAGGAGAGTATTCTGCCGCGGCTCGGTGGCCGCTCGGTCGCCATCGATTTCGCCCTTGCGGCCATGACCGAACAGCATGCCTTGCACGACGCGACTCTCGACACGATGCTAGAGGCCTGCCGAGCGCTGAGGGCTGCGCCAGACGACAGGAGATCGCGGGCCGTCCTCACTGACGCGGCCGAAGCGGCAATTCAAGTGTTCGACGAGCATCTCGCACTTGAAGAATCCATCATCTTCCCCGCCGTTGCTATGTACTTGAGCGAAGGGGTCCGAGCGACCGTCGTCGACGAGCTGCGCTCCCGACGAGAAGCGTCAACGGCACGCGAGTGATGCTGTTTGCTCTATGAGGCCGTGCGAGAGCGATGCGGCGGCATGCTCGTGGACTCACGGTTCTCAACCACCGCGACGCTCTCGCGACCCTTGGCTTGCGGGCTTCGTACCCTCTATTCGCAATCGAGGTGTCTTCCGGATCGTGCTGCGGCATCGCCACCGGTCGTAGCCTCAACGGCGCGGCGGCCGCCGATGTGCGCAGGCTCACAGCGACGCCTGGTGGCGAGACCCTCGCCGCCCTCGACTCGGCCGAGGCGCTCGACCCGGGCGCGACGAAATTGGTGCCCAATGGGTCGCCCGTTCCGACGTGTGCTCTTCTGCGCATCGGCCTGGCGCTCGGCTGCGCCAGCGACGAAGAGGCGTGCTCCGCAGAGCTTCACTCGCCGTGGCCCTTCAGGGGAGGCTCACCTGCGCCCGCGCAAAATCGATCGCTTCGATCGCGCGAGCCATCGCCATGTTCACGAACCGTACGGCGGCGGGTTCCGGCACGACCCGTAGCCGTCGATGATGGCGGGCGGCACCGACTGGTAGCGCACAGTGACATCAACCTGAAGCGGGCCGGATGGTGCGGGTGACCAGGCGACCAGCCTGGGGAGCCGCCGCGACATGGACTTCGGACCGGAACGCGGCGCCACGTGCGGAGAGGCGCCGAGTTGTGGACGCCTCGCTCGAGGCGATGGGGAAGGAACGTGAACACCAGACCGCGGCTTGATCTAGATCAAGGCGCGACGACCAGCACCCGCCTAGGTTGGTCCAACCCTCCCTCAAACCGAGGGCGAAAGCGAGACGGGCCGACATGCTCTCCAAGTCCGCCGCCAGGCTGTTCTTCCTGGTCGGCACCTTTGCCACCACTGTGGCTTTCGTCGCGCTGACCGTGGACACTCTTCGACAGGTCCCCGAGCAGACGAACGAGGCTCAACTCTCTCCCGCCGTCATCCGCGGCAAAGAGCTGTGGGAGAGCAACAACTGCATGGGGTGCCACACCCTCTTCGGAGAAGGCGCCTACTATGCCCCGGACCTGACGCAAGTGTACGAGCGCCGGGGGCCGGCGTTCATCCGGCAGATGCTCACCGATCCCGAGGGGCTCTACCCCGGGCAGCGTCGCATGGTGACCTACGCCTTCACCCAAGAGGAACAAGACGACATGATCGCCTTCCTCGAGTGGTGCAGTCACGTCGACCTCAACGGGTTCCCACCCCCGCCGACGGTCGGCGTCGCTACCGCGCCCGCCGGTGCCGGGGCGGTGGCGGTGCCGCAGGTATACCAGCAGATCTGCTCCGCCTGCCATGCCGTCGGGGGCGTGGGCGGCCAGGTCGGGCCCGCGCTCGATGGCGTCGCCTCGCGTCGCGACGCCGACTACCTACGCCGATGGCTCGAGGACCCGCTCGCCATCAACCCGAAGAGCCGCATGCCCAAGATGCCGCTCACCCCGGAGCAGCTCGAAGAGGTGCTTGCCTATCTCTCCACCCTCAAAGCCGGTGAGCCCGCACCATGAAGTTCAAGTCACAACGTGTCGCATACTGGTTCTTTGCCACCTGTATGCTCTTGCTCACGCTGCAGATCGTCTACGGCATCATCATGGGCTTCGCTCGCATCGGCATGGACGGCCTGCATCCGGTCATCCCGTTCAATGTGGCTCGCGCCGTTCACACAAACCTTCTGGTCATGTGGCTGCTCGCCGGATTCATGGGCGCTGCCTACTACATCGTCCCCGACGAGTGCGACCGTGAGCTCGAGTGGCCAAAGCTCGCCTATGTGCAGCTGATCGCACTTGTGGTGACGGGGGTTACGGCCATCATCGGCTTCCACTTCAACTGGTGGGAGGGGCGAAAGTTCCTCGAGATCCCCCGCCCGCTCGATTTCTTGGTGGTGGTCGACGTGCTGCTGTTCATCACGAACATCGGCATCACGATCTGGAAGAGCAAGCGCATTACCACGACGGTGTCTGTGCTGTTCTTCGGCCTGCTCATGGCCGCGCTCCTCTACCTGCCGGGCATGATCCCGTTCGACAACCAGACGGTCGACTCATTCTTCCGCTGGTGGGTCGTCCACCTCTGGGTCGAGGGTGTCTGGGAGCTGATCATGGGAGGCATACTCGCGTTCCTCCTCATCCAGATCACGGGGGTGGACCGCGAGGTCGTCGAGAAGTGGCTCTACGTCATCGTAGGTTTCACGTTCCTCTCCGGCATCCTCGGCACCGGCCACCACTACTACTACATCGGCACGCCGCGCTACTGGCTGTGGATCGGTGGGCTCTTCGGTGCCCTCGAGCCGCTCGCGTTTCTCGGCATGGCCATCTACGGCATCGCGATGTACCGCCGTGGGGGACGCAACCATCCGAACCAGATGGCCCTGCTCTGGACGCTCACGACCTGCATTCTCTCCTTCGTAGGGGCGGGCTTCCTAGGCGCGGCGCACACATTGCCTCAGGTGAACATGTACACGCACGGCACGCTCGTGACCGGCATGCACGGGCACCTAGCCTTTTGGGGGGCGTACGCCTGCCTCGTCCTCGCGATCATTACCTACGCGATGCCTCAGGTCACGGGACGCAAGCGCAACGAGGACGCGAGCGCTTCCTACGCGTTCTGGGCGTCGAACATCGGCATGTTGGCCATGACCGTGGCGTTCGGCATCGCGGGGGTCGCGCAAGTCTATCTCGAGCGTCGCGCGGGCATGGAGTTCCTCGACGTGCAGCGAGAGCTCGAGGTGCACTTCATCGGCCTGCTCCTTGCGGCGATGGTCTTCGGCTCTGGGATTGCCGCCTTCATTTACAACTTCATTCGCTACGGACTGCCCGTGGCCGAGCCAACGGGCCCGGCCGATCCGACGCGCCGCTCGTCGGACGAGGCGGACGGGGTCGTGGTCCCCGAGCCGGCGGCCGGTGGCTGAGCCGAGTGACCAGCCCGCCGCTTGGTACCGGCCGGTCGGGGAGGAGGTGGTGGTCTTCGAGCATTGCTACGCCAACCGCCTCCCCCTACTGCTGAAGGGCCCCACTGGCTGCGGCAAGTCGCGCTTCGTCGCGGCCATGGCCGAACGCGTTGGCCGGTCGTTGATCACCGTGGCCTGCCACGATGACATGACGGCCGCGGACCTGCTCGGGCGCCACCTCGTTCGCGGAGGCGACACTCCGTGGCAAGACGGGCCCGCCACGCGGGCGCTGCGCGAGGGGGCGATCCTCTACCTCGACGAGATTGCCGAGGCGCGGGAGGACGTGCTCGTGGTGCTGCACCCACTTACCGACCACCGTCGCGAGCTCTACCTCGACCGCACCGGCGAGCGCCTCGTGGCGCCTGCCGAGATGATGCTCGTCGTCAGCTACAATCCGGGCTACCGACGCGGCTGGAAGGAGCTCAAGCCGTCGACCCGGCAACGGTTCGTGTCGATGACCTTCGGCTACCCCGCTGCGGCCGTCGAGACCGAGATCGTGCGTCACGAATCCGGGGTTGACGCCAAGAACGCAAAGCGTTTGATCGCGCTCGCCCACAAGATCCGCGGGCTCGAGGAGCTCGGACTCGCCGAGAGCGCCTCGACACGCTTACTGGTAAACGCGGGAGTGCTCATCCGAGATGGGCTCGCCCCACGCCTCGCCTGCCAGGTGGCGATCGTGCAACCGCTCACCGACGACACGACGCTCGCCGAGGCGCTCAGCGACGTTGCCAACATGGTCTTCTGAGCGTCCCGATGTCGCTGGACGAGCGTCTCTTCGGTTGGCTCTACCGCGCATTGGCGCGGCGACGCACGCGACCGGAGGCAGCCAGCGAGCACGCCGTCTTCCTCGAGGACGTCGCCGATCGCCTCAGCCTCGTGGCGAGCGCCCTCGGAGGTCGCGCCTTCGCCGTACGTCGCGCCGAGCGCGTCGGCGGGGTGCAGCGCGCTACGCTGCTGCTGCCGGTGGTGATCGACGCCTACCCGTCTGCAGTGTTGAACATGGCGGCCTACCACTATCGGGTCGCCTTCTCGGTGCGCTCGGAGCTACTTGGATTCTCGATGGCTGGTCTCCAAGCAACGCCCGCGTCGCGCGCGCAGGCCACCCTCCTCGCTGTGGCGGCCACGCGGTTCGCGCTCGAGCGAGACTTGCCGCAGATGGCCGACCTGCTCGTTGCGCTGCGACCGGAAAGCCGCGAAAGCTACACGTTGCCGGCCACCGCCTCCGCCATCGACACCCTGGCCTACGGCGACCCTCTCGACGAGGACCCCGTCGAAGGGGTGGCCGCCCTCCACGCCACGCCCCCCTCCAACCAGAGCGAGCTCGTCGCAGCCCTCGGCGGCTGGGGCCCTGCGCTCGCACGCGACCTTCCCGACCTCGCGCCCGCCTTCGCTCGGCATGCGCTACTCTTTGGCGAGCTGCTCCTGCCCATCGATAAGGCGCCGCCGACCCTGATCGGCGATCCTTCGCAGGATGCCCGAGAGCATGCGGGCGGCACCGAGCGCAAAGCGCCCGCTCGCGACGAAGTCGACGTACTCACATTGCGCTCGAAAGAGGACGAAAACCCAGTGGTGCACTCGTTCGAGAAGGTGCATACGCTCGACGACTACAGCGGGGGCCAGAAACGCATGGACGGTGAGGATCACCTCGAGGAGCAGCTTGAGGCACTCGAGGACCTCGACTTGAGAGGCGTGATCCGCACCGGCCAGACCGCGTCATCCGTGTACCGCGCCGACGGACTCTTCGACGGGGGGCTCGCGGGTGGTGAAGATGACGAGGAGACGCGGCGGGGCGTTTCCTACGACGAATGGGATGGCAAGCGACGTCGCTACCTTCGCGACTGGTGCACCCTCTACCCCAGTTCTCCCCCGTGCGGGGCCCGGCCAGAGGTGGTGAGCGAGCGCATGGGGCGCGTGCGCCGGGAGTATGCGGCGGAGATCAAACGGCTGCGCGCGGCCTTCGAGGCCATCGAGGCGAGCCGCGCCTGGCGGTCGCGGCAGCGCGAGGGGGACGCTCTCGACATGGACCAGGTAGTGATGCGCTCCGTCGACATGGTGCAAGGCGGCCGCGTCGAGGAACGCGTGTACATGCATCGCCGCCGCCACGCTCGCGACCTCGCGACGCTCGTGCTGTTGGACGTGAGCCTGTCCTCGGACTCCTACGTGGACGACCACCGCATCCTCGACGTCAGCCGCGATTCACTCTTGGTGTTGGGGGAGGTGCTCGGTCCTGCGTCCGATGAGTTCGGGGTCGCGGGGTTCTATAGCCACACGCGTCGCGATTGCCGTTGGCTTCCTCTGAAGACCTTCGCTGAGCCATGGACGATGGGCGCAGCCCGCCTCATCGCGCTGCAGCCTCGCGGCTACACCCGCATCGGAGCAGCGCTGCGCCACGGCATTGCGGAACTCGGTGAGCTGCCCGCGAAGCGCCGTCTTTTGCTTCTGGTTTCGGACGGCCGCCCCACGGACTACGATCGCTACGAGGGGCGGCACGGCATCGAGGACGTGAGGCAGGCCTTCCGAGAAGCCGAGGCACAGGGCATCAGCCCGTTCGCCCTCACTATCGCTTCGAAGCCTGACGCTTCCTTCGTGCGGCTCTTCGGCGCCGGGCGGTTTCGGACGCTACCCACGCCCGCTGCGCTCCCAAGCAGCCTTGCCGAGGTGTACGCGCAGCTGGCGATGGGGGCGTGAAGGCTTACTCCGCGAGCTTGCGCAGCGCGGCCAGGTCGAGGACCCGGAGGGTGCCGGCTTCGGTCGCGATGACCCCATCCTCACGAAGGCGTCGCAGGAGTCGGGACAGTGTCTCGCTCTTGATGTTGAGGTGCTCGGCGAGGTCGCGTTTGAGCAGTGTCAGGCGGAGCTCACCGAGCCGCGGCTGAAGATCGTCCTCGCCGTGACCGAGACGCTCGCAGAGGTAGGCGGCGACGCGCCCGAGTGCATCGCGCAGCACGATGTTCTGGGTGTGCAGGACGACTTTGCGCTGCCGGTTCGCCATCGCGCGAAGGAGCGCCAAGCACACTCCGTGCTCCCGCTCGACGAGTTCGCGCAGCGCTTCCGCCGGCAGCTCGCAGAGGACCGAGTCTTCGGCGGCGACCGCAGTGACCGGGCAGCGGAAGTCGGCGATCACCACGGCTTCCGCAAGGCTGGAGGCAGGGCCGACGGCCCGTAGCAGGTGGGACTTGCCAGTGGCGCTCGTGTGGCGAAGCTGCACCGAACCTTCGTGCACCACGTAGACACCCGGGCAGGGGTCACCCGTCTGAAAGAGCATCTTCCCGGCAGGCACGCGCGCGACCCGCGAGATGGATGCGAGTCGCGCGATCAAGTCCTCGGAGAGCGTCGCATAAAATGGGACCCGAGCGAGGATGGTGGCTGGCGCCGGGAGCGGTGACGAGCGGAATGGCTTCACCGCTCTACGGTACCAGCCCTAGGCTACCGTGGTGCAGTCCCGCGGCGTTGCTATCGGGCTCCGCATCTTCGACGTGCGCCGAGTTCGGTGGCCCTCACTATGAAGCTCTGTCGACGGCAGCTACTGCCCGCAAAAGTCGACGTCACAACTCGTGACACGAGGCGGCGGAACGCACCTACAAATGCCCAGGACGACCCAGGGTCGCCCCAGTGTCACGAGAGAGGCCTAAAGTAGAAGCGCCGTGCTCGCCCATCCCGAGAGAGGTCTTGGCGTCGCCTCGTCGTCGCCAACGACACCGATCTCCCACACGATGATCGAGCGCAAGGGCAACGAGGATGGCGGTTTCGCCGACCGCTACGACGGGGTCTTGGCTGTCACGCACATGTTCACCAAGGTCTGACCGATGGAGTTTCTTCTAGCTGACACTGAGACGCCACGATGTTGAGGCAGGACTGAGCCCCCGAGACGCGCTAGATGCGGAGAAGGCCATGAACACCCTACAAGAAGCGTTCGACCAACGTGGCTACGTCGTCGTCGACGACATCTTCACCAACGACGAGGTGGCTCACTTCGTGGCCGAGATCGACCGCGCTGGCGGCGGACGTACCACCAAGTGGACGGTCAACGATGGTGTGGTGCAGAAAGAGGCCTTCTGGGACCTCGTCACCCACCAGCGTCTTCTTCGTGTCGTGCGGGAGCTGTTCGGGGATCAGACGGTGAAGTTCTGCCAACACAACGACCTGCAGTTCGGCAGCTCGTCCTTCGCTTGGCATCGCGACTCCATCAACCGCGTCTACGACCCCGAGCTGCCCGACTGGCGCGAAGACGACGCGCCCTACCAGCTCGTTCGTTGTGGGGTGTATCTCCAGCCCGAGTCGAGCGGCTTCACCTTCGGCGTCGTGCCCGGCAGCCACAAGCCCAGCGGCTGCCTCGATCGAAAGACCTTCGACGACAACGAGAAGTACCTCTCCATTCTCGCCTCGCTGAAGAGCAAGGCGGGCGGGCGCGACGTGCTCGAGGAGCGGGCGGAGTGGATTCGCACGCGGCCCGGTGCGGTCGTCTTCTTCGACCCGCGTCTCATCCACACCGGCGGCTCTTTCGATGGTCGCAAGTACTCGCTCTTCGTGGCCTACGGCGTCGACAACCGGCACTTCCGCGAGCACTACGCCTACTACCGTCACATGCGCTACGACCTGCAGTACCGCGACATCCCAAAGGGCTTGAAGACGCGGCTGAAGGCCGAGGACCTCTACGTCGACGAGCTCCCTTACGTCGAAAAGCTCCCCGGCGCTTTCGTACCGAACAAGGCGCTGGCCATGGCTTTCCGCCTCTTCAACAACGACGGCTGACACGGCGGGGGACCAACCCGAGCATCGAAGACGGCGGTTCGTCGCGCGTGCCCATCCGGGGTAGGACACGCCCATGGACAGGCACGTCGTGCTGATGCTCGCCGCATCGCTACTGGGCGCATTGACGTTCGTGGCATCGGCGCGGGCTCAGGACGCGCCCCCGGCCGAGGATTCGGAGGAGCCACCCAGCGAGGGCTCGCCGAAGCCCGCCGAAGACGAGAAGCTCGCCCGCGCGAAGGAGCTGTTTCGCAGGGCGGATGCCCTGCGCCTGGCGGGAGATTGCGCTAACGCCCTCCCCATCTACGCCGCGTCACGTGACCTCGTGGCCAGTGTGCCGAACACGCTCAACGCCGCCATCTGTGCGGCCAAGACCGAGCGCGGTGGGGAGGCGCTCGAGCTCTACGCTAGCCTGCTCGCCGGCCATCGCGATCAGCTCACCGAAGACGAGTTGCGCAGCGTGCAGGCCGAGATGACGCGGCTCCGCGCCGCGCTGGGCCAGCTCGACGTATCGGGTGAACCGGGCGCATTGCTCGTGGTCGATGGTCGGCGACGGGGTGAGCTTCCCCTCATCGGCCCCATCTACGTTCGACCTGGCGCCCAGGAGGTTCGGGTCGTCAAACAGGGATACGAGCCCCTGGTGACGACGGTGGCCGTTCGCAAAGGCGAGATGACCAGGCTCCAGGCGTCGCTGCGACCCCTGACCGCGTCGGGTCGGGTGGTCGTCGAGGCGCCGTCGGGGGCAGAGCTCTGGGTCGATGGTTCTCCGGTGGGACAGCTGCCCTTCGATGGCCTCTTCGCCCCGGGCAAACACGTCTACCAGGTCATCGACGATGGCCTCGGGTCGCCGCTGGCTTCGATGACGGTGGTGGTGGGCCAGACGGTGCAGCTCAACCCTCAGCTGACGCCCTTGGGACCGACCGTGACCATTGCCACGCAGCCACCGGAGGCGGCCCTGGTGGTGAATGGGGTGCCGGTCGGTGATGGCCGCTGGCAGGGGCGCTTGCCCGCGGGTGAGGTCGTCGTCGAAGCGAGGTCCGAGGGCTACGTCGCGGCGCGCCGCACGGTGACGCTGGCGGCTAGCGGCACCCTGCAGCGGATCGACGTCACGCTCGAGGTCGACCGCACGCATCCGCGCTGGGCGCAGGTCGAAGAAGGCCCCGGAGGACGCTTCTGGCTCGAAGCCGTGGGCGGCGTCGTGGTGGGACCCGGTCTCGAAGGCGGGGCGGCATCGAGCTGTGCGTCGGCCGTGGCGTGCGACACGTCGACGCTGCTCGGCTGGGGGCTCGGCCTGCGGGCCGGCTACGAGCTGCCATTCAAGCTCAGCATCGAGCTCTCCGGGGGATACGTCGCGATGGGCCAGGATCTGACACGCACCCTGCGTGATCCTTTCATCGACGCGGCTGGTCAGGAGCAGGTGGTCGACTACCAGCTTCGCGATCAGCGCCGGCTACGCGGCGGCTATCTGCTGGGTGGGGTCGGCTATCGACTCCCGGTCATCGATGGCTTCGAGGTTCGTGGCCACGTCGGGCTCGGGCCGGTGTTCCTGTCGGGCCGCGATGTCGTTTCCGGCGCAGCACTGCTCGGCGACCAGGGCGACCCCGTCGGGGTCATCGGCTCGGGCGACGCTCACGTCAGTGTGGGTCTGCTCGTCGCGCCGAGCTTGGACTTCGGCATCGACCTCGACCCGTTCGTCTTCGGCTTGGGCGTTCAGGCTTTCGTGGTGCCGCTCGACGGCGCCAGCAGCGAGCTCGGTGACGTGGTTCAGCTCGACGACTGTAATCCCTCGGCGCAGCCCACCGACGCGGCCTGTGCGCCGAACGAGAGCCTGGTCGGTGACGAAGCGCTCTACGGTCCTCACGTGAGCTTCATGCCCCAGCTTCACGCGGGCTATCGGTTCTGACGGCGGCGCCGCGCGAGGGCGGTCAAAGCGAGCAGCCACCATCCCGCTCGCGACGAGCTCGAGGGCGACAGCCGGCACGCGCAGCCGACGTCCGTGACCGGCACTTCGCCTGGCTCGACGCAACGGCCCAATGCCGTGCAACGATAGCCATCGATGCACTGGGCGGTCGTGGTGCAATCGCGAGGGCAGGTGTCGGCGTCGTTGCATCGATAGGGAGCGCAGTCGATCGTATCCCCACCGGGCTCGGTGATCACCGAACCATCACATTGTGTATCGTCGCGGACACACGCGAGGTTGCGGCACACGAACCCGCCCACGCAGTCGTCATCGACCTCGCAGGCGCTTCGACACGCGTCGTCGCCGCATCGATAGGGGGCGCATTCGGTGCTCGCGGTGGGCTGACAGGTCGTCTCGACGCCGTCGCAGGCGAAGCCGCTCAGAGCGAGCCCCTCGTTGCACTGGTCGGCAGGGCAGGCCGCTTTCGACGGTCGAGGCGCTCCCGTCACCGCAGTGCAGGTTCCTTCACTGCCGGCGACGTCGCAGGCTAGGCACTGGTCCTCGCACGCGGTGTCGCAGCAGACACCATCGACGCATTGGGCCGAGAGGCAGTGGGTGTTGCTCGTGCAGCTAGCCCCGAGCTCGCCGTCGGGCACGCAGCTCTGGCCCTCGCAGTGGTGCGTGGCGGCGCAGTTGCCGTCGTTGTTGCAGGTCGTGGGGCAAGCGAGGTCCCCGCCGTTGCACAGATAGGGGCCGCAAGCGGGATCGGACGTGCCGAGGGCTTGAGGGCGGCACTCGCCTTCGAAGCCGGCCGCGTCGCACTGTCCGCATGCGCCGCAGCGGGTGTCGCAGCAGAACTGATCGGTGCAGAACTCGGTGGGACATGCACTGTCGAGCGCGCATCGTTCTCCAACCCAGGCGTAGAGGAAGGCGGCGCCTCCGGCGACCTCGGAGACGGCGCTGACGAATCGGCCCTCGTGCATGGCGACCTTATCGCCGAGCTCCGTGAAGAGGCTCGGGGCCACGGGGCTGAGGAAGAAATCCCCACTTGCCCAGTTGGTTCCGGTGCGCTCGTACGTGAGGATCTGGCCCGCGCTCTGATAGCGCCGATCGCCCATCACCAGATGATCGCCGTCGATGGCGAGGGAGCTCAGCTCCTTCTGGCTCGGCATGATGTGGAAGAGTGGCAGTGTGGCTTCGGGGTTGAGCCAGCTTCCTAGCGCGAAGCGAAACACGTGGGCGCGACCATCGGTGGCCCCACCTTCGTCGGCGATGACCAACGTGTCGCCGTCGAGATCGAGCTCGACCCCGAGGCGATCGTTGGTGGAGGGGACCGTCAACGCGATGGTCTCCGGTGAGCCCCAGACGCCGTTGGTGCGCGTGAACACGTCGACGCGCCCCGCCTCGTTCACCGGGTTGTCGTCATAGAGAGGACTTCCGACGACGAGCGTGTCACCCGACAGCGCGAGGCGTTGCCCAAAGCGCGCTCCGGCCTGCATGCCCGAGAGCGTCTGCTCGTGGAGCCATTGTCCCCCCGAGAAGATGTAGACGTAGACCTCGCCGTTGGTCGAATTGGGGGCACCCACCGCGATGGTGCCGCCGTCGGCGGCGACGGCAGAACCGAACCGCGCTCCGGCGGTGAGGCCGGGGGTGTCGGTGAGCTTCGCGCCGAAGTCCCACACGCCGCCCGTGCGTCGGTAGACCCACGCCGCGCCAGCGTTGTTGCCGTGGAGCGCGTCGTCGAAGTCGGCGGCCCCCACCACGAGGGTGTCGTTGGAGAAGGAGACGGCTTCGCCGAAGCGGTCTGGCGTCGAGAGTCCCGGCGGCGCGAAGATGGTCGTGACGCTCCAGACACCGGCCGTTCGATTGAGCACGACGACCCGCTGCGCGCTGTTCGCGTCGCCGATGACGATGGTGTCACCTTCGATGTCGACGTCGGCGCCATAGGTGCCGGCGCCTGCGGGCCGCGGGAGCTCGAGCTGCTCGACCCAGTGGCCCATGGGGTTGTTGATGGGCGGAGGGAGCTCCCCCGGCGCGTCTGCGGGCTCGGCCGCGGGCGCTGCGGGATCGTCGGGCACGTCGTCAGCGGGCCAGCAGGCCACGGCCGATAGGGTGAGAGCCGCAAAGACGAGAGAGCGCGTTACCATTGGGAGCGTGCTTTGGGCGAGTCGACGGAAGGCGAGCTGGTGGTTGCGGGCGCCACACGAGGCCGAGGCGCGGGTACCTTAGGCTGGAGCTCGGGTGCCGTCGCCATACTGGGGGAGGGGGCACTCGCCGTGGTGGTGGTGCTCGGCGTACTCGAAGGAGCGGGCGCGACGACGACGGACGAAGAGGCTTCTGCCGGGGGAGGCGGCGCGGAGCTGGCCGGCGTGGCGCTGGCGGCGGGCCCCTCCTGTTCACCCCGGGAAAGGCCGAGTCCCACCCCTCCCACCACGAGGATCGCCACGGCGGCAGGCCACCAGCGACGTTCGACGGGCACGGGCCGCTCGATGCTGGTGGGGGTGGTGGTGTCGCTCTGGGCCGCCGACGTCTCGAGGAGGAGTGTGGGTTTGTCGGCGAAGGCGGGGACCTCGGGTTCAGGTGTGGATGGCGCCGCCACCGCGGACGGCGCGGAGGATTGTGCCGGAGGGGCCGCGACGAGGGCTTCGGCGAAGCCCGCGGCCAAGGTCGCGGCGTCGTCGAATCGCGCCTTGGGGTCGGGGTTCAGCGACCTCGCGAAGAAGCTGTCGATCGCCGTCGGTAGCGAGGCGTCGACGCTGGTGGGGGCGGGAAAGTCGCCCGCGTGCACGGCTAGGCTGAGCGCACCGACGGTCTCTCCTTCGAAGGGCAATCGCCCCAGGAGGCATGCGTAGGCGATGACGGTCAGGCCCCAGAGGTCGGCGCGGTGGTCGATGTCGCGCGGGCTGATGAACTGCTCGGGGCTCATGTAATAGGGCGTGCCCATCAAGGCGCCGGTATCGGTCAGCGCGAGGTCGTCGCGGGTATGTTTGGCGATACCGAAGTCGAGCACCTTCACGAAGGGGGCCCCTGCCGCGTCGGCGACGTAGACGTTGGCGGGTTTGAGGTCGCGGTGCACGATGCCCTGGTCGTGGGCGGCGGTGAGCGCGCGGCCAATTTGTGTCACGACCTCGGTGGTCTCGTCGCGCGTCAGACCCTCGCTTTGAATGCGGTCGAGCAGCGTCTCGCCGCGAAGGTATTCCATGACGAGGAAGGGTTGGCCCTCGTCGGTCTCCCCCACGTCGAAGACCCGTACGACGTGGGGGCTGTCGAGCGACGCCACCCCGCGGGCCTCGCGCTCGAACCGATGGCGAGCGTCGGTGGATGCGAGGTCGGCGCGTAGGAGCTTCACGGCGACGCGGCTCGAGAGAAGCTCGTTTTCGGCGAGCCACACGCTGCCCATGGCCCCCTGCCCGAGCGCTTCGAGGAGGCGGTACTTGCCGCCGAGGACCGTGCCCGCCTTCAAGCTCATCCGAGCGCATCTTAACGCATGATGTGGTCGACGGTGGTTATGGGCTGAGTGGGGTAGCTCGGCTGCGCATTCGACGTAGGATGCGGCATGAAGCGCGCCCTCTTGCTCTGTGCACTGCTGCTCTCGACCCCCGCCTGCGACAAGGCCAAGGAGGCCGTGGCGGGGAACACCGGGCCCATCTCCGCCGACTGGACCGAGGCCTACCAGATGAACGTGGAAGGTCTCGACGAAGCCGAGGCCAGCTTCCACATGGTGGGCAGCAACCGCGACGGCAAAGACCCCCTCGTGATGAACGCCTACTTCAACAACTTCCCGCCTGGCACCGAGGTGATCGTGGGGGAAACCAAGAAGAAGGTGAGCGACTCGGGCTACCTGAGCATGGAGATCGACATGCGCGCCTTCTTGGGCAAGCTGCCCGTCGACAAGGCGAACAAGGAGATCGACCTCGGCATGGACATCGAGATCCGCGTGCCCGAACGCGAGCCGCTCGAGACCAAGCTTCCGGCGCAGAAGGTGGCGGGCGACCTCGCCGCGGCCTTCGCGCGGGTTCGCGACCGGCCGGTGAAGTTCGAGGGTGAGCCCGAGCCTTCGGGCAAGGCGAAGAGCCTCGTCGCCGTCGAGGCCGACACCGGCTTCAGCGACTTCACCGTCATGGGACCGGCGGAGAAGGTATGGGACATCGATCTCGTCGGTGTCTACGAGAAGAGCAAGTCGGCGCGCACGAAGGAGTGCGGGGGCTACAAGAAGATCAAGGGCAAGGTCACGGTCGAGATGATCGACTACAAGGTCGCGCTCTACGATCGCCGCACCGGGGAACGACAGGCAGAGCACCGCGTCCTCGCGAAGGAGGAGTGCCCCATGTTCATCACGTACGACAAGGAGACCAAGAAGGCCTCCAAGTACGCCGACGAGAAGGACGTGCACCGCTGGCTTCGCGAACAGCTCCAGGGCGAAGGAAAGAAGGACGACGCAGAGGAGAGCGGCGCCGAGAAGAACGCCGAGGGCAAAAAGAACGAGGGGTGATCGCGCGCGGGCGCCGACCGGGATCAGAGCACGGTTCGGATGCGGTCGAGGGCCACGTCGAGCGCCTGGTCGTCGATGCCGGCGTAGCAGAGGCGGAAGAAGCCGGGCTCGGGAATTCGACATGCACGGCCAGGCGTGAGGTTGACGGCGGCTTCGTCGAGTAGGCGGCGCCAGAGGGTGTGCTCCGCTTCGAAGGTGGGCGCTTCGAGGCGGTCACGGAGGTCACACAGCAAGAAGAAACACGCGTCGGCCTCCAGGTATCGGATCCCGGCCTCGTCGAGCTTGGTGGTGAGGCGACGGTAGGTCAGGCGCAGGTCGTCGCGCATGTCGGATACGAAGGCGTCGACCGCATCGGCGTCGTTGACGAAGGCCGAGAGCAGCTGCTGGCTGTGGCCCGAGCATGCGCCCCAGTAGGCGAGCTGGTCGACGGCCCGAACGACCGCTTCGTTTTCACTCACGAGCACACCGCACCGGAGGCCGCTGGCGCCGAAGTCCTTGCTGAAGGCCCACACGATGTGAGCGTTTTCGCCCAGCGATGGACGCACCGAAGCGATGCTGCGGAAGGGTCGCTCCCCGAAGGCAGTGAGGGCGTAGATCTCGTCGAAGACGACGTGGATCCCCTTGTCGACGGCCCAGTCGTAGACGGCGCCCACCGCCTCCGCGGAGGCGACGTGGCCCAGTGGGTTGTCGGGGTTGGTGAAGAGCAGCGCCTTCACCGGGCGCGGGCAGGCGTCGTAGGCGCGCTCGAGGCCTTCGACGGTGAGGGCGAAGCCGTCTTCTTCACGTCGATGCACAGGGTGGATGAGCAGGTCGTCGCGCGTCTCGAGGTCGGCCCAGAAGCCGGCGTAGCTCGGCGTAGGCACCAGAACCGCGTCGCCGGGGTCACCGAGGGTGAAGAAGAGCTGCTCGAGGATGGTGCCCGCCCCGGCGAGCACCACCAGGTGCTCGGGGGCGAAGGTGCGGCCGAGGAAAGCCCGCCCGAGGTAGTCGGCGAGGTGACGCCGGAAGGTCACGTTGCCGACCATGGCGTCGTAGCCGAGGCTGCCCGTCGTCACCTGAGGCACGTAGCGATGGAGCCGGCCCAGCAGGTCATCGGTGCGGCGGGCGTTCTCGGCGATGCAGAGCGGGATGTAGCCATCGGGACGGGTGTCCGGGTGGTAGCCGTCCTCGGCGCGCCGGAAGTGCTCGAGGATGTACTCAGCGAGGGGGGGCGCATCGACGAGCGCCTGCGCACGTTGGGAGAGGGCGGGCATGGCCGGAAGCTGACCGATGCGGAGCGCGTCCACAAGTAGGCCTTTGCGTGGGCCGGGGTGTGTGATCGTGGTACTCGGCGGGAATGGAGGCGGTCGAAGATCCCCGGGCGCATCTGCAGCGTCGGGTCGCTCTCTTCGCCGGTGTGGCGGGCACCCTCTTTGCGATCATGCTGGTGGTCGACTTCTTCTTCTCGGCGGAAGGGGAGGCGACCTTCTCCACCTCCCGCCTCGCCAACCTCGCCACCGTCCTGGTGTGCTTCGGCGTGATGGCGCGCACGCGCGGCGGAGAGCGCAGCCCCGCCGAGAGTCGGGTCCTCGAGGTGGTACTCATCTCGGTCATGGCGGTCGTGTTCGGGGGGCTGCCCGTCTTTCCCCCGGTACCGGGGGCCGGTCCCATTCTCTCCTTCTTCACCCTCATCCCCTTGTTCGTGGGGGTGTTGCTTCGGGCGGCGGTCATTCCTTCCCCCGCCTGGCTCTCGGTGGCCGTCGCGCTCGGGTGGGGCGGGATCATCACCGTCTCTGGCTACGTGGCGTGGCAGCACCATCCGGTCATCGGCCTCTTGCCCCCAGCTCAGACCAACGTTGCGCAGTGGCAGATCCCACTCTCGTTCGGCATCACGGCCACGGGGGCGGCCGCCCTCGTGGCCGCGGCGATATCGCGCATCGTGCATGGGCTCGAGACACAGGTGCGGGAGGCACGGGAGCTCGGGCCCTACGTGCTCGAGTGGAAGATCGGCGAAGGTGGGATGGGCGCGGTCTATCGCGCGCGCCATCGCTTTCTACGTCGTCCCACGGCCATCAAGCTGCTGCCCTCCGACAAAGCGGGGGAAGAAGCGGTGGCGCGCTTCGAGCGCGAGGTGCGCGAGGCGGCGCGGCTCACGCATCCGAACACGGTGCAGATCTTCGACTTCGGTCGCACCGCCGACGGCGTCTTCTACTACGCCATGGAGCACCTCGAGGGGCTTACGCTTCAGGCCTTGGTCGAAGACTTCGGGGCCATCCACCCGCCCGCGCGCGCCATCCACATTCTCGCCGCCGTGGCGGAAGCGCTCGACGAAGCCCACGCCATGGGGCTGGTCCACCGCGACATCAAGCCGGACAACATCATGCTCTGCGAGCGCGGTGGTGTGGCCGACGTGCCGAAGGTCCTCGACTACGGGCTGGTCAAGGACATGGAGGACGACAGCCGGCAGCTGAGCGCCGCGGATGTGGTGATAGGCACGCCCCTCTACCTGGCGCCCGAGAGCGCCACCAACCCCGATGGAGTCGATGCGCGCACCGACGTCTACGCCCTCGGCGCGGTCGGCTTTTACCTTCTGGCGGGCGAACCCGTCTTCGAAGGACGAACGGCGGCCGAGGTCATCGGCCATCACCTCCACACCCCGGCGCCGGCCCTCGCCACCCTCCGCGACGACCTCGGCCCCGACCTTCCCAACGTCATCGCGCGCTGCCTCGAGAAGGACCCCGAGGACCGCTACCCCACCGCCGGGGACCTCGCCGACGCCCTTCGCCTCTGCGCCGACGTCGGAACTTGGCGCCGTGCCGATGCCCGGGCCTGGTGGAAGAAACACCGCGACGCCATCATCGTCGCCCGCAACGCCACGCCGCAGCCCACCGAGCTCCGCATCGCACGCCACACGGAGTGAGGGGTAGGCGTCGCGCTCCCTCGTGGACTCAACCGACCTAGCAGGAATCCAACGTGATCCGCTACGGGTCGGGGCGCTCTTGTCTGAGGCACGGCAGCACTGCAGCCCGTCGTGCAGACAAGGAAGCAGTATGAATCAGCGCAAGATCAGCAAGGCCCTCTCGTTCGTTCTCCTGCCGGCCGTCGGTGGTGTTCTCTTCGCCGCCGGTGTCGCCCCGAGCCCCGCTCACGCGCAGAGCGTCGCGCCGGAGGGAGTGGAGCTGGTGTCATCCCTCGAAGGGTTCGGCGACCAGGGTGCGACGGAGCTCGCCGCTTGCCAGAACGTCAACATCCGGGTGAAGAACAACAAGTCCGTCAAGATCAAGGTGCTCAAGATGGAGTACAAGAGCATCGAAGACGGCAAGTGGCGCAGCGAGAGCCTACCCAATGAGGTCATCCCGGCTGGCCAGACTGAAACCGTAAAGAGTGGAGCCGCGCTCGAGCGCATCGAAGGCCACCGCATGAAGTCGATCCGTCTTCACTACAAGAAGTGGTGCGGCGGGAAGTGGTCGGTGACCTACAAGACGACCGACTCCACCTTCGACAGCGCGAAGTGCGTCTACGGCAAGACCTACCGAATCGACACGTCGGGCGGCGGCTGCTGACCCGGATGCGCCTTCAACCAGGCGGAAATGTCGGCGACGAGCCCCTCCCGGGGCTCACTCGCCTTCTCGAGGCGGGTGAGGGCGTCCTCGGCCAACTCTCGGGAGCGCCTGGCATCGCGGTCCGCGATGGCTTGCGCAAGGAGCCAGGCCGTCTCGGCACGGTAGACCTCACTGTTGTCACGCGCCATGACCAGATCGAAGGCGCGCTCCAACGGATCGATGGCCGTTGAAGCCCGGCCGGACTCGATCGCAATGCGGCCCAACCCTCGCAGAGGATAGGCGAGCAGCGGATGATTCTTGCCGAGGGCTTCCTCCCAATTGTCGAGGGCTTGCTGGTAGTGGCCTTCGGCCTCGTCACGCCGGCCCAGCTCGATGAGGGCGTCAGCGAGATTGTTGTGCGAATGGCCCAGGGACGGATGACCGGGCCGCAGCACGGACTTCTTGAGGTCGAGCGCTTTGCGGTGATGCTCGACCGAGCGCGCGTAGTCCTTGGTCGACCAGTAGAGGTTGCCGATGCTGTTGAGGAGCTTGCTCACGTGAGGATGTCGCTCGCCTACACGAGCCAGCATGATCGCCTTGGCCTCGGTAAGTTGGGCCAGCGCTTCTTCGTGGTGGCCGAGCCGACGAAGGGCGGCACCGAGATTGGTGCGCACCTTGGCCACGCGGAGAGCGCGCGCTCCGTGGGCCGTCAACGCCAGTTCGAGCGCAGCTTCGTAGCCCTTTCGAGCTTCGTCGATCGCGCCCTCGGCCCAATGAAGATTGGCGCGGGTGGTGAGTCGGACGGACTCCATCCCGGGCGCGCGGCCAGCGCGCTCGACGGCTGGCTCGGCGAGCCACGCCCATCGCTCACCTCCTACGGGTTCGTGTTTGCCCTTGCCCACCAGATCCGTCGCTTCAATCGCCGCCCACGCGGTGACCTCATCGTGGCCATGGGCCAAGGCCAAGGCGAAGGCGGATCGAAGACTGGACTCCGCGTCTTCGAGCGCCCCCTCGGCCTGCTGAAGGCGACCGAGCTCGAGCTGCACCTCAGCACGAAGGGGCCCGAAGCCCAGCTCGTCGGCTCGCTTGGCGAGCGCCCGGGCCCGGGGCAACGCGTTCGCAGTCCGACCTGCAGCCCCAGCTTGCACCACCCCGTCGAGTTCGCGACGCACATCCCCAACCTCGGCGCGCAGCGCAGGAGACTCGGGTATCAGCTGCCCCGCTTCGAGCGCAGCGACGTCGGCGCAAACCGCCACCGGCACCAGGTCTTCCGTGGCCTGGACGGCCCTCTCCACCACGGCGGGGTCGGCATCGACCAGGACGTCGGTGAGACCTTCGAGCTGCGAGCGTCGCCGCGCGAGGCAGCCCATCCTCAGGTCGAGAACGCGCGGAGATTGGGTACCGTGGACTCGCGTCGCCTCGCAGGCGGTTCGATGCATTTGGGACCAGTCGTCGGCGAAAGCATCGAGATGTTGCGCGACCGTGGAAAAGGCGTCGGGTGCGTATGGCAACGACGTCGCCGCGAAGGCCTCCTGCGCGGCTTGCTTGCGCTCCGGGTTCCACACGCCAACCAGGTGCGCGTCGCTCGGACCACAGACTTCAGGCTGGGCCGCATGCGCTACGGCCACCAACCCCGCGGCCGCGAGGCCCAACAACATGGCTCCTATCGCCATGCCGCGGTTGCGGCGCTGCCGTGCCCTCTCCAGCGCCTCGAGCAGCGCCACCATGCTCTCGTGGCGTCGTTCGGGTTCGACGGAGAGCCCCTGCTCCACCACGCGTCGCAAGGCCGCTGGAATCCCCGTACCCGGCGGCGGTTTCCTGATGTTGCCACCGCGCACCGCGGCCGACAGTGTCTCGAGGTCGTCACCGGGAAAGGGGCGATGTCCGTACAGAGCCTCGTAGAGTGCGACGCAGAAGCTGAACTGGTCGCTCAGCTCTGTGGGCGCGCCTCCTTCGAAGACCTCTGGCGCCATGTAGGCCGGCGTGCCGGTGATGGTTCCCGTGTGCGTGAGTTGAAGCGTCTCCGATGTCTCTTGGGCGTGCGACGTGTCCGCCTCTCCCAGTTGCGCGAGCCCGAAGTCTGCGACCCGAACCTCCCCGGTGTTCGTGATCAGCACGTTGGCCGGCTTGAAGTCGCAATGGACGAGCTCGGCTTCGTGCGCAGCGGCCAGTCCCCGTCCGGCCTGAAGGAAGACATCGACCACGTCGGTCCACCGTGGGGTCGCGTCCATCCACGCCCGGAGCGTGTCGCCTTCGACGAACTCCATGGCCACGAAGAGTCGATCCCCATCGGTGCCGAGTTGGTAAACACGTACGACGTTGGGGTGCTGCAGGCGGCCCATCGCCCTGGCTTCATGCCGGCTACGATCGCGGCTGCCTTCGCCGTGCAGAACCTTGATCGCGACCCTGCGATCGAGCTCTGGGTCGTAACCGGCGTACACGATGCCGGAGGTCCCTTCGCCGATCCGCTTGAGAACCACGAAGCGACCGAGTCGCATGGGCTCGCCGCCAAAGAGGCGATGGCGAACCGTGCGCATCACCCGGTCTGCTTCGGGATCGGCGTCGACGTTTCCGGCCGCGCGCAGGTCCCCCGCGGGGGATGACGCATCGTCGGTTTCGACTACCATCGGTGCGCAGCCTAACATCGACATGAATTCCGATGTCCAACTCCTCGAAGCCTGGCGCCAAGGCGACCTGAGTGCAGGTGACCGCCTTTTTCAACGTCACTTCAAAAGCCTTTATCGATTCTTCGCAAACAAGGTCGACGATGGGGTCGAGGACCTCATCCAGCGCACCTTGCTCACGTGCGTGGAACGACGGGACCACGTGCGTGAGGACGCGAAGTTTCGCGCCTATCTGTTCGCCGTGGCCCGCAACGAGCTCTACGCCCGGTTTCGGGGCTTGCGACGCGAGCGGAGCACTTCGGACATCACCGAACTGAGCATCGCCGACCTGAGTGACTCGGCCGGAACGATGGTCGGCAAACGACAGGAGCACCGGATTCTGCTTCGGGCGCTTCGTTCGCTGCCCCTGGGACTCCAAGTCCTCATCGAGCTCCACTACTGGGAGGGGATGAGTACCAGCGAGCTCGGCACTTGTTTCGAGCTCCCGGTCGGGACCGTGAAGAGCCGCCTTCGTTTGGCGCGCGTCAAGCTCGCGGAGGCCATCGACCGTACCTCGACGTCCGCTGAGCTCCTAGCGAGCACGAAGGACAATCTGGAGCGATGGGTCGCCGAGGTTCGAGACCTCGAACCTGGCGCCAAGGGCTGACCTCCAGGGGGCGTCATTGCCTCTCCTCCGGCGTCACGTTCCTGCTCTCGATGATCCAGGGGAAGCTTCGACGCTCTTCAGGGAGGCGCAGCGGAACCGATGAGCTTCTTCATGGGGGATTCCTGCACGCCCTGCTCTCACATCATCATCGCCGGCGAGAACCTCCAGAAGATGCTCGAGGCGGCGACTTGGTGAACACGCCTACCCGTCTGCGAAGTTACGAGCTCGACCGATGAGGAAGCGCCTCAGACCCATTGACCTGCGAAGTCCAACCGTGACCCTTCCACGTTGTGGCCCAGCCCTGTTGGCGCGTAGCGCTCTACTCTCCTTCGGGCTGGTGCTCGCTGGGTGTGATGGATGTTCGGGCCCCCAGGCCTCGAGCCAGGACCCGACGGACGTCGAGGTCTCACTCGAGGGCCTGCCACGAGGGTGCGCGCCGTCGGCGCTCACGACGCGTGAGACACCGGGCTTCGTGGCCGAACCCAATGTCGCGGAGCCGGCTTGGCGTCTTGAAGCGGTGGGCAGCGTGACGTCAGCCAGACTCGTCGGCGCCGGGCTCGTGCGCACAGTCGTCCTGTCCACCGCCGGGAGCTTTAGCAGCCAAGTCGAGCAGACCTTCCACGACGGCGAGGGTCAGATTCTCCTCTTCCTGTCTTCGGGGAGCGGGGAAGTCGCCGTGGGCGCCTATCCTCTCCGGGAAGGCCCTCAACCAACGGGGTTCGTGACCCTCAACTACGGGAGTGGCCGCTACATGAACGTGAGCACCGAACCCGACTTCCACCCCCGCGGTGAGATCGTGGTGGAACGCATCATCGACGGCGTAGCCTGTGGTCGCTTCGACGTTCAGAACGACAAAGCGCATTTCGCGGGGACCTTTGCCGCGAAGATGTGAGAGTAGGCTCTCTCCACCCGAGGGCTCCACGGCCGCGGGGCAGCCAAGGAGAGCATGGCGCTCTGGAATCCGGTAGCCCAGGCATAGAACCGAGAACGAGAACGCCCACGAGGTCGAGCACGAGAACGAGAACGCCCCGCCCACCCACCTCATCCGAACGGCCTTCGCCTTATGGGGAACAGGGCGCGCTCTGGATCCGGTAGACCCGGCCGTTGATGCCGGTGAACGAATCGCTGACTTGATTCCCGACGAAGGTGGCGTTCGGGCTCGTCCCGTAGACGACATCCACCGTGGTGATGCAGCCCGGCACGTCGAAGGTGAAGTCGGCTGGCTGGTTCCACGAGTTGGTGGCGATCGCGTAGTAGACGCCGTTGGCGCCCGCCATGCTCACGTTCAGCGTCGCATAGGCGTCGGCGCCATCCGGGAGCGCCATGTCGTCCCGGTCGCTCAAACTGTTGCCATTGACGATGAGAGGGAGATAGTCGTCAGCCGGCACGGTTTGAACCGCGCCATTGCTCGTGTAGCTCGGCGTCCACCGCAGCGACGGTCGAAGCGACGGCTTCATCTCGGACTTGATGAGGAAGAGGGCACGCGCATAGGCATCCCACACGCTGGGGTTCACGTCGCGGTAGGCGAGGTTGTAGATGTACACGCCCTCGGCGTGATGCATGCCCGCCCAGAAATCGTGTTGTGCCTCCTCGAGACTCATGTGCAGCACGCCCTCCTCCGACAGGTCGGGGGCGTGGAACACGAGGTGGTGTGGCGCCTGCTGCGCCAGCGACTGGTACACCGTCTCGACGTTCTCGCGCGCCTCGTGCGAGATGCGCGAGCGGTGGTAGGTCCAGATGCGATTCTGGTGGCCTTGGTCGCGCAGCGCGAGCCCCGTGTAGGCGCCAGCAATGATGTGCTCGAACATTGGGCGAACCGCCTGAGTCGCGTCGAGGTTGACGTCCACCGTGAGGGGATAGAACGGGCCGACCACCCCATTGTCCGCATCACGGGCCACAGGTGACGATGGGGACAGCATCACAGAGTGCGGGTTGTAGGGGGCGAGCGCTGCCGAATAGGCTGGGTCGATGAGCGAGCCCACCAGGCCGAGGTTCGGCATGTAGGCGCCACCAGTGTAGGCCATCAACGTCCGCCGGTTTCCCGCTTCGCTCTGCACCAGTTCGCGCATGCGCCGACCCAGCCGTACATCCTCATCGACCCAGTATCGAACCTCGTCGAGGCCGCGCCACGCCACCACCGTGTCGTCGGTGTCGTAGGCGTCCACCGCGTTCATGAAGATGGCCGCGCGCTCGGCCCAGAAGTCAGTGAAGGCCTCCGACAGACCAGGGTGGGGATCAGGAAGCTGGGGGACCGTCACCGGCTGGCCTTCGACCCAGATGGTATCGGCCGCCTCACCGTACCAGGGGAGGGACGCCCAGACCTTCAGGCCCTTGTTGCGCGCAGCGTCGATGGACTGGGTCGCGATGGCGTAGTTGAGCCAGTTGAGGGCCGCGGCCTCGGTGGTACCGGCCGCGCCCGCGGCGAGGCCCGCGGTGTAGCTGACCACATCGGCCAGGTCTTCCACGCCCACGGTCTCACCTCCGAGGGCATAGGTGTAGTTGGCAACGTCGGCGTGGTTGGCCTCGATGATGATCGGAAACTCGGGTAGCTCGAGCTTCGCCGATGTGGTGCCGTGATCAGCCCCCGGCGGGTAGTCGGGCACGAAGTCAGTGGGGCAGATGTTGGCGTTGTAGTGCCAGACGTCGTGGTCGTCGTCGTCCTCGAAGTAGGGAGAGATGAACTCGTAGAAGTTCTCGGTGTCGTCGTTGATGGGGCGGTTGTAGAGGTTGCCGCCAATGGTGTTGGGGGACCCCTTTGTGACCGGCGTGCCGGGCTTACAGTTGTCGGTGAGCTTCGAATTCGGGTCCGACGGCTCCACCGGGCTCTGTTCATCGTTGGGGCCGTAGTTGTCGATGATCCCGGCGCAGTAGGCGCCTTCGATGAAGACGGAGCGGGCTAGGGAGCCAATGGTGCATGCGTCCCACGCGATGCCGACGTGCTGCGACTGAAGCAGTACGCTGTAGATGAGGAGGCCCTCGTTGTTGTTTTCATGCACCCACTCGCTTCGAATGCCGTGGTAGGTGTAGTGGCCGACCACGACGTTGTGCACGATCATGTTCGACGCCTCCTGGAAGTAGAGGCCGGCGTTTCGTACCGGCTTCATGTTCCCAAAGGAGGTCAGCGTTTCGGGGCCAAAGCCCGCGAAGTCGATGTCGACGTTGGTGACCGTGCCCCCGTCATTGCTCTGCTCGTCTTCGTTGACGCCGAGGTTGATGCCGCCGCAGCGGGTGTCTCGCACCCGAATGCGGTCTAGGTCGGCATGTGCGACCTCGTCGAGGATGATCGCGCTTTCGCTGTCGCAGTAGTAGTTGGGCGACGGGACGGCGTGGTTTGCCGAGCCACCGGCCTCTCCTGCCGGGCGAGCCACGTGGGCGACGTCGAGGTCTTCGAGCACGACACTGTTGGCGATGCTGA
Organism: Polyangia bacterium; assembly: GCA_030426145.1. Lineage (GTDB taxonomy): Bacteria > Myxococcota_A > Polyangia > Polyangiales > Polyangiaceae > JAPYTK01. The sequence continues at coordinate 41,224 of JAUHZF010000023.1, forward strand.
GCCTGAATCCAGAGACGTGAGTGTCGCGCGACACCAATCTCCGAAGGGTGAAACCCGTCGGGGCGTTGGAAGAGATCGCGTGGTCGATCCAATCGTGGCCGTAGAAGAAAGAGTCCTCGATGAGGGTGTCACTGACATGAAATTGACCGGCGAAGAGGATCGCCGAGTTGGACGCATCGCCATGTACGCGGCCGGGGTCTTCGATGCTCATGTCGAAGGTGACCCCGTGGATTTCCGTGCTGCCTGCGCCACCGTTTTGATCGAGGAGTTGCCAACCGAAACGCACCACGGCGGCGCCGACATGCCGGGCCCAAATCTTGTGGGCGGCGTTGACGTTGACGTTGATACTTCCGGTGTAGTCGTAGACGCCATCCTCGAGCACGATCGTGGTCGGGGTTGTGTTCCTGAGTGCCGTGGCGAGGTCGCAGGTCTCCAGCGGGGGTTGGGCGTTGCAGATACCGTCCTGCAGGGGGACGACGACGACGTCCGGGTTGGTCGGTGCGACGTAGGGCGCGGGCTTCTGCGGTCCATCTACCTCGACGTGGAAGCGGGGCTCGTGCTCGGCCTCACACTTGTATTCACTGCGGTTGAGGTCGAAGAAGAGCGGGCCGCCGTAGAAGAGGTGGGTGGCTCCTCCGGGGGTGCAATCCGTGCCGAACAGGTTCTCGACCACGAGGTCGTCTTGTTCGTCTTGGTCGTCATCCCTCATCGTGATGGCGTGGCCAAACCCTTCCCCGTAGGCCTCCGAGCTCCCGACCTCCGGCAGCGATTCGTCGAGCCTTACCGCGACGGACGACGTGTTGAGTCCATCCATGACGACGAATACGGCTCCGCTCGATGCGACCGCACCGTCCACCCCTGGGGCCCCGATCGCGAGCCGGGGAGGGTAGTGGGGGCCGGCAAGCCGGCCCGAGGCGAGGCTGTAGCCGAAACGGTCCCCCGACGTCCTCGAGCCGTCGATGGTGCTCAGGTTGCGGTGGAAGAGCACATCGTTCTGACCCGTCAAGCCGGTGGCCGCGCCGCGTAGCACGTGCACGACACCCACTTGCGATACCGAGCCCCAATGCTCGAAGGGCGCACCCACGCCGAGGTCGTCGTAGCCATCGAGGTCGAAATCGTCGGCGACGAGGGCGTGTCCAAACCCGTCCCCGCCCTCGTAGGTGCCCCACACACCATCCTGTCCCTGCTGCATGCGGTGGGCGGACGAGGTCTGCAGTCCGTTGCTGGAGCCGTAGACGAGGTAGATCGCACCCCCATAGGTCTGGGCCGAGCCGGCGATCCCGGGCATGCCAATCGCGAGGTCGTCGTAACCATCGCCGTTGAAGTCGCCTGTCGCGAGAGCGTAGCCGAAGCGACCCTCTGTCGTGCCTACCCCGGGGATGGCCCCGTCGCCGGGCCGCAGGACCAACTCGGGGGTATGGTGAGGGACCTCACCTCGCGTGTGCGTCGGGTAGATGAGGACCCGACCCGAACGATAGGTGCTCGCCGACTCGTCGAACTCCCAGTCCCCCACCGCGTAGTCGATGAAGCCGTCGCCATTGAAGTCGCCGCGTGCGGAATACTCGTTGCCCACGACGGGGATCGTCTGAAACGCCACCATGGCGTCGAGCTCCGAGAGCGTCGTCACCGACGCGGAGCGCGCCTGAGACAGCGGTGGGACAGGAGGGTCGGCGGGTTCGGGCGCACAAGCCGTGGAGACGACGGCGAGCACGATGAGGCCGGTGCGTCGCAACGTCTCGAGGCATGCACGGCGAGGGAGGGGGCATGGCTGCATGCAGGGCACGGCTGCAACAGATATGCCGTCGGGCAATACAGGCGCAGTGATGGTCGCGGCGAGCTTGCTCGTTACCCAGAGGTCGCATCGAGCCTGTCTTCGACACCTCGAGGTGTCTAGCTCTAGCTTCAGCGACGCATCGCACTCCAGATCCGCTCGCGGAGCTCGGCCTTGCCGGCGAGGACTTCGGCCGGACCCAGGGCGTCGTGGTCGTGGCGCGCCATCTCAATGGAATGCGCCGCGGAGCCACAACCCCGTCGGGCCGACGACGAGGCCGACCTCATCGGGCGGTTCGTCTTCCGAGGTGAGGTCGACCACGAGCAAGCTCACCCCCACGGCGGCCGTGACGCCGCCCACGATGAGCAGTGCGTTGGTCGCGGTCGCCGCGGCCGTGCCCCTGTCCTGGGTGGAGGCGATGGCGTCGGCGTCGGAACCGGCGGCGCAGACCCCGGTGTCGTAGGTCGGGCACTGGGTTTCGAGGTCGGACAGGGCGCCCTGACGAACCCCTGCCGCGATGCCCGCTCCGATGAAGCTCGCCGCGCCGAGTCCGACGCCGACCCACCCGCCGACGGCGAGGCCGGAGACCCCGGAGGGCTCGGGGATCGGCTCGGGATGCGTGGGGTCGAAGGGCTTGGCTTGCGCCGCGGGAAGCCTGACCCGAACCGTCTCCGTCTGGGCAGGACGGAGCTTCACGTCGCTCTCGTGCAGCACGCGCTCACCACGGCGCACCACCAGGTGGTGCACACCCGGATCCCGCTCCAGGGGTTCGCCCAGCAAGTCGGTCTTCACCGCGCGCCCATCGAGGGTCACCGCCACCCCCGTGGTGTCACCCTCGAGCGCGATGACCACCTTGGGCACCGCCGCTTCGAGCCGCCCATGCGCCCGCTCAGCGTCTTCTTTCCAGCCGTCGTAGCGCTCTTCGTTGCGCGCCATCGCTTCTCGCCTCAGCGACCACCAGCTGCGCCGGGCCGACGCCGTTTGCCCCATCTCCTCTTGGCACTCGGCGATGTTCCGCAGCGATCCGAGCCCCTCGGGGAAGGCCTTGCGGGCGAGCTCGAACTGAACCACCGCTCCCGCGCAGTCGCCGGCCAGCCGCAACCGGCGCCCCTCGGCGAAGAAGGTCTTCGCGTCGTCTGGGGGGTCGGCGGCCTGTGCCGGCGCGGCCAGGAGCAAGAGCACCGCGAGGGCGCTAGAGAATCTCGTTCTTCGGAACAACTTTGGGTGCAGGGGTGGGTGAGGGTGGAGGCGGCGCCTTCGGGGTCGTGGGCTCTGGTGTCGCAGGTTCGGGGGCCTTGGGGCTTGGTTTCGAAGGGAGCGGCGGCGCTTTCGGGGTTGGGGAAGATGCGGTCGCGGCCTCGGGGGCCTCGACGACCTTGGGGGGCTCCTTCATGTCGGGCACCTCCACCGGAGGCGCGTCGGCCGCACGCGACGTCGTTTCTGGCGCGCTGGTTTCGGGCGCGTTGGAGGCGCTGAGCACCCACGCGCCTACCCCTAGGCTCAATAGTGCCGCCACGGCGAGAAGCGGCACCCAAGACGGCCGACGCAGGGGAACCTCCGACGGCTCGTCGGCGATGGCGGCGGCGACCACGGCTCGAGGCTCGGCCTCGGCCGGCGGCCACGCTCGGGCGGTACCCTGGGCCGGACGCTCGTCGATGGCCTCCGCGAAGGCCTCGGTCATGGCGCGGCAGGTGGGGAAACCCTGCTCGTCGGCCGACCACGCCTGCCGGAACCAGGCTTCGAGGCCAGAGGGCAGGCCGGGGCGCAGCTCGCCCACGGGCACGTAGTTTCGCTGCAACACCGCGGCGAAGATGGCGCTCGTGGTGTTGCCGTCGAAGGGGAGCTTGGCCGTGAGAGCTTCGTAGGCGACCACGGCGAGGGCCCACCGATCGATGCTGCCGTCGACGTTGTTGCCCGTGAACTGCGAGGGGCTCATGTAGGCCGGCGTGCCGACCACCTGGCCCTGCTGCGTGGTCTGAGGCCGATCGAGCGCGAGCACCTCGACGTGCATCTTGGCGACGCCGAAGTCGGCGAGCTTGAAGCGCAGCGTGTCACCGTCGCGCTCGACGAGGATGTTCGCTGGCTTCACGTCGCGGTGGAAGATGCCCGCTTCGTGCGCGACGTCGATGGCCGAGCCCACGTGCTCGAGCATCTTCTGGACCTGTCGCGGCTTCAGCGGGCCGTTGCCGTAGACGATGTCGTGGACCGACGCGCCCTCCACCAGGTCCATCACCAAGTAGGGCCGGCCATGGTGGGTGCCGGCATCGTTGACGGCCACCACGTAGGGTGAGCGGCGGCTGATCTGCGCCGCGACCTGGGCTTCGAATCGGAAGCGCTCTTGGTAGACCTCCGAGAGGGCGTCGCCCCCCACGAACTTCACCGCCACGTCGATGTGCAGCTCTTCGTGCTCGGCGCGCCAGACCTCGCCCATGGCCCCCTCACCGAGCTGTTCGACGAGGCGGTAGCGTTGACCCACGAGCATACCCTGCCGCAGCGTTGCGACGGGTTTGGCCCCGGCGGCTGTGCCCGGAGCGGTCGATAGGTGAGGGTCGGCCAACGTACCGATCCTAGCGGGCCAGGCACGTCGGGTCGATTACGGGTCGCGGTAGTCGGCGAGATCGATGTCGTATTGCTCGAGCCAGCGGTAGACCTGCATGCGTGAACGTCCTACCTCGCGCGACACGGCCTGCACGTTGCCGCGATGCTTCTCGACCACGGCGATGAGCTCTTCGCGGCTGGGTGTGGTGCGGGCGGGGGTCGCTTCGTCGTCGCTGCGTGCCCCCGCAGAGCTGCCTTCACGGGTCGGCTTCGGGGAGGTGAGCGCGCTGTCGAGGCGGTGGGCCAAGAGGTCGGGCGTCCAGCGCTCTTCGTTGCTGCCGCGCACCTCGAGCTCACGCAGGGCGGCTCTCAGGCTGCGCACATTGTAGGGCCATCGGTGCGTCCACAATGCCTCGAACAGGTCCGGGTCGACCCGGTCGGCGTCATCGCCGAGGAAGTGCGCCACGAGCTGGGCCACGTCCTCGGGGCGGCTCTGAAGGCTGTCGAGCACGAGCCGAAACTGGTCGAGGCGCGACAGGAGATCGCCGCGAAACGCACCTTCTTCGACCGCGCCTTCGAGGTCGCGATGGGTGGCCGCGACAACGCGCACGTCGACGGGGTGCGGTTTGCTCTCGCCCACGGGCACCACCTCGCGCTGCTCCAGGGCGCGCAGCAGCTTGGGCTGAAGAGCGGAGGGCAGATCGCCGATCTCGTCGAGGAAGAGGGTGCCGCCACTTGCGGCGCGGAAGAACCCCTCTTGGTCGTCGACAGCGCCGCTGAAGGCGCCGGCGCGATGCCCGAAGAGCTGGCTCTCCGCGAGCGTGCTCACGATGGCGGCGCAGTTGACGGGGATGAACGGCCCCTTGCGTCCGCTCGCAGCGTGAATGGCTGCGGCCACGAGCTCTTTGCCGGTGCCGCTCTCGCCCTGGACCAACACGTCGATCTCGTGCGGGGCGACCTTCGCGATGTCGTTGCGCAACGCCGTCGTCGAAGGCGACTGGCCTACGATGGAGTCGAGCTTCGCGTCCTCGAGGTCGTGAGAGAGGTAACGCACGACGAAGAAGGTGTCGCCGAGGCGCACACGATCGCCGTCGGAGAGCCAAGCTTCGTCGATGGGTTGTCCGTTGACGAACGTGCCGTGTCGGCTGTCTTCGTCGGCGACGCGCATGCGGTGCGACCGGGAGGCGACCACGAAGGTGGCGTGGGTGCGCGAGGCGCGCCGGTCGTCGAGGGCGATTCCCTCCGAGGCGTCGACGCCGCGGCCGGCGGGGTGACGACCTGGCGCGAGGCGAAAACGCTCAAAGGTGAAGCGTGGTGGCTCAGGCTGGTACACACGGCGCAGCTCGGCGATGGGTTTGTTGCGCGACGAAAGGCTCGCGCGTCCGTCGAGGGTGGTGCCGGGGCCCGCCATCAGGCCCTCACGATGCCACGGTCTCGTGCGGTGTCCACGGCGAAGAATGAAGAAACCGCGAGGGGAGACGCTCAGATGGCTTCGCCGTAGCTCGACACTGCAGGCACCAGGACCAACGTCACGAGCGCCGAAACCAGAAGCCCACCGATGACCGCGATGGCGAGCGGGGCTTGGGCATCGGCCCCTTCACCGATGCCCAAGGCGAGGGGCAGCAAGCCGAGGATCGTGGTGAGCGTGGTCATGAGGATGGGACGCAGTCGGCGACGACCCGACTCGAGCGCAGCTTCGCGGGGGCCGGCCCCCTGGCGTCGGAGGTTTCCCGCCTGGTCGACGAGGAGGATGGCGTTGTTGACCACGATGCCCCCGAGCATGATGCAGCCGATGTACGACTGAATGTTCAGCGTGGTGCCGGTGGCGAAGAGCGTGACGAGCACGCCCACGCCAGCCATGGGCACCGAGAGCATCACGAGGAGCGGGTCGCGCAGCGACTCGTATTGGCTCGCGAGCACCATGTAGACGAGCATCAGCGCCAGCCCGAGTGTCACGAGCAGCTCCCCGAAGGCCTCGTCCTGCTCTTCGACGTTTCCTCCGAGCTTCAGATCGTAGCCCTCGGGGTGCGGCACCTCTCGCAAGCGCTCCGACACGTCCTTCGCCACCGAGCCCAGATCGCGGTCGGCGATGTTGGCGTTGACGGTGACCATGCGTTGCTGGTCCTTGCGCTCGATGACGATCGGGCCGCGCGTCGCCTCTACCGTGACCACGTTGCGGAGCGCGATCCGTCGCCCATCCGGCGTGGGCAGCGTCATGTCCAGCACCCGGTCGATCGCGAGCTGATCCGCGTCCTGCAACCGGACCAGGATACGGTGGTCGTTGCCGCCGGCGCGGTACTGGCCTGCCTGGCGGCCGGCGATGGCCGTCTCCAGGGTCTCGGCCACATCGCGCGCCGTCAGGCCCAAGGCGGCGAGCTCGTCGCGGTCGAACGTGAGCGACTGTTCGGGGGTGCCATCGTCTCGACTCTGGCGCACGTCGGTCACGCCTTCGACCTCGGCCACCACCTTGGCCACGCGGTCGGAGAGCGCCCGCAGCGTCTGCAGGTCGTAGCCCCGCACCTCCACCGTCAGCCCTTCGCTGCCCCCGAGGAGCCGGTCGAGCAAGAACTGCCCCTGTGGGGCCCGCACGCGCACCTCGACCCCCGCCACCTGGCCTTCGAGGCGTTGGCGCAGGTCTGCTGCGATGTCCACGTTCGACCGCTTCCGTGATGACGCGGGGCTGAGGGCGAGCCGAATCTCGTTCTCGGCGTTTTGGCTCGACTCGGTGATGATGGCGACGGCCTCGGGTACGGCGGGGGTCACGATCGCCTCCAGCTGTCGGGTCTGACGGTCGACGAGCGGGAGTTTGGTGCCCACCTCCATCTCTCCCCGGACCATGACTTCACCTTCGTCGCTCGGCGGCAGGAGCTCCGTGCCGAGCTGAGGAATGATGAAGAGGCTGCCGCCAAAGGCGACGACAGCCACGGCCACGACCAAGCCGCGGCGTCGTAGCGCCCCCGCGAGAAGGCGTCGGTAGAACCCGTCGAGGCGAACGAGCATACCCTCTCCAAGCTGTGCCAGGCGTCCCCAGCGACTCGGTGGCGCGTCCCCCTTGCCGAGGAAGCGGGCGCAGAGCATGGGCACCACGCTCAGCGAGACGAGCAGGGAACAGGTGAGCGAGAAGACCACCACTGCGGCAAAGCCACGAAAGAGGATCCCGCTCACGCCTTCCACGAAGATCACCGGCAAGAAGATGACGAGGGTGGTCGCGGTCGAGGCCGCCACCGCGAGGCCGATGTCTTGCGCGCCCGCGATCGCTGCTTCGCGCCCGGCCTTCCCGCGCTCCAAATGGTGAACAATGGCCTC
>JAUHZF010000328.1 GCA_030426145.1 Polyangia bacterium
CACGAAGAGCCCATCATGACCAAGCCTGGAATCAGCGCCATCAACCTCTACGTCCCTGCCTATCGCGTCTCTTTGGAGAAGTGGTGCGCGTGGAATGACCAGCCTTGGCCCAAGGTTCGGGCCGTGAGTGGCCGCAGCTTCCGGCTCCCGGGGCCCGACGAGAATGTCTACACCATGGCCGCGACCGCGGTCATGCGCCTCCTCGAAGCGGAGGACATCGATCCCGAATCGGTGGGCATGCTCGCCTTCGGAACCGAGTCGAGCACCGACAACGCAGCGGGGGCCGTCATCCTTCGTGGCATGGTCGACCGTCGCCTCGAAGCGCTCGGACGCCCGCGCCTCTCGCGTCGCTGCGAGGTCCCCGAGATGAAGCACGCCTGCTTGGGGGGGATGTACGCCCTCAAGGCGGCGCTTCGTTACGTCGCCACCGATGGTCACGGTCGGCGTGCGATCGTGGTCTGCGGCGACGTGGCCGAGTACGAACGCGGCAGCAGCGGCGAGCCCACCCAGGGTGCGGGCGCGGTCGCGATGCTGGTCGAGCCCGAAGCGCGCTTGCTCGAGGTCGACCTCACCCGGGCCGGCAGTGCATCCGACTACCGTGGACCTGATTTCCGCAAGCCGATGGGCCGCCACTTCGTGGATGGGTATGCGCAGAGCACCCGCCGCATGCACGACTTCCCCGTCTTCAGCGGCAAGTACTCCACCTACGCTTACCTCGACGAGACGGTCGCGGCGGTCGACGACATGGTGGCCCAGCACGAGGTCAGCGCGACCGAGCTCTTTGGGCGTGTGCGTTCGCTCTTCTTCCACCGGCCCTACCGCATGATGCCGCTCAGCGCGATGAGCTTCCTCATGGTGCGTGCGATGGCGCAGCAGACCTCGTCGCGGGAAGAGCTGACCCGAATCTGCGAAGCGGCGGGGACCTCCGTCAGCGACGTCGTGGCCGAAGCCGAGCTACGCCCCGACCTCTTCGGTCGTCTCGAGGGCGGCGACATGGCGCACCCCTACCCGGCCACTGCAGCCACGGCGAGTGCCTACCGCAAGAGCGACGCCTTCAAGGCCTTCTCGAACGACAAGATGGGGCTCGGCGCCGAGACCGCGATGGACCTGGGCAATCTCTACACCGCAGCCCTCCCCGCCTGGCTCGCGGCGGGCCTCGAGGAGGCGGTGGAGTCCGATGAGGATCTCACCGGCCGGGAGATCTTGGCCGTGGGCTACGGCAGTGGCGATGCGGCCGAGGCTTGGCCGATGAAGGTCGTGCCAGGCTGGCAGGCTTCCGCGCGTCGCATCGGTGCGCGTCGGGCGCTCGAGGGCGCCATCGAGCTCGAGCGTACCGACTACGAGTTGCTCCACGACGAGGGGCGTCTCGAGCAAGCGCCGAGGTCGAGCGACTGCTTCGCGATCGAGCGCGTGGGCGAGCGCCACGACCCGGTCTTCCAGGACCTGGGCGTCGAGTACTACGCCTACGTCGGCTAAGGAGCTGAGCTGAGCGTGTAATCGCTACAATTCGTCGCGAAGCGACGCCGTTTGGGGAGGGCCCCCTCGCGTAGCGAGGGGAGGGGCCTTCTGAAGCTGCTGAAGGCCCCTAGCGAATAGAGGAAGGAGTGAACAGGGAGTGTGTTCGCGGAGCCTCGACTCGTCCTCGCTCCCCCAAAAAGAAACGGAGCGGGGCGAGTCGAGGTGTAGCGAAACCCATGGGAGCGTATTTAGGCGACGTTGCGCTTGGGGGGGCGCACGTAGGCGTAGCTTCCGGAGGGTTTGTTCGGGTGCTCGGCCCCGCTCTTGTCTCCGTGGGTGTCTTTGCCGAAGGCTGGCGGGCGCAACGACTCCTCCATGGCGAAAGCCAGGAACTCCGTGCCGTACGACTGCGGCGGCAGCGACACGTTGGGGATCGGGAAGTCCGCCGGCAGCATGCTGGCGCGTGGGCACCAGCTCGTCATCACGGGGGCCAGACTCGCCGCGGAGGGCAGCTCGACCGGTGGCATGGTCGGGGGGATGGTGGGAAGAGTGGCCATGCGTCTAACAACGGCCGCGGCTGTTGGAACTTTAGGCCGTGACCCCGGTTTTTTTCGAGAAGCGGGGGGCGGTATAGGTGGCGGTCATGCGTGTACTCATCACGGGGGCCAATCGGGGGCTGGGACTGGAGCTGACGCGGCAGCTGCTCGCACGTGGCGACGAGGTGGTGGCGACCTGCCGCGTGCCCGACGGCGCCACCGAGCTGCGGGAGGTCCTCGAGCAGAGCCCGGGTCAGGGTCGGGTCTTGCCCCTCGACGTGCGCGACGACGCGTCCGTGGCCGCCGTAGCGCAAGGGTTGGCGTCCCTCGACTGGCTCATCAACAACGCGGGGGTGAACCACCGTGCAGGCTTCGACACCATCACCGCCGCCACGATGCTCGAGGCCTTCGACACCAACACGGTGGGCGCGCTCCGACTGATCCTGGCGCTGCGGGGTAGGTTGTCGGAGGGCGGTCGCGTGGTGAACATCTCGTCCCAGCTTGGTTCGCTCGCGCGGCAGAGCCCGGGCTTCGGCACCCTCGGTTACAACGCGAGCAAGGCCGCGATGAACATGCTCACGCGTCAGGCGGCCTTTGCCCTCCCGAAGCAGATCGTGCTGTCGATCCATCCGGGATGGGTTCAGACCGACATGGGTGGGCCGCACGCGGCGGTCGACGTCGTCACCGCGGCGCGAGGTGTCATCAACGTCACCGAGCAAGCCAAGCCCGGCGACAGCGGCGGCTTCTTCACCTACATCGGCGAGCCTCACCCTTGGTAGGCATCATCGCTGCCGAGGGCGAGCTGCTGTCGCAGCCGGAGGAGTGTGTCCGACCACGGCGAAGGAGGCGTCCTGACGTCGCCGATGACATTTTCGTAGGGTCGACGTGCCCGCGAGTATGCTGGCGCGGTGCGGAAGGTCATCGCGGTGGCGGGCAACATGGGCGCGGGCAAGAGCAGCCTCGTGCACTGGCTTCACCACCAGTTCGGCATGACGCCCTTCTTCGAGCCTCACGACGAGAACCCCTACCTCGAAGACTTCTACGGCGACATGGGGCGTTGGGCCTTCTCGTCGCAGACCTGGTTTCTCATCCGTCGTTTCCAAATTCATCGCCGCATCGAGCAGCAAGCGGCGGAAGGCGAGCTCATCGTGCAGGACCGCACGATTTACGAAGACGCCGAGGTCTTCGCCGCACACCTCCACGAGGCCGGGCACCTCGACGAACGTGACTGGGACAGTTACCGGTCGCTCTACGAGACCCTGCGGGAGGTCCTCCGGCCGCCCGAGTTGATGATCTACCTCCGCTGTCCGCTCAAGACCCTCACGAAGCGGATCCGCAAGCGGGGTCGGGCCTACGAGCAGGCCGTTCCGCGGGCCTACCTCGCGGCCCTGGAGCGACTCTACGAGGCCTGGTTCGAGGCCTACGATGCTTCGCCCAAGCTCCTACTGGAGACGGACCGACTCGACTACGTGGAGCGACTCTTCGATCGGCTCGAGCTGCTCCAGGCGATAGAGAAACACGCCGGCATGGCCCCGCTGCGTTAGCGTGCCGGCTGCGCAGGCAGCCGTCCTCGTGGGGGGCGTGCTCTTCGCTTCGGGGTTTACGTCGCGATGCCTATGCCGTGCAGCATCAACCGGCGCGAGCGTTGGCGGCCAACGTGTTGCGGCCTTCAACCCCTGACCCCGCGCGGCGGCTCCTTAAGTAAGGTCTGGGAAGATGCAGATCGCGTTCGAGAAGCTCGCCGTCCAGATGCTCGAGGCCCTCATCGACGAGGAGCGCGGGCGAACGGTGCGGCTCGGTCCCACCGGTCCCTTTCGCGGTGAGCTCTCGACGGGCGATGGCACGACCCGCATCGAAGGGCACCTCGAAGTCGTGACGCTGCTCGACGTGGCGTGGACCTTCGACGGCGGCATGCGGATCCGGCTGTCGGGCCCGGTCCTGTTTCGTGGCCTGCAGGGCCGGATCGAGATGGGGCCTCGGGGGACCCGGGTCGCGCTCGAGGCCGAGCGGGTCGAGCTCCCGCAGCTCGAGGTGGTGGCGAAGACCTGGACGTTGCGGTTCGAAGACGTGGTGCTCGGCGGGGGAGCCGACCTCGATTCAGGCCACAGATGCCAAGGCCGAAGACGCTCGTTTCGACGGTCCAGATCTCGACGTGAGCGTGGCCGCGCTTCACCTGCAAGGGGTGTCGTTCGGCAAGGGGTTCTTCCGGGCGGAGGGCCTCTCGGGACGAACGGTCCGCGTCGATGCCGAGATCCCTCCACGCCGGCCGGATTCGGGGGCCGGGCCCACGCGAGAGCAGCTGAGGGCTCTCGATGGTCTCGATGGGAGCATCGCCGCGGTGGTGGAGACGGGCATGGTCATCGATGCCGGTTGGCCGGTGGTGGGTCGTCGCGTGGCCGAACACCCGTTCTCGCTCACCGTGCGAAAGGGGCGGCTCGCGGCACCCGAGGTCGAGGATGGGCTCGCATCGCTCGAAGATGCCGTGCTCGACCTCGTCTTCGACGAGAACGGGCTCGCGCTCGAAGCCGGCTTCCCATCCGTCGCCTCGCACACCGTCTTGCGGTGGCCGCTCTCGGAGGAAGAGCGCACGGCGGCCGAGGTCGACAAAGCGATGCCCCTGTCGAGGTGGCTGACGCCCGACCTCCCGGCGCGCGACGGAGGGGGCGAGGACGCCTGGCTTCGACTCGATCGGCTGTCGGTGGCGTCGGGGCGAGGCTCGCTCGCCTACCAGGGGCAGGGGAGTTGGTCGGTCGGGGCCGGGCATCTCCGCATCGGGACCGAGGCGGGACCCCCATTCGAGCGACTGGTCCTCGACCTCGCCTTGAAGCTCGAGCCGGCGGGGGAAGGTCGACTCGGCTTCACGGCAGAGAAGGTCCATCTCGGAGCGCGCGACCTCCCCCTCGGCAAGCTTGAGCTCGACCTCCACCGGCTCGACATCGTATCCCTCGACGAAGGTGGTTTGAGCTTCACGGGCCGGGACCCTCAGCGCGTGGGCGCCACCGGCCGCGTCGTGGCCCTCCGCCAGCTCTCCCTCCGGTGGCCCTAGGGCCGTGCTTTCGGGTAGATGGGGGCTTCGCGTGCGATGTGACGCGCGATGAGTATGATGCGCCGCATGACCATCGACATCACCGGGATCGGGAATGCCATCGTCGACGTGCTCGTGAACGTCAAAGACGACTTCCTGGTCGAGAACGACCTGACGAAGGGCGCCATGATGCTCATCGACGAGGCGCGCGCCGCGGAGCTGTACGGCAAGATGCCGTCGGGCATCGAGTGCTCCGGCGGCTCGGCCGGCAATACGATGGCCGGCGTCGCCTCGTTCGGGGGCAAAGGTGCCTACATCGGCAAGGTCGCCGAGGATCAGCTCGGCGAGGTCTTCGCGCACGACATCCGAAGCATCGGGGTCGACTTCCAGACCAAGCCGGCGAGCGGAGGCCCCTCCACGGCGCGCTGCCTCATCGCAGTGACGCCCGACGCGCAGCGCACCATGAGCACCTACCTCGGTGCCTGTGTCGAGCTCGGCCCCGACGACATCGACGAGGCGCTGATCAAGAACAGCAAGGTGACCTATCTGGAGGGCTACCTCTGGGACAAGCCCACGGCCAAGGAGGCCTTCCTCAAGGCGGCCAAGGTCGCCCACGACGCGGGTCAAAAGGTGTCGCTCACCCTGAGCGATTCTTTCTGCGTCGACCGGCACCGTGCATCGTTTCAAGAACTCGTCGCCCACCACGTCGACATCCTCTTCGCCAACGAGTCGGAGATCATCTCGCTCTACCAGGCATCGAGCTTCGAGGACGCCAAGGCCGCTGTGGCCAAGCGCTGCGAGATCGCCGTCCTGACGCGCAGTGAGCAGGGTGCGCTCATCCTCAGCGATGGCGACGAGGTCGCGGTACCGGCCGAGCCTACCGAGCTCGTCGACACCACCGGTGCCGGAGACCTCTACGCCGCCGGCTTCCTGCACGGCCTCACGAGCGGGAAGAGCGTGGCGGAGTGCGGGCGGCTCGGTGCCATCGCGGCCGCCGAGATCATCAGCCACTTCGGCGCCCGTCCTTCGGTGTCGCTGAAGGAGCTGGCCGCAAAGAAGATGGACTGACTCGGATCAGCGTGCTTCGAGCGGGTTGAGACGCGTGCGGTCGCGCTCGAAGCACACAGCGAGGTAGTCGAGCACGGCCCGAACGCGGGCGGTCTCACGCAGGTCGCGATGTACGGTGACCCACACCGCCTCGGTGGGCTCATCCGGCATGGCGATCCGGCGTAGGCTCGCCTCCGCGTCGCCGAGGTACCGGGGCAAAACCGCGATGCCAGCGCCAGCCTTGGCGGCTTCGAGCAGGGCCATGGTCAGGTCGCAGACGAGGGCCGGCGGAGCGCCGCCCGCGTGCGATGCGAACCAGGTGGCGTCGACCACCTTGGGACCCGCGACGCAGGTGAGAAGCGGATGTCGGTGCAGGTCCTCGGGGCCAGCGACGGGGTTTCGGGTGAGGTAGGGAGCGGCTGCGTAGAGTCCGTAGGCCACGAGGGCGGCGCGGCGCACCACGAGGCTCTCGTGCTGGGACCGCACGAGCCGAACGGCGATGTCGGCTTCGCGTCGGGAAAGGTCGAGCACCCGGCCCGTGGTGACGAGCTCGACCGCGAGCCGTGGGTAGAGCTCACGCAGGCCGGTGAGAAGCGGGGCGATGTAGGTGCACCCCAGCGTCTCCGAGGTGGTGATGCGGACCATGCCCTCGACTGCGCTGCGCTGTGCTTCCGCGCCGCGCTCGAGCCGATGCACGGCGGTCTCGACCTGCGCGAGATCCTGCACGATTCGCTCGCCGTCGGCCGTGAGCACGTAGCCGGCCTTGGTGCGCGCGAAGAGCCGAACCCCAAGCGCGGCCTCCGCCGCCTCGACATGCCGACCGACCGTGGAGTGGTTCACCTTGAGCTGCTTGGCCGTCTTGGCCAGGGTGCCGGCCTTGGAGAGCGCGAGCACGTAGCGGAGGTCGTCCCAGTTCATTGCGTACCGTTATGCCCGAGGGGCCCTGCGCATTCTTGCACGACGCTCGTGTGGGGTTGCCTCTTCCCCGACCCGGGCCTGACCTCGCATGATCGGACCATGACGAGACGCGATGTACAGGCCAGATGGGTCGGGGTCCTCCTCATCGCTGCGTGCGGTGGCGAGGTGCAGGTGGTGGGTGAGTCGGGGAGGTCCGGGGCAGGAGGAGATCCCACGTCGCGGGGCGGCTACGTGGTCCAGGAAGCGACGGCCGGCGCTGGGGGAGACCTCGGACCTCGCAGCTGCTCCTTGGTTCAGGGGGATATCGACCTCATACCGTCGAAGGATAGTCCGCTCGACGAGTGCAGCCCCATCACCTGCACCGTGTGGTTTGGTCACGGACAGCACCTCGATTGTCCGGGGTGGAACCACGACGGGGCTTGGACGGCGGCGTGCAGCATCTGGGACTGCCACTGCGTGGACGACGAGACGGGGGCATTCTTCGCCGACTTCTCGACCGGAATGGTCGTCGACGAGCGCAAGGCAGGTGTTGTTTGTCGCTACACGATGGTGCCCCGAGAGAATTGAGCTCACCGGGCCATGCGTAGCGCCTGCGTGAGGCAACCGCTGAGGGGATCCCCCTCGTCGAACTCGTCGCACGTGAGGGACTCGACGCAGCCCGCATAACGAAGGGTAGGGGCGCCACTGTCGCCGGCGAGGTCGTCGTCGCAGTGACCGCGGCAATCATCGGCGCGGGCGCCTTCGCAGCTCGCGATGTGGCGACAGGCGGTCGTGCAGGCGGTGAGGCCCTCCTCGCGCATGGCGTCGCGCACATCGCCTTCCTCGGGAGCCGGTTCGTCAGTGGGGGCTTCGTTCGGTGGGGGCGTGGTGGCGCTGGACGACGCACAAGCCGCCGCCATGAAGGGGACCAAGAGCCATCGCATGGCTGTCGTCGACGCGCGAGACGCCGAGAGGATCTATGGGGAAGACGAATCCGTTCATCAGGGGGCGCGCGGCAGAACGCTGAGCAAGCGGGGGCCGGCATCGCCGAGCTCCCTCCGCCAAGCGAAGCGCCACGGGCGGAGGAGGGGGCCGCGCGAGAGACGCATGGCCACACAATCGCCGCGCTCGAGGTAGGGGCCGGCGGCCCACTCGGTGACCACGGCGATGCCGAGGCCCGCGCGCGCGAGGTCGACCATGGCCTCGGTGAGGGGGATCACGGAGACGTCCAGCCGCGGTCGTTCGCGCCCGAAGACGCGCCGCATGAACCAGCGTGTTTCCGTGCGCGTGCTGCGGGGGATGAAGAGGGGATGCTCGCGCAGGTCGGCAGGCCTCAGCGCGGCCTGCTTGGCGAGCGCGTGGTCCTGGGCGACGACGAAGAGCATCTCGTCGGTCATCAGGGGGCGCACCACGATGTCCCGATCGCTCCGGCGTGGGCTGGTGAGCAGTGCGGCGTCGATGTCCCCGCGTTGGAGGGCGCCCACTGCATCTTCCGTGTGCTCGATGCAGAGCGAGAGCGACAGGCCGGGCACGGCCGGTTGCAGCCGCCGCAGCGCGGACGGCAGCCAGTGGTAGGCGGTGTAACACTCACACACGAGGCGCACGTGGCGCGGTTCTACGGGGTCGCGCACGGATTGTTCGAGCTCGCCGAGGGCGGCGAGCAACTCTTCACCTCGCGATGCGAGTCGCTGGGCGGCAGGGGTCGGGACCAGACCACGTTTGCCGCGGTCGAAGAGCCGCGTGTCGAGACGGTCTTCGAGGCTGAGGAGCGCCCGACTCACGGATGGCTGCGAGAGGTGGAGCACCTTGGCGGCGCGGGCCGTCGTGCGCTGGGTGCAGAGCGCGGCTGCCAGCCGAAGGTCGCGAACCTCGAGATCCATGGTTGATACGTTTAGCGTATCGGATGTAGTCGATCTAGTCGTTAGACGTATGGATAGCGAAGGCGCAGGGTCTTGGGGAAAGGACGAACCCAATGGACCTCTACTTCCTCCCCATGGCCTGTTCCCTCGCAACCCGCATCGCCCTCAACGAGATCGGCGAAGACGCCCACTTCGTGGAAGTGGACGCGGCGACCAAGCAACTCGTCGCGTCCGGTGCGGACTACCGCGACATTCACCCCCTCGGTCTCGTTCCCGTATTGCGGACCGATGACGGAGCACTGATATCGGAGAACCTCGCCGTGTTGCGTCACGTGGGTCAGCGCGGCGACCTCTGGCCTGCGGAGCAGGAGACCGGGCTGTTGCAGTGGCTCAGCTTCACGGCCACGGAGCTGCACGCCGGTCTGTTCGCGCCTCAGTTCGATGCTACGGCGAGCGCTGAGGTGAAGGCTCACGCGCGACGCCGGGCCAAGCCACGTCTCGACCATCTGCAGCGTCACCTCGAGGGGCGGGCGTTCCTCCTCGACGGCTTCACGGTGGCGGATGCCTTCTTGGTGACCGTCCTCAACTTCAGCCGCGGCTGCGCGTTCGACCTGTCACCCTGGCCCGACGTGTTGCGCTACTACCAGCGTCTCGCGAAGCGCCCGAGCGTGGCGGCAGCGATGGCGGTCGAACTGCCGCTCTACGTGGCAGAGCAGGCGAGAAGGCCCAAGGAGGGCGCGGCGTGAACCGGGCGCACCGTCTCTGACGACCTGGCGTGCACGATGGTCACGAAATGAGCACGCTGCTCGATGGGGACCCGTGCGCGGCGTCTTCGGAAGCGCGAGTCCCTCCGTCACCGCCTCGACGCGCTCCGACGGCGCAGCAACAGCAAGCCCCAAAGCGCCAGCCACGTCACCGACTCATCTCCCGGCTGCTGCACCGCGCACGACCCACAGCCGCCACTCTTGGGCGGCGCCGTGGGCGTCGTCGTCGGGGCTGGCATCGGCACCGTGGCCGGGGCCGTTGCGGTCGTCGAAGGAACCGGATCCGGTGCCGTCTTCGCGCCTTGCTGTCCCTGGCCGATCGACGCCGCAAGGCCCATCGGGTCACCCTTGCTCGTCATCGTGCGCCCCGTCGGGTCGTTCTTCACGAACACGGACAGCGCCACCTCGCCCCGCGGTGCAAACGCCGTATTCTGCGCGGCCGACGGCTTCGGCGCCTGTCCTCCAGGCGGACCACCCCAGATCCCCCGCCGCGGATTCGCACAGTTCACTGCCCCGGTCCACGGGTGGCGGATGATGTACCGCCCCTGGAAGTTGTTCAACGACGAGAAGCTCGCCGTCTGCTCGAGCTGACCATTGGCCCGCACCTCGCGCCCGCCGACGATGGGCTTCGCCTTCCGGAACACCAAGTCTTCGCCCAGCGAGCTGGCCTGATACCGAGCGTGAAGCCGTGTCAGCACGAAGTCATTGCCCGGCTGAGGCCCGCGCCAACCCCGCCCCTTCATGGCCGGAGGTCCCGAGGCGCCGTCGTCTGGCTGCATCTGCGCTTGAATCGAAGGCAGCACGTCACCGCCCAGCGTCATGAAGTCCGAGCTCCCGAGCGGCGGACCCGGACACGGGTCGCATGAGGTCGCCTGCCACGCGTATTCGGTGACCACCGCCTTGGGGTTCTTCTTCATCGTCGCATCGAACAGCGCCGCATAGAACTCACCGAAGCGCTTCTTCACCGGGTCCGTGACCTCCACGTTGGTGGGAATGGTCACGTTGTCGAAGTTCGCCACCTCATAACGTTGCTGCTTCGCGAGGATGTGCACGATGAGGTCCTGCGCGTCCTTCGCATTCATGAGCCCCAGGCGCACCGGCAGGGCGAAGTGGTCGGTGTCGTAGTGAAAGCGAAGCGGCGACAGCTGGGTTTGCCCGTCCACCATCTTCACCTTTTGGATGTCGACCTTCGCCACGAAGAACTTCATCCCCTGCTGCACGTAGGGCCGCAGGAATGGCTCTGCCCCGG
>JAUHZF010000329.1 GCA_030426145.1 Polyangia bacterium
TTCGGGTGTTGAGTGTAGGAACCCAAGACCTAACGGAGGTCGTTCCCGTGGTCTATCCATCTGTCATTGCAGGTGATCTACACCCGTGGTCACCTATTTAGTCGGATCGTACTACGGCGGCCAGGAGGAGCCCGATTTCGGCTCGAACATCCCTTGCTGAAGCGCGTCGGCAATTTGCTCGGCAAAGGCCTCCATCGCCAGGCCCACCATGGTCTCGAGCATGCCGAGGTCGACGCTCAGCGTCGCCTCACCGTCGTCGATGCGAAGCGTCGTCACCTGCTCGCCCGTACCGGGTCGAACGAGGAGGTGGTCGACGAGCTTCTCTGGCACCGCAGCCCACTCGGCGTCGATCCAGAGCGCCGCGCTCACATCGTCGAGGCCTTTCACCGGCACGTCGGCCGGGCCCTCGGGCGCACGGACCACGTCCTTTGCCCCCGCTCCGACCCACAGCGCATCCCCGTCGGCGACAACCCAGAGCCAATGGCCATCGGTCTGCACCTCCAGCCGACCTGCTTCTTCGCGCAGTGCCTCGGCTCCCCAGCGTTCGACCATCTGCGATCGCCAGCCCGCGACGAAAGCGTCGCGCTCTGCGGCCTCTACCGGCGTCATCACGCCCACCACCGCGCCGTAGCTCAGAAGCTCGATGAGCGGCTGGTCGCGCCTACCTTCGGGAACGACCACCGCCACCATCGCCCTGCGTCCCAGTAGGTCGGGCACGGCTGAGAGCTTCACACCAAGGGCTTCCTCGAGGATGCCCCGCCCGCCGGGCGCCCAGCGTCGGTAGAGCTTCTCGAGCTCGAGGGGCATGGCGGCGGGAAAGGCGTGAGCCTCGAAGGCGACGGTGTCGGGGGGGATCCGCTCGAGCAATGGACCTACGCCTTCTCCGTCGAGGCCCGGAACCTCGGCCCGCGCGAGGACACGCGCCCGGGGCTCGGTCTCGAGGGCAAAGGTGATGGTCGTTTCAGGCCCCGCCCCGCTACGAGACCCGAGCTTGCCATGCGTGAATCCGTAGGCCGCGTGGTCGGTGGCGAGCCGGCCCGACGAGAAGACGTCGTCATTCCCGAGCGCGGGCGCCTGCCCACCCACCACCGCGTCGATCGCGTCCACGCGGTCCATCGAGCAGGTGAGCACGGCGCCGTGCTTGGGATAGGCCACCACAGCCTGGCCCGGCCATCGCTCGTGGACGACGCCCCCCGCTGGCGTCTCGCGGAGGGGTGGCGTGTCGGGTCGCGGGATGGCCGCCCCGCGCTGCGAGGCGACGAGCACCTTGTCGCCGCCGTATTCGGCCGCCACCACCCCCACGTCGAGGCGTCCGAGCTGGCGTAGAGCCTCCGGCGTGAACGCGCGCCGCAGGGCCGCCACATCATTCACCCGCAGGTAGAAGTCGGCCCCCGCGGGCAGCATCGATTCCGCCGCGCGCACCTCGACCGCCACATTCTCCGACGGTGGCGCCGACGCTGGCGTCGAAGGCCCACACGCCACCCACGACCACGCCACCACGAGAAGCCCCGAACGCATCCTCATCGCCGCAGTCTACCCCGGACGGCCTCACGCCCCCGCGGTCAGCTCCTTCTCGAGTGGAGACGGGAAGCGGCTCGTGACCACGTGATCGCCCAACCATCGTTGCAGCGAGGCCGCCTCTTCGGCGACCTGCTTGGCGTTCGCCTTGCCAACGTCTTCGAGCAGGCGATAGACGACATCGCCATTCGATCGCTGGGCCCAACCGCCCACCACACGACCATCGACCCACACGGTGGGACCGCCATTGCCGTTGCGGTCGAACAGGGTGGCTTCATGCTCACCCACGTAGAACCCACGCTGCTTGTGACCCATCACGGTGGGATCCAGCGTGGGGAGTAGCGCCACGCCACGCGGCTTCTTCTTCACCGCGTCGACGTCGTCGGCCACGACATAGCCGACGGCGCCGTCGAGCTCGACCTCGACCGCGATCGCCTCGAGGGCCCTCCGGGTCTGCTTCTTGGTCCACCCGAGGTACCAGCGGAGATCGTCTTCCGTCGCCGGACCGTGGCGGCCGAGCCACGCGCGGGCCATCTCGCACTCCGCCTGCTCCGGCTCGAGCGGGTCCCAGCCCTCGCCGAACCAAGCGGCCGTTTCGACCCAACGGTATTGGCTCGCCCGCCAGCTGCCGAGGGGGTCGGCCCGAACCACCTTTCCCTCCATGGCGAGCACGTAGAGCAACCGCGAGCCGAGGGCTGCCTCTTGGGTCCACTTTCCCGACCCGACCACGATCCGTCGGTCGAGCCCGCTCACTTCCGAGCCGAGGTCGCGGGCGCTGCGTGGCTCCCCGTCGGCGAGGTGCTTCAGCGTCCGCCGCTCGACCTGGCCGAGCCAGCGCACCGGATCCTTCACCTCGAGGCTCGCTGCGACCCACCCGGTGACGCGCTCGCGCTCCTTGAGCGCGACCTTCTTTCCTGCGGCAGCGTCGAAGCGACCCGCATGCTCACGAGGCACCACCCAGAGCGTTCGCCGCATCGCGTGCAATCGCCACAGCGAGCGGTCGCGATAGAGCGCTCG
The DNA here is from genome assembly GCA_030426145.1 of Polyangia bacterium. GTDB lineage: Bacteria > Myxococcota_A > Polyangia > Polyangiales > Polyangiaceae > JAPYTK01. The sequence continues at coordinate 2,536 of JAUHZF010000329.1, forward strand.
CTCCACGTCCTCGACCTCGACGTCGGGCACCCGGGCCCACATGGCGAGAAAGGGGGTGACGGGGTCACTCGAGTGCACGGCCACGAGGTCACGCGTGGCCTGCACCACGTCGCGCGCCGTGCGGCGCAGGTGGTGGCGGTCGACGAGCCGTGCGCGTCGCTCTTCGGCGGTGATCTTCCTCCGTGCCATCTTGGCGATCATGCCCAGGTGAGCGGGCGGGTGCCATCTGGGAGGACGACTTCGCGCCCCAAGCGCGCTGGACGCGAAGCCCCCTTCGCAACGAGCGGGTAGGTGCCCGAAAACATATACCATGACCAGGCGGTCATGGTATGGCCGCAGGCTTGCACGAGACGGGCTCATGGCCTGGTTGCATCCAGATCCGAAGCGGCGCACGCGCACCTTCATCCCCCGGCCGCCTTGGCTGGACCGATTCGAGCGCACGCTGGGGAAGGCCGTCCCCGTGCACCCGCACGTCGTGAGCGGGCTCAAGCTCGCCGTGGTCGCCCCGCTCCTCATCGCCGCCTGGCCGCGTGATGGAGAGCTTGGCGTGAACCCCATCGCCACCCTCTCGATGTTGCTGCTCTTCGCCGCCTTCGACTACCTCGACGGCGTGGTCGCCCGGGCACGGGACCTCGAGTCACGGGTGGGTCGGGTGCTCGACCGAGTGACCGACTATCCGCTCTTGATCGGTCTCTCCTGGTTCAGCGCCGACGTGGTCCCGCTCATCCTCGTCGCGACCAAGCTCGTACTCGACGGGACGCTCCTCGTGTTGTTTCTCCTGGGTCGGGGAAGCACGCAGAACCGGCTCCGCACGCTCCTGAGCACGGCCGCCGTGTTCAGTCTGCTCTTCCTCGGGCAGGGCTGGGCACAGAGCTGGGTCAGGCCGTGGTTGGTCAACGGGATCCTCGGTGCCAACATCACGCTCTCGGCCGCGGTCATGGCGTTCAACCTCGACTGGCTACCGCGACCGGCGTGCCTCTCGACGCAGGCCCCACCACCGGGACTACACTGAGCGCATGACGTCCGAAGACGACTTCGCGCTGCTCGACGCCTGGCGTGCGGGCGACGACCGAGCGGGCAACGAGCTCTTCGAGCGACACTTCGATTCGATCCACCGCTTCTTCGATCGCAAGGTGGGCGGCGACGCGGCCGACCTGGTGCAGGTCACCTTCCTCGGCTGCATCGAAGCCCGCGACCGCTTCCGAGGTGCCTCCAGCTTTCGGACCTTCCTCTTCTCGGTGGCGCGAAACCAGCTCTACCGACACTACCGAAGCAAGAAGAAGCGCGACGACCTCGACTTCGAGGTGACCAGCCTCGAAGACCTCGGCCCCACACCGACCGGGCACCTCGCCGGCAAACAGGAGCAGCGACTGATGCTCGAGGCGCTGAGGTCGCTTCCCCTGGATCTGCAGATCGCCCTCGAGCTGCACTACTGGGAAGGCATGCGCGGCCCCGAGCTGGCCGAGGTGCTCGACGTGCCCGAGGGCACCGTTCGGAGCCGGCTTCGGCGGGGCAAGGAGCAGCTCACCGAGCGCCTCGAGCAACTCGCCTCCTCCCCCTCGGTGCTCGCCTCGACCGTGAGCGACCTCGAGGGCTGGGCGAAGTCTTTGCGCGACGTCGTGGGCGTCGAATGAAACATCTGCGCCGGGGCCTCCGGTCGGTAACGCGTCGGAACGTGCCGCCTCGTCGCGTGCGTTGCGCGCCCGTCGCGACGCCCGTGCACCACATGGTCTCCAGGTAGCCGTAACCTCAGCCAACCGCAGACGGCACAGCTGATGCAGTAACTTCGCATCGGAGGAAGACATGCTGACCATTGCTCACCCCACTGCGCTCGCCGATGCCGACGCGCTTCCCTTCGCCCACAGCGTCGCGCTCACCCGAGACGTTGGCGGACGGCTGTACGCGATCCACGCGAGCGACGACCCTTCGGCCCAGGAGCGCATGCCCGACGCCGAGCCGCTGCTCACGAGCTGGGGCAACGACCAGTCGATCCAGTACGACAAGCTCGTGCACAGCTGCTGTGAGGATCCGGTCGACACCCTGCTCGACGCATTGCGGCGTGTGAACCCGGACCTCCTCTTGGTCGCGACCAGCAACCGCAAGGGCCTGTTGAGCATGTTCGTCGACAGCCGCGCCAAGGCCCTCGCCCGCAACTGCTCGGCGCCCACCCTCTTCTTTCCCCCCGGCTCGGCGAGCCTGCTCGACGACGGCGGACACTACGACCTCAAGCGAATCGTCGTGCCCTTCCGTGACGCGCTCGCGGCCAAGGAAGGGATCCGCAAGGCCACCTGGTTGGCCGAGTCCGTCGGCGCGGCGCAGGTCGAGCTCACCCTGGTGCACCTCGGCCCGGAGAACGAGCGCCCCGAGCTCGACCTCCCCGAGCACCCGACCTGGACCTTCACCGTGCGCGACGTCGACAAGTCGATGGAGGACGCGGTGGCGGAGCTCACCCACGACCACTGCATGGTGGTGATGGCGAGCCGAGGACACGACACCGTGGGCGACATCCTCTTCGGCACCGACGCCGAGCGGGTCCTCCTCAAGGCCCACTGTCCGGTTCTGGTGGCCCACATCCAGAACTGATCGCCCTCCAACGCCAAAGGCCGGCCACGGTTTGACCCGTGCGCCGGCCTTTGCTGCGTTTGTCCGGCTGGGCGCGACGCCTACTCCCGGCGGTAGTGCTGGCTGATCCGCACCACGTGCTCGACGAAGCTCTGCAAAGCTTCCCCCGCATTCGGAGCGAGGAGGGTCGCGATCTTCGCCAGGAGCTGCTCCTTGCGAACGAGCTCGGCATCGGTCGGAGGGCGGCCCTCGGCGTCCTGCGACACGTCCTCCAAGAGGTCGACGCAGTTGAAGATGAGCAAGGCGAGCTCGCGCGACGACGCCGGGAAGGAGCGACGCAGCACGTCGAGGTCCATCTGGCGATCGCGTTCCTGGCGCTGCTCTTCAGCCTGGCGCTCGGCCGCAGCATGGAGGCGCTCCTCGAAGCTTTTGAGGTCCTGGGCGTCCATCGCGTCGAGGGCACGGTTGACGTCGACGGCGCTCGCGGCGCGCGCCCGGGCCGGGGACCGGTCACGCTCACGCCCCCCGGCGAAGCGCCCGATGGCGGCCAACCCTTTGAGGGCCGCGTCGCTGGCCGCGTCCGACACCCGCGACTTGATGCGGTCCTTCACCGCGCCGGGCTCGAGCAGCTCCGCCGCTTCGAGTCCCTGTCGAGCGAGCCGCGCCTTCTCTTGATCGTCCATGCGACGGCAAAAGTAGCGGGTCGCCTCCGTCGCGCCAATGGTCGACCCTACAGCACCGAGCGCTGATGACGGAGGGCCGCGGCAACGCTGGCCTCATCCGCGGGCTCGGCGCGGTCGATGGCGATCTCGAGCGTGACCTCGTCGTCGTCCTGAAGTTTAGGTCGACGGACCATGCCCGCGCCGACGCCTGCGATGCCCATGCCCACCGTCCAGCGGGGTTCACCCTCGACGAAGACCGTGAGCCCGAAGGCGTAGTGGGGCCGCACCGAGAGTCGTTCCACCGGCTCGTCTGCCTCGAAGCGATCGAGCACCACCGCCGGCTTGGCGACCTCGAGGAGACGCACCTCGGCGCCGTCCGCGAGCACGTAGAACGACTCGCCGGCACCGTTCCTCACGAAGAGTCCCCAGGATACCCCCTTGGTGGCGGCGCGCTTGCGGGCGGAGACGGCTGTGCCGCCCAAGAAGAGCTCGGTCGGGGTGACGATCTCGAACTGATCGTAGAAGCCCTTCCCCGGCTCTGGCTTCAGCGTCACCGTCTTGTCGGTTCGCTTCGGCGCCTTCGTCCAGGGTGCGAGGGTGTAGCTCACGTGGGTCTCTCCGTCGGCGAGCCAGGTCTCGGTGAAGGGCGAGTGGTAGAAGGAGCTTCGGCCCATCAAGAAGGGGCCCGGACCATAGGCGTAGAGCCTCCCGTTCGCGGTCCACTCTCCTTCGTCGAAGTCGAGCTCTGCTCGCGTGTCGGCGACCTTACGCACGACGAGCTCGCCGTCGTGCCGCACATGGTCGCCCTCGATGTAGAGCCGCATCCCCGCCTCGTCTTCGCCTACGTCGACGTGTCCCACCACCGGTCGTGTAGCCAGCAGTCCAAACAGGACGAGAGCCAGTCCGGCTCCCGCCGCGCCCCGAAAGCGCATGCGAGGCGCTCGCGGACTCGAAGCCCTGTCATCCCACCACAGGGCCGCGGTGAAGAAGAGGTCGGTGACGAGAATGCCGCTCGTCACCGGCGCGAGCAGCCCCTCGGCCGCGGTCCCCGTGCTCGCGACGCCGGCCACGATGAGCATGATGAAGGTCCCCACGATGGCCCCCACGAGGTAGGTCGCCAGCAGGGTCGCGACGGTGCTCCAGAAAGTCGACGTGATCACGTCGCCCACGCTCCGCGCGTCCTCGAAGATGACCCGCCGCACCAGGGCGAAGGGGATCATCACCGCCAGCATCAAGGCGCCCATGAAGATGGCATCTTGTCCGAAGGCCGCGATGATGCCCGGCCACATCCCCCACTCACCGGTCTCCATCCGTTCGATGAACCAGAAGCTGCGAATGAGCTGCTCGTGAATTGCGATGAAGCCGATGCTCACGCGCATCGACACGAACAGATGCGCGAACATCACCAAGCCCAATCCCCCGAGGCTGAGCACCAACAGCGCATCTTCGACGAGGTCGACCACCACCGCCGCTTTGCGGCGCCCGGTGGTGAGCTGGCCGTAGGCCTTGGCCTGTCCCTACCGCTCCTCGCGCTTTCGCGCGCGCCGCGGGGTCTTGGTCTCGATCTCGGCCGTCACATCTTCGGCAGGCATGCGAGCGGCCGATGTTGGTGCGGCTGACGGCGGCAGACAACCCGTCTGCCTACACCCCGATCACGAGGGCTCAGCCGCCATCCGCCGCGGCCTGTGCCTTGGCCAGTGCTTCCTGCGAGGCCTCTTCGTCGGTGGTGAGTAGCTCGTCGAGGATGTCTCGCAGCTGCTTCAACACCGGCGGAATGGCCTGCAGCGTGATCCGCTTGTCCTCTTGGCCTTCGCGGTAGCTGAACGAGAGCGTCGCCACCGGTGCGTTGAGGTTCTTCGCCCGGTTGCTTCCTCGGATCTGGTCGATGCGCCAATCGGTGTGCTTGAGCACCTTGCCGTGGTCCATGAGCGCCGACATCATCAGCTCGCCGCGGATGCGAACGATGGCCCGGCCGTAGCCACCCGCGAGGGCCTTGGCCACGGGAACCTCGATGCCGAGCACCTCGAGATCCTCGACGAACTTCTCCAGCTCGAGCTCTTCGGCGGCGGCTCCACGCAAGAGGGTACGCGCGGCTGCCACGCCTGGAACCAGGTCACTCAAGCTCACGCGGTGCTTCTCACAATAAGCACCCGAGACCTTGCGGAAGCGCTCCGAGCTCAGCTCTCCGCTGAGCATCGGTCCCAGCACTTGGTAGAGCTCGATGAGCGCCTCGACGGGCAACAGATTGAGCCGCTGGAGGTCTTGCCCCAGGGCCTTGAGGCCCGGCTTGCCTCCCAAGGCATGCAGTGGGGGCCCTTGGGTCGTGTCGGCCGTCATCTTCAGCGGTAGTTCTTCAGCCATTCTTGCACCTCCTGAACGGGGTCTTCACACTCGACGTCGGGGGTGAGCCCCCGACCGTGAATCGGTTTGCCGCAGGGCAGCGAGAATCTCCCACCATCGGCGAAGCGACCACCCTCGGGCGCCCCGACGAAGCGGGCCGCACTCGCTTTGCCGTAGGTGGCGCGCCCGAAGAGTTGGGCGCGGCCGTGATGCTGGACCACGCCGGCGAACACCTCCGCCGCCGATGCCGTCTGCTCATCGACGAGGATCGCAAGCGGCATGCGGTGCACCTGTCGACGTCGCCCTCGTAGGGGCCATTGGTCGCCGTCCTCGTCCGTGCGTTGGGCGAGCACGAGGCCCTCGGGTAAGAAGTCGTCGGCAAGCTGGAGCGCCGCGTCGACCTTGCCTCCCGGACATCCCCTCAGATCGAGGACCAGCGCATCTTCGCGACCTTCGATCTGCTGAAACACCGCCGACGGGAGCTCTGACGTAAACTCGGCGATGCCCAACACATCCTCGATGTGCTCGCGGTCGGGCGCGGCGCCTGCGCGCCGGGTAAAGAACACGTTGGTGACGCTCGGAATGAGATTGGCCCCGAGCGGCGCGTTGAAGTTGTTTCCCGTCGAGAGGGCGCAGAGCATGATCGACGGCAGCATGTGAATGTACACGATGGGGTTGCCCATCGAGTACCGCGCCGCTCCCTTGAACGTGGGATGGGAGACACCGCCTTCGTCCCCCGTCGTGAGCATGAGGCTCGTCGACATGTTGATGGCATTGACCATCGTGAGCATCACCTTCGGGGAGAAGGGCACGCTCATCGCGGTGAAGCCGAAGTTGGGGTACGGGATGGGAACCGGCGAAGGAACCATCGGGGTGAGGCACACGTCCGGGAACGCGAAGGTCCCGCCCAGGCCACGATTGATCGAGGGAAGCATGGTCTCGCTCAGCCCAGGTGGATCTGCTCGCCGTTCACGGCCACGTTCTCTTCGGCCAGGATGGTCACTCGCTTGGCGGTCTCGAGGGAGCTTCCTTCGACGCGGGTGTGACGCTCGCCCGCCTTCATGGTGAGCATCTCCTTTACGTGGGTGACCACGTTCGTGAAATGCTCGAGCACCGTGTCGGCCGCGACGCGAAGGGTCTTGGCCCGCATCGAGATCGTCTCCCCCGACACGTCGACGCCACGATCGCCCGACAGGCGAAGCCGACCATTCATCGCATGCAGGTCGACATCGCCGGGAAGCCTGAGCTCGGTCATTCCACGGCCCGAGATGACACCGATGACCCAATAGCCACCACGACCACCGATGACGAGAAGCTCGTCCCCGAGCGAGGGCCGGTAGGGAATGGCGAGCGCGAGCTTGGCCTCGACGCGGTCGCCGCCGATGAGCTCCACCTCGACGTGGCTCGGGGCAGAAACGACCACGGTCGCGCTGTCGAGGTACTCCGCAGGTCCAGTGGCGGCGCGACGGGCTTCAGCGATGGATAGGGTCTTTCCCATGGTTCCTCCAGTGGTAGATCTTCTAGGCTTCCGTGCGGGGTTTGACGGTGGGGGCTTGCCATTGCTCGGCTTCGCGTCGTTTCTCGTCGGTCTCGCGGAGCCCGAGCTTCGTTGCGCCGTCGTACTTGGCGTGGGCGTCGTCGATCTCGTGCACGTTGGCGCGCGTGAGATCGGCCGACGAAAAGTCTGCGCCACGAACCTTGGCGTGGGCCATGTCAGCAAAGGCCAGCTTGCAACCCACGAATCGTGCCTGCTCCGCATTCGCGTGGTGCCAAACACTGTCACTGATGTCGGCCCCGTCGAAGCGCGTGCTCACAGCGTCGGCCTCGATGAAAATGGTCTGCTTGAGCATCGCCTTCTCGAAGTTGGCCTCGAGCAGGTTGGCCTCTCCGAAGAAGGCCCCTTTGGCCATCACCCGCTCGAACTTGGCGCCCTTGGCCTGGGCGTATTGGAAGTTCGCCTGGGCGAGGATGCTGTCGCTGAAGAGCGTTCCCTCGAGGTTGGCTTTGGAGAAGTTGCATTGCGTCAGGTCGCAGTTGCGCATGTCGAGACCCGACAGGTCGCACTCACTGAAGATGCAGCGCACGAAGCTCATTCCGGTCAGGGTGACCTCGCGTAGATCCACCTTCATCAGACTCGTGGCTTCGATGTGCGTCGAGTCGAAGACGATGGCGGTGACGTCCGCCTCGTCGAGCACCACTTGCTTGAGCGTGGCCTGCTTGAAGATGGCTCCCCGAAGGGTTGCACCGTAGAGCGGGCTACGTTCGATGGTGGCGCCCGTGAAGTCACAGAACGAGAGGTCGGCCCCCGCGAGCACGACCGTCTCGAGGTGCTGGTTCGAGAAGTTGCTGCCGCGTAGGTTGGCGTAGAGCAGGTTGGCGCCTTCGAGGTCGGCTCCCTCGAGGTTGGCTTCACGAAGATCGGCGCCGAAGAGATCGGCGTACTTGAGACTCGCCCCCTTTAGGTTGGCTCCACGAAGGTCGTGGCCGCGCAAGCTGATCTTGTCCAACTGAGCCCCCGACCAATCGATGGTGCCTTCGGGTGCCGGTGTGTCGGCCGGAAGCTCGCTGCCTCGAAGGTCGAGCCCTCCGTCTGCCTTGACGGAGATGCGCTTCTCGATGTCCTGGCCCATCTCCTGGGGTGGGGTGGGCTTGGGTCGTCCCGGAAGCGCCGTTTCTTCGAAACGCACACCCCGCATCACCTCGGGAAGCTGCGC
>JAUHZF010000330.1 GCA_030426145.1 Polyangia bacterium
ACACCGAGCAGCGAATGCGGGTGCATCTTCTCGACGCGTCCGGCAATGCTGCGGCTGTGGGCGCCGACGTGATCATCGGTCGACCTCCCTGATGAGCGGTCCAGTCAAGTGTGGGGGGTTGTGCGCAACCGCCCTCATGCGATATGCACACGCGATGTCTGTCTATCGTGCCGGAGCCTGTGCACTTTTTCTCCTCGCCTGCGGAAGTGAGTCGGTCGCGGAGAACCCGCCCACGCAGAAGGAGCCGCCGGTAGAAGAAGAGGCCGAGCCCCTTCGCTCGATTGAAGGCCTTCCTGAGTTCGAGGACCTGAACGAGGACCCGCATATCCTCGAGGTGAACCTCGTGGCGTCCTTGGGTCAGACGTCATTCACGCCGGGTACGGTCACCGACGTGATGACGTTCAACGGTTCGACGCCTGGTCCGATGCTTCACGCGCGGGTCGGGGACAAGGTCATCGTGCACTTCCAGAACGACCTGCCCGAGGCAACCACCGTGCACTGGCACGGCCTTCGGATCAGCGACCAGATGGACGGCAACCCGCGCATCCAGAACCCGGTCGAACCGGGGGGCACTTTCACCTACGAGTTCGAGCTCCCCGAGGCGGGGACCTACTGGTACCACCCGCACGCCAACACCATCGAGCAGGTCGAGCGCGGGCTCTACGGCGCGATCGTGGTCGAGGAGGCCGAGCCGCCCCACTTCAGCACCGAGCGCATCCTCATGCTCGACGATGTTCGTCTCGACAGCACGGGCCGCATCGCTGCCTTCGCCACGGCGGGACACGACATCGTGCACGGACGTGCCGGCAACACGTTGCTCACCAATGGGGGCTCCGACCCCCTCGCGGGTACCACGTCCGTGGGCGCCATCGAGCGCTGGCGACTCGTCAACACCGCCAACGCCCGGATCATGAAGGTGAGTATCGAGGGCGCTACATGGCGAGTGATCGGTACCGACGGCGGCTTGCTGCCGACCCCCTACGTGACCGACACCCTCGAGCTCACCGTAGGCCAACGCTACGACGTCGAAGTGCGGGTCGACGGGAGCGCCACCAACGTCGAGCTCTTCAGTCATGTGCTCACCGATGTGAACGGCAACGTCGAAGAGGTCCCCATGCTGGTGGGGACTTGGGCCGTGAACGGCGAGGTCCAGACCGAGGAGCCTGTCTACCCGGTGGTGGAGCTTCCGCCCATTCCGACCGATGCCACCGTTCAGCCGATTGCCCTCGGCGGGTTCAACGACAACGGCAATCTCGTGTTCACCATCAACGGCTTGCACGGCGACCAAGTCGAGGACCTCGTGTTTGCCCAGGGTCAGCCGGTCATGCTCGAGCTGACCAACGAGATCGGTCCGTATCACCCCTTCCACCTGCACGGTCAGTTCTTCCAGGTCGTTTCGCGAGACGGGCAGCCGGCCAACGAACCTGGCCTCAAGGACACCGTCAACCTCGACGCCTTCGAGACGGTGCAGATCGTCACCACCTTCGATAACCCGGGCCACTGGATGTACCACTGCCACATCGGCTCGCATGCCGAGTACGGCATGATGGCGCACATGACCGTCAATCCCAACGAGTAGAGGCCGACCGGCACCGGGATGTCCCAGCTGGGACATTTTGCCTCGAGACACCGACGCCCAAGTGGCCGCGATCCAAGCTGGCGGGCATCTTGCAGCGTCGCGATGCATGGAACGTGTTCTTTCCCTCATAGGCGAGGGGGCCTTCACGGCGCTCGGCTTCTTCTGGAAGGCTGCCTGGGCCTTCGTGCTCGGCTACTTCATCAGTGCCATGATCCGCGTCTTCGTGCCCAAGAAGCGTCTCGTGGAGAAGCTCGGACGAGCCACACCGAAGAGCATCGCCCTCACGACGGTCTTCGGCGCGGCCTCGTCCTCCTGCTCGTTCGCGGCGCTCGCGGCGGCTCGGTCGCTGGTGGTCAAGGGCGCCCACTTCATCGTGGCCGTCGCCTTCATGTTCGCGTCCACGAACCTCGTCATCGAGCTGGGTGTCCTCATCCTCATCTTCCTCGGCTGGCCTTTCCTCCTCGCCGAGTTGCTCGGAGGCGTCTTGCTCATCGCCATCAGCGCGCTACTCATTCGCGTGACCTACCCCTCGTCGCTGCTGGCCTCGGCCCGTGAACGAGCCGAAGAAGGAGCGAAGGCCGATGAGGAGGAGTTCGACTGGCGAGAGCGCATGCGGTCCCGAGAGGGCTGGCAGATGGTGGGTCACCACTTCGTGATGGACTGGCAGATGGTCTACAAGGAGATCGTCATCGGCTTCACCGTGGCGGGTTTCATGGCCACCCTCGTTCCCAAGGCGTGGTGGTCCACGCTCTTCATGACGGGCGCCGACGCCCCCGCCTGGCTCGTCGCGGTCGAGAACGCCCTCATCGCACCCTTTGTCGCCGCTGCGACCTTCATCGGGTCGATGGGCAACATTCCTCTCGCCACCGTGCTCAGCGCCCAGGGCGTGATGTTCGCGGGGATCATGGCGTTCATCTACGCCGACCTCGTGGTGCCGCCGCTCGTGAGCGTGAACGCCAAGTACTATGGCTGGAAGGCCGCGCTCTACATCGCCGGCGTGATGTATGTGAGCATGGTGGCCACGTCGCTCTTGCTGAGCGGCGGCTATCACCTCGTGGGATGGGTGCCTGAAAGCGGCATGGCTGTCGACGACGTGGTTCGTTTCGCCTTCGACTACACGTTCTGGCTCAACGCGGCGTTCGCGGCGGTGGCTGCGGGGCTGATCTACCTCCATCGGCGCCACCAGTACGCCCACGGAGCCATGAATCACGACATGGAAGGCGATGGGCCGCTGAAGACACTCAGCGCGGCCGTCGCTGCGGTCGTGCTCGTGGGGGGACTGGTCCTCCGAGCGGTGGAGACGCTCTGATCCCTTGCCTGGGGTGGGGCGGGCGCGTACCCTGAAGCCCGTGCCTATGCTCTTGCAGGCTCGCCTCCGCAGCTGGCTCGTCCACGGGACGATGCTCGTGGTGCTGGTGTGCGGCCTGCTCTCGGCCGGCACGGCGTTCGCGTTCTGCCCGCACGCGAAGAAGACGCGGCGGGTCGACACCTGCTGCGCGAAGCACCGGGCGCGCCTGAAGGCCGAGGCAGAGCTGCGGGTCCCCACCGACGCCGACGCTGCCGTGCGCCGGCAGGGCTGCTGCGAGGCCTTCAGCCTCGACGCGCTACCCGTCGGCGAGGCGGCCGAAGCGCCTCGACCGCCGAGCACGCTCGGACCGCTCGTTGCGATCGTGACCCCGTCCCTCGGCCCGCTCGGGCCCGCGCCATCGTCTTGGGCGCCGGCGCCCGCCGCCCCCGGCAAGACGGCGGTCCCCATTCGCGCCGGGCCGCAATCCGCGCTCGAGCGCTGCGCCTGGCTGCAAGTCTTCCTCCGTTGAGCCGCCCCTCCATCCGACGTCGATGCCGACGCTCGGATTGGTTGTGCGCTCAATCCTCGGAGGAATTCCATGCAACGCGTAGCTCTCGCGGGCCTCTTGCTCGTGTCCGCCTGCGCTGGGACGCACGAGCAGACGGTCCGTGACCGCCTGGCGACCCAACGCTTCCAGTTCGACGAAACCCAACCCGAAGCCGTCCCGCATTTCGACGGCGGCCTCGGCCCCTACGTGGCCCACGCGGTGGCCCGTCATCCACGCATGGAGGCGGCCTACTATCGGTGGCGCGCGTCTGCGGCACGCATCGATCAGGGACGCCGCATCCCCGATCCGACCCTGACCTACACTGGCTTCGTACGTCGGGTGGAGACCCGCGTCGGACCGCAGCGCCACAAGCTCAGCCTCCGCCAACAGCTCCCGTTCCCCACCGTCTGGGGCCACGGCACCGAGGCCGCCAGCCTCGACGCAGCCGGGGCGGGCCGGCAGGTCGACGCGGTGGCTCTGACCCTCACGGCTCAGGTCTCCGACGCCTATTGGGAGCTGTGGCGCATCACCCGGGTGCGCAAAGTGCTGAAGGATCAGGCGGCGATCCTCGACGGCTTGTCCGTCGCCGCCCGTGCTCGCCTCGAGGTGGGCACGTCCGGTCTCACCGCGGTCGCCCAGGTCGGGCTGCTCATGGCGAGAAACGCCGAGGCGCAATCGGCGCTCGACGAGGCAGAAGCGCGCGCGCAGGCGCGACTCCGGGAGGCGCTCGCCTTGAGAACGGCCGATCCACTGGAGGTCGATGAGAAGGTCGAGCCCGTGGTCGCGATGCCGAAGGAGAGCCCAGAGGCGCTGCGAGAGGCGGGAGCCGAGCACCCCGCGATCGATGCCCTCGCGCTCCAGGCGAATGCCCACGAGGAGCGGGCCGAGCTCGCCTACGCGAAGGGCTTGCCGACCTTCTCGCTCGGCTTCGACTGGATCGAGACCGGCCCCGCCCTCGACCCCGCCCTGGACGGAAGCGGTCGCGACGCCGTCACCATTTCGGCGGGGATCAGCATCCCCCTGTGGCGCTTCTCCGAAGACGCGGCGGAAGAGGAAGCGCGGGCCATGGCCCGGTCGACCCGGGCCGAGCGTGAAGCGCTCGTGGTGGCGAGGTCGGGGGCGATCGACCGAACCCTGTCCAAGATCCGAGACCAGGTGCGTCGGGTGAAGCTCTACCGAGACACCCTTCAGCCTCAGGCGGAAGCGGTGCTCGAGTCGGCCCTCGCGGAGTACCAGGTCGGCAACGTCAGCCTCGCCACGGCCATCATGGCGCAGCGCGACCTGCTCGAGGTTCAGATGGGACTCTTCGAAGCCCAAGCGGCACACGCGCGGAGCTGGTCGGAGCTCGAGCACCTCGTGGGACGCAAGGTCGAAGCCGGGGAGGCCGCCTGATGGAGACGAAACCAACGACCGTGGGTCGCATCCTGCGCAGTCTTGCCGTGCTGCTGGTGGTGCTGGCCGCCTTCGCCATCGGGCTGTGGACCGCAGCTCCAGCCGACGAGACGCAGAGCGGGGTGGGCGAGACCGAGATCTGGACCTGCTCGATGCACCCGCAGATCCAGCTCCCCGAGCCCGGCTCGTGCCCGATCTGCGGCATGGACCTCATTCCATTGGGCGAGGGGAGCGAGGCGGCGCCGAACCGCGTGACCATCTCCGAGCGGGCCAAGGCGCTCGCGCGCATTCGAACCACCCCCGTTCACCGCGCCCAAGAGGGAGGCGAGCTCCGGCTGCTCGGCCGCCTCGACTACGACGAGACGACCGTCCGCACCATCTCACCCTGGACGGACGGTCGCATCGACCGTCTCTTCGTGCGCAGCGAGGGGGCCGAGGTCAAACGAGGTCAGGCGGTGGCCGCGCTCTACAGCCGTGAGGCCTACGCCGCACAGAAGGAGCTCATTGGCGCCCGCCGCCAGGTCGAGCGTCTGAAAGACGCGCTGCCCGTGTCGCGCCGCGCGGCCGCCGAAGCCCTCGACGCCGCGGAGACGCGATTGCAGCTCCTCGGCGTCAGTCCCAAGTCGATCAACCGGGCATCGCGTCACGTGTCGGTGGTGGCGCCCTACGGCGGCACCGTCATCGAGCAGGTCGCGCGCGAGGGGGCCCACGTAGAATCGGGGCAACCCATCTTCCGCATCGCCGATCTCGACCGTCTCTGGGTACAGCTCGATGCCTACGAAGGGGATCTGCCACGCATCAAGCTGGGCCTCCCCGTCGAGCTCGAGGTCGCGTCGCTTCCCGACCAGACCTTCGAGGGGCGCGTCGACTTCATCGACCCGGTGGTGAGCACCACGACCCGCACGGCCCGGGTGCGCGTCGTCGTCGACAACCGTGAGCGCAACCTTCGCGCGGGCATGTTCGCCGATGCCGTCATTCGCACCGAAGATGGAACCGAGCAGGCGCCACCCTTGGTCATCCCCGACTCCGCGCCCCTCTTCACGGGCAAGCGCTCGCTCGTCTACGTCGAGGTGCCCAAGAGCTCGGAGCCCACCTACGAGGCCCGCGAGGTAAGCCTCGGCGCGCGGGTAGGCCATCACTATCCCGTGCTCTCGGGGCTGCGGGAGGGTGAGCGCGTCGTCATGCAGGGGGCCTTCGTGCTCGACAGCGACCTCCAGATCCGGGGCGGTCGGAGCATGATGTTCATGCCCGACGACCGCGAGCGCCAACCCACCGCGGCGGTCGAGGTCGACGAAGCTTTCCGTCGCGGCATGGCGCCGGTCGTCGAGGCCTACCTCGCCCTGCGCGATGGCCTCGCGCGCGACGACCTCGAAGCCACGCGAAAGCACTACGCCGCGCTCGTCGATGCGGTGGAGGGCTTTGCCCCCTCGGCCCCTGCCGCGGCGAAGAAGGCGTGGTCTCCGATGGCCAAGCAGCTTCGCGCGGCCGCCCTTCGCGGCGGAACCGCCTCCGACCTGGCGCAGGCCCGACAAGTGTTCGAAGAGACGAGCGCCGTCGTGCTCGACGTGATGAGGCGATTCGGCAATCCGCTCGAGGACGCTCTTCACGTCGCCACCTGCCCCATGGCCTTCTCGGGGAGGGCCGCGAGCTGGGTGCAGCGGAGCGATACCGTCGACAATCCCTACCAGGGAAAGAAGATGCTGCGTTGCGGGTCCATCGACGCGGAGGTGGCTCCCGCCGCGCGATGGGAAGAGGCGCCAGAGGGCCAGTCGTCGCAACCGCACCAGCACGGAGGGCACTGAGATGGCCCGTCGCGGCTGGGAAGCCCCGTTGGGGTTCTTCATCGACGGCAGCTTCATCGTCGCCATCCTCGCCGCCATGCTGGTGGTGGGAGGGCTGGTGACCTCGCCATTTCGCTGGCCGGTCGGCGACCTTCCCCAGAGCCCGGTACCCGTCGACGCCATTCCCGATACGGGTGAAAACCAGCAGATCGTCTTCACCGAGTGGCCGGGGCGGTCGCCGAAGGACATCGAGGACCAGGTCACCTATCCGCTCACCGCGGCGATGCTCGGCATTGGCGGGGTCAAGACCATTCGAAGTTCGAGCATGTTCGGGCTCTCCAGCGTCTATGTGATTTTCGAAGAAGACGTGGGCTACTACGCCGCGCGCTCCCGCATCCTGGAGAAGCTCGCGAGCCTGCCCTCCGGCACGTTGCCCGATGGCGTGTCCCCTTCGCTCGGACCCGACGCGACGCCACTGGGGCAGGTCTATTGGTACACGCTCGAGGGGCGCGACGAAAACGGCAACCCCGCACCAGGCTGGGATCAGCAGGAGCTCCGCAGCATTCAGGACTGGACCGTGCGCTACGCTCTGCAGGCGGTGCCCGGGGTCTCCGAGGTCGCGTCGGTGGGCGGCTACGTGCGCGAGTATCAAGTCGACATCGATCCGGAGGCGCTGCTCGCCTACCACGTTGGGGTCGACGACGTGGCACGTGCCGTCGCGCAGGCCAACCTCGACGTGGGCGCGCGCACGGCCGAGATCAATCGCGTCGAGTACGTCGTGCGCGGCCTGGGCTTCATCAAATCCATCGATGACCTCGAAGCCGTCGTCGTCGCCAATCGAGAGCACACCCCGGTCCACATCAGGGACGTGGCCCGAGTGCATCTCGGACCCGCGCAGCGGAGAGGCGCGCTCGACGTCGCGGGAGCGCCCGCCGTGGGGGGCGTGGTGGTCATTCGTTATGGCGCAAATCCGCTCGAGGTCATCGAGGCGGTCAAGGCCAAGCTGCGCGAGATCGAGCCCGGTCTGCCACGGCGCAAGCTCGACGACGGTCGGCAGAGTCGCATCACCGTCGTGCCCTTCTACGACCGGACCGTGCTCATCGAAGAGACCCTCGGTACGTTGTCGACGGCGCTGTGGCAGCAGTTGCTCATCACCGTGGTGGTGGTGCTCGTCATGCTGCGCCGTCTGAGGAGTGCCTTCCTCGTATGCATCGTGTTGCCATTCGCCGTGCTCGGCAGCTTCATCCTGATGCGCAGCCTGGAGGTCGACGCCAACATCATGGCTCTCAGTGGTGTCGCCATCGCCATCGGTTCGATGGTCGACATGGGTATCGTGCTCACCGAGGCCATCACGGACCGATGGACGAGCTCCGACGAGCCCGTGTCGACGATGGTGCGCAAGGCGGCCGCCGAGGTGGCACCCGCCGTGCTTACGTCTACCGCCACCACCATCGTGAGCTTCATTCCGGTTTTCGGGCTCACCGCTTCCGAAGGAAAGCTGTTCCGGCCGCTGGCCTTCACCAAGACCTTCGCCATGTTTGCCGCGCTCACGGTGGCGTTGGTGGTCTTGCCGTCGGTGGCAGCGGTTCTGCTCGGAAAGCACGCCCGGCTCGAGGCATGGGCAGATCGGATCCCCGGGCCCTGGAGGCGCCGCATCAAGGTTTCCGTGGTAGCGATCGTGGTGACCGCCCTCGCGGTGGGCCTCGCAGATGATTGGCTCCCTCTGGGGCTCGAGCGCGGGGTTCTCGCGAATCGATTGTTCACCTTGGTGCTTCTGGCCCTGCTGCTCGGAGCGATGACCCTCTTCGTGCGCGTCTACCCGCGGCTCATCGAGCGGGCGTTGCTGCGTCCCGGCTGGGTGGTGGGCATGGCCGCATTCTCGGTGGTCTGGGGCTTCGTGGCCTGGCGCGGGCTACCCAACCTGCTCGAGGGTTGGTCGGAAAACATTCGCGGGGCCAAGCCGGTCGCGGTGCTGGAGAAGGCGCTTCCCGGGCTCGGGCGCGAGTACATGCCTCCCCTAGACGAGGGCGCCTTCTTGTACATGCCCACCACGATGCCGCACGCCTCCATCGGGCAGGCGCAGGAGCAGCTGGCCATGATGGACGCTGCGATCGCTTCCGTGCCCGAGGTGAGGGCGGCGGTGGGCAAGCTCGGTCGCGTCGAGAGCGCGCTCGACCCAGCGCCGATTTCGATGTTCGAGACGGTGGTGACGGTGGTGCCCGAGTATGGCGTCGACGATGAAGGTCACCGCGTGCGGCAATGGCGTGACCACATTCGTAACACCGACGACATCTGGGACGAGGTTCGACGCGCAGCCAAGGTGCCGGGCGTCACCGACGCGCCCCGGCTCCAGCCCATTGCGGCACGCTTGGTGATGCTGCAGAGCGGGATGCGCGCCCCCATGGGACTCAAGATCCGGGGGCCCGATCTCGCGACCATCGAGGCCTTCGGGCGCGAGGTCGAGACGCTCTTGCGACGGGTGCCCGCCATTCGGCCGGAGACGGTGGTCGCCGATCGCATCGTGGGCAAACCCTACCTCGAGATCGACATCGATCGGGTCGCCATTGCGCGTCACGGCCTGTCGGTGGCCAAGGTGCAAGAGGTGATTCAAACTGCGATTGGCGGGCAGACCCTCACCCGAACCGTCGAGGGCCGTGAGCGCTATCCGGTGCGCGTACGCTACAAACGCGAGCGGCGTGCGGCGCCCGAGGGCTTGGGCGAAGTTTTGGTGCCGAGCCCGCTCGGGCATCAACTCCCGCTCGAGCAGCTGGCCGACATTCGTTATGCGCGGGGTCCCCAGGTCATCAAGAGCGAGGATACCTTTCTCACCGGCTACGTCGTGTTCGACAAACAGCCTGGGGTGGCGGAGGTCGACGCGGTCGAGAATGCTCAGCAGTTTCTTCAGGATCGTATCGCCGCGGGTGAGCTCGAGGTTCCGGCGGGGGTGAGCTACAGCTTCGCGGGCGCCTACCAGAACCAGCTCCGTAGCGAGGCGCGACTCAAGGTGCTGGTGCCGGCAGCGCTCGCCTTGGTGGTGCTGCTCATCTACCTGCAGTTCCGTCGCGCGAGCACGACCCTCATCATCGCGTCGTCGGTGCTGCTCGCCGCTTCGGGGGGCTTCCTCCTGCTGTGGCTCTACGGCAAGCCGTGGTTCCTCGACGTCTCCATCGGCGATCTGTCTTTGAGGCAGGTGTTCAGGGTCGGGCCACAGAACATCTCGGTGGCGGTCTGGGTCGGCTTCATCGCCCTCGCGGGCATCGCCACCGACGACGCGGTGTTGATGACGACCTACCTGAGGCAGCGCTTCGATGCGACACGGCCGGCGAGCTGGCCCGAGATCCGCGCGGCGGCGGCCGAGGCCGCGGCCCGACGCGTTCGCCCGTGCGTGATGACCACCGCCACCACCCTCATTGCGCTCCTTCCGGTCGTGACCGCGACCGGCCGGGGCAGCGACGTGATGCTCCCCATGGCTTTGCCCCTTCTCGGCGGCATGACGGTCGCGCTCGGGAGTCTGTTCCTCGTACCCGTGCTCTTCAGCCTGCGCGAAGCACGGGGCCTTCTGGCCCACAAGGCCGAATCAACCCCAACTGGAGATGAACCCCATGAATGACACCGCCCGTACCACCTTCTTGCCTCTCGTCCTGCTCGCGGTGCTCGCCGGTTGTGGCGAGAGCGAGACCACCAAGGCAGCGTCGAGCAGCAGCGCACCGAAGTCCAAGCCGGCAGCTACCGCCGCGCCGAGTGAGCCGAGCGCCAAGCTGGACCGCGAGGCCGTCGGGGCCACGCTGAAGGCCTACGATGTGCTCCGGCAGAACTTGGCCAAGGAGGAACTGGCCGAGCTGGCCGGAGCGGCGAGCGCTCTCGCTGGGCAAGCCGAGAAGGCTGCAGCGGCAGCTTCGGGGGAGGCCAAGACCCATCTCGAGGGCATGGCGAAGAATGCGAAGGCAGTAGAGGCGGCCGCGAAGGATGTCGACGGGGCACGCAAAGCCTTCGGGGAGGTGAGCCGACATGCGGTAGCGCTGGTGGCCTCCGACGAGAAGCTCCAGGAGGGGCGCCACGTCTTCGAGTGTCCCATGGCCAAGGGCTACCGCAAGTGGCTGCAAGAAGACGCCGAGCTC
>JAUHZF010000331.1 GCA_030426145.1 Polyangia bacterium
CGGGGCTCATGAACTCGGGTGTACCCACGACGATGCCTTGGGCCGTCATGTCGAGTTTGCGCGAAGGGCTCTTGTCTTTGGCGATGCCGAAGTCGAGCACCTTCACGAAGAGCTCGTAGTCCTCGTCGTCGAGAAGGAAGATGTTGTCGGGCTTGATGTCTCGGTGAACCACCGAGAGCACGTGGGCGCGGTGGAGCACCTTGGCGATCTGCGCCACGACGTGCGTCGTCTCCGCGACGGAGAGCGGGCCCTCGCGCTCGATGAGGTCGGTGAGGGTCTCACCCTCGAGAAGCTCCATCACGATGTAGGGCGTGCCCGCTTCGGTCTCGCCCTGGTCGAAGGCCTGCACCGCGTGAATGCTGCGAAGGCGAGCGGCGATGCTGGCCTCGCGTTGGAACCGTTTGCGAAGGCTCGGCGCCTCACGCGCGAGGTCGGGGTCGATGAACTTCACCGCCACGCGAGCCTCGAGGCGCAGATGCTCTGCCGTCCAGACGCTCCCCATGCCTCCCCGGCCGAGCTCGGTGAGGAGCCGAACGCTCTCGTTGATCATCTGGCCGGGGGCCAACTCCTCTTCCACGCGCACGACGACTCCACTGCTCGGACCACTGCCGTATGAACCAGGGTCCGATACAAGCGTACGACTGAAGGGCCTATGGACCCCCGGTCGCTCCCCGTCGCGATCTTGCTCCTCCGTTCTCCCCACCCTGTAGCTGATGCACGGGCGGTCGCTTGCGTTCAGGCTGAGAGAACAGTCAGCCTGCCGCTCGTTGCGGCGTCTCTTCTGCCTCCGGGACGAGCACCCGCGCGAGGTCGCGCATGCGCTCCAGGCGCTCGGCCGCCTCGGCCACGCCGAGCAGGGTCAGGTCGATGGCCGACTCGAAGTTGCGCACCGGGGCGCGCGCAACCATCTCCGGGTTCTCCGTGAGCTTGGCCGCGAGGTAGACGGCCGTACGGACCCCGACGACCCCTTCGTCGATCTCCGCGGGCCGGTGCTGCAACCCGACGGCTTCCACCACCACCTGCGGCAGGCCCCACAGGCCGAGCAGAAAGGCTCCTACGTCGGCGTCGGTCACGCCCAAGACCTTGTGCTGCGTCTCGGCGAACGAGAGGTTCTGGGCCATCGCCTGCTTGATGCAGTGTTCGAGCACCTTGGGCGACCGAGCCGCGAGCACGAGCTGCCCCACCTCGTGCACGATGGCGGCGATGTAGGCGACGTCAGCCAGGGTGGAGTCGGTGACCAGTTGGCGGGCGAGCGTTGCCGCAACGAGTCCCCTTCGCTGTGCGGCTTCCATCGAGTAGCCGCGCACGCTCGTCTTGAAGATCTGCACGATGCCGTGCTGAAGCACGAGGGCGCGCATCGGACCGAGCCCGATGGCCATGACCGCCTCGGCGACGTTCGCCGCTGGTCGCACGCGCCCGAAGAAGGCCGACGACGTGAGCTGCATCAGGCGCGCCACGAGGGCTGGGCTCTCTTGAACGAGGCGCGCGACATCGTCGATGTCGGCATCCTCTCGCACCAGCAGCTCCGACAGGCGCATGAAATCGCCGGGTGGCGTCGGAAGCTCGTTGTTGCGCGCGACGAGTCGTCGCAGGGCCTCGCTCTGGAGGGTGGTGCTGAGCGCAAAGGCACGCTCGAGCGTAGCGAGGAAGTACTTGGCGTCGAAGGGCTTGGTGATGAGCTGGTGCGCACTGGAGAAAATGCGCTGCGTCGACGACAGCGAGTGGTCGCCGGTGATCCCGATGCGCACCACTTGGGGGTGCTCCTCCTTCAGCCGCGACAGAAGGGTCGGGCCGTCGAGGACCGGCATATCGAGGTCGCTCACGACCACGTGGGGCGTGATGCGCTCGAGCATCGTGAGAGCATCCGCGCCATTGCGTGCGAGATGCACGTCCCAGGCATGACGAAACGGGCGCAGAAGCCGTCCGATCGCCCTCAGGACCAGGTCGTCGTCGTCGACGATGAGTAGTTCGGGTCGTTGTGGCGTCCGGTACATGCCCCTCCAACCGTCCCGAACGACCGGACACGGAAGATCTTGATGGGTCCTTGCTGCCCGGTGATGGGCGAGTGACGCTGCTGCGAACGTCATGTGGCAGCCTGAGATCACCCTCGACGCAGCGGGATTGACCCACGTCGGCCGCGAACGCGCGCGCAACGAAGACCAGTTCCTCGTGGCTCGCCTCGAACGAAACCTGCGGGTGATGTCGACGAGCGTGCGCGAGGTGGCTCCACTCATGTCGCCGCCGCGGGACGGAACCCTCCTCCTCGTCGCCGACGGCATGGGAGGTGGTGCCGCCGGAGACGTTGCGAGCTCCGTCGCCGTGCGCTCGGTCATCCAAACGGTCGTCACCGCCCTCCCGTGGTCTGGCACCCTCGAAGGACCCACGAGCGGCCTCAACATCCCCTCGCCGCAGAGCACGCTCCCCGGCGTGCGGCGAGGGCTCACCTCCGCCCTCGTGAAGGGAGACGAGGCGGTGCGACGCGAAGCCGCCCGGGCGGGCACGGGCAAGCCGATGGGCACCACCCTCACCGTGGCCTACATCCAATGGCCTTACCTCTACGTCGCCCACGTCGGCGACAGTCGAGCCTACCTGTGGCGGGGTAACGAGCTGCTGCAGCTCACGACCGATCACACCCTGGCCGAGAAGCTGAAGGAGCGTACCGACATCACGATCGACGACAGCTCCCCTTGGCACCACGTGCTGTGGAACGCCCTCGGCGCGGGCGAGACGTCGGCCGTCGAGCCCGAGGTGCACCGCCACCACCTCGAGGAGGGAGACGTCTTGATGTTGTGCTCCGACGGGCTCACCAAGCACGTCGAAGACCGGGTCATCGGCCTCACCCTCGACGCGAGCGCGACGGCCAGCGACGCATGCGAGCGCCTGGTCAATCTCGCCAACGTCGACGGCGGCACCGACAACATCACCGTCGTGGCCTGCTACTGCTTGCCGCTCGACTTCTCCATCGACAGCGATGCCCCGACGGTGGCCGTACCCGCCGTCGACACCAAGGCGATCACCGCCATCCGTCAGCCCCCCGTCATCCAGACCCCGCTGCACGACGACGACGAAGACCCGACCCAGAGCTAACGCTCGACGAGCTTCTCGACGTGCTTGCGTCCGGCGCCGGGGGGCGTCGCCTGCCCGAGGGAGCCCGCCTGCCCTACGCGATCGAGGCAGATGGCCCGTGCACGGTAGTCGTCGAGCGCCTTTTTCGTCGCCGCAGCGTCTCGCTTCTCCGCCGCGGCTTCGAGGTCACGCAGCGCCTGGTCGATGGGACACGCGAGCGGAAACCGATACTTCAGCGGAGGTCGGGAGGCGCAGCAGTGGGCGCGCAGAACGCTGAAAGCCGCCATCTCGTACCATCCGAGCCCGGCCCAGAAGCGCATGCCTTCGGTCACGTCGCCCATGCCCGCCTTCACGATGCGCGACTTGAGCTCGGTCGCGCCTCGATGCGGGTCGGGTTGTTCGCAGACGAAGCCCAAGGGGATCTGCTTCTTGGCGAAGGTGGCCGTGGGAAGGTGGCGAACGATGCAGGCCTGTGGGTCTTCCTGGGTACCGGCCGAGGAGGACGCGGAGGGCGCAGTCGTCGGTGACGGGGTCGCCGGGGTCGAGGCGGGCGCGGACGTGGGCGCGGCCGACGAGGCGGCGGGCGCCGCGCTTGCGTCGGGCGTCGGACTGTCGTCCTTGGTCGCGTAGAGGTAGCCGGCGGCCCCCCATACGAAGAGCGCGAGCCCGGCCAGAAGCTTGGTACTCCCGTCCATCGAGCCCGGAGCCCATCACGCACGGCGGGCAGCGTCTAGCCTCTGCCGCGCGCCCCGCGCACGAGGCTCACAGACAGCGTTTGAAGGGCAAACCCTCGATGTTGGGGCCGCCACCCGCCGTGCAGGTGAGGCCACCGGGGCAGAGATTGTCGCGCGAGCAGTCCCGGCTGCAGGTGCCTTGGTAGCAGTAGCCGAAGGCACACTCGACGTTCGTCGAGCAGGCCTGACCGGGCTCTTTGGTCCCGTGGGGCAAACACAAGCCGATGCGGTTGCCGTTGATGCTGCCGAGTCCGACGCACTGGAACAGATCGGAGCAGCCCCCCGCGAAGGTGCAGCTGTTCACGCAGCTGTCGTTCGCGGCCCCCGTGGTGGTGAAATTGGAGAAACAGTCGACGGCGGGCGTGGGGGGGAAGTTGAAGGCCTGAAAATCGATGTGCTGTGCGTCGTTGCAGAGCACGACGGGATTGAACATGCCGTCGCAGTGCCACTCCGTCGGGTTGTACCCCCCCGGCAGGGGCCCGTAGACGTCGCTCGGACGGCGACACAGCCCATCACAGGTCCACGGCGCGAGCCCGGCCCCTCGCTGAGGACAGTCGGCCGCCGTGTTGCACGTCGTGGTGCAGCCCCCGAGGATCATGTTCGGCGAGGTGTCGCAGGCCGCGGGGGCGATGCACGCGCTGTTGTTGACGCCATCGCACAAGGCTTCGGCCTTGACGCAGACGTTCTGCGCCGGAGAGCCGATGGGCATGCACCCGTAGCCATTGGGGCAGTCGGAGCCCGAGTTGCAGGGCACGGTGCAGTAGTCGACACCGACGATGCAGGCGAAGTTGCACTGGGTCGCCACGGTGCAGCTCCGACCCACGTCGCTGAAGAAGCAGTAGTTGTTGTTGCCCTCGGGCAAGCACTTGCTGCCGGACGGGCACTGGGTGTTGCTCGAACAGGGGGTGGTGCAACGCATGGCGCCCCCCTTGGTCATCGCCCGGCACACGAGGTTGCCGTTGCACTGCGCGTCGCTTTGGCAGAGCTCGAGCTCACCCAGCATCGGGGGCGCACCACCCGCGCCGGTGCTGGTGGACGTCATGCCTCCGGTCGAGGTCGTCATGCCCCCCGTCGACGTGGTCATGCCCCCGGTCGAGGTCGTCATGCTCCCGGTCGTGGTGGCCATGCCGCCCACGCCCGTCGCGCCCCCTTGGCCCGAGCCCCCCGAGCCGATCGGGTCTTCGCACTGGCCGAGTTCGTTGCAGATGAAGCCTCGAGGACAGTCGAGGTCGGCGACCACGCAGTCCTTCACGCACTCCCCAGCGTTGCAGTAGCCCTCGTCACAGTCGCTGTTCCGCTCGCAGGCGGGTTGCCCAGCACACGCTCCGTAGAAGAGAGCGGAGACAAAGAGGCTCCCGAGAATCCAACCGAGCGACCGACGGTCGGGGGTCCTCTGCGCGGCGGATCGTCTCATCCCCTTCATCCTACCCCAAAGTCCGGCTCCACCAAGGTACGCGCCGATGAGGGCGCAACGTCTGCTTGACAGGACGGAGCGAATGGCCGCCTTCTTGAAAGATGGGCACGAGGGCTTGGCTTGGTTGGAGCGCTGGATTGGCGGTAGCGACGGCGGTGGCGGCCGCGGCCCCAGGATGTGGTGACGACCCGGGCGGTGGCGCGACCGGCACCACCACGTCCGCCAGCGGCACCGGCGGCGCGGGGACGGGCGGCTCGGCGAGCAGCGCGGGAGGCGCTGGCGGAGGACTCGGCGGCCAGGGTGGCATGGCCTGCGCCACCCACGAGAATGATGCCGCGCCGGTCGCGATGGAGATGGTCGCCCAGACGATGCCCGCGGCCGTGGGTGGACCCATCGCGCGCGGTACCTACGAGCTCACCGCCGTCAAGCGCTACACCGGTCCTGGCGGGATGGAAGGCGTCACGGGATCCATGTTCACCGAGACCCAGGTGTGGTCGGCGGTCGACATGCAGAGTGTGCTCGAGTTCCCCGACGGAGAGGGAGAGCGCAAGCTGCAGTTCGCCTACGACCTTCAGGACGGAGCCGGCGGCCTCTCCCTTCAGATCTTGTGCCCCGAGACGCTGAGCGTGCCCTGGGACAGCTACACCGCGACCATGGACGCGATCACCCTCTACGCTGGCGCCACGAAGGTCGCGTTCGAGTACACCCTCACCATCCCCGACGTCGACGACGGCTCCGACTGATTCAGTCGTAGGCGAACCAGAAGAGCCTCCGGTAGTAGATGGGGTCCCACGGCGGCACGAAGCTCGTTTCGACCCGGTGCTCCCAGCCGTCCTTCTCGAGGATGCACTGATAGAGCACGTCGGTCGGCCGTAGGATCGCCGCACGCTGGCAGGCGTAGCCGGTCGCCTCCGTCATCACATCGTCGTACTTGCTGACGATGCCCACGTTGGTGCGCTTCACGCAGGTCGGGTAGCGACGGGTGTTCTCCTCGGTGCGCGGCTGGTCGACGAGCGCGAAGTCGTGCTCGCCCTGGTGCGCCACGCAGACGCGCATGCGACCCCGACTCCCGAACAGAAAGAGCTCGACGAGACCGATGAGGAGCAGCAGCAACCACCACGGACGCCGCCGCGGCAGCTCGGCCTGTGTCTCCGCGGCCTGCTCCGCCTCCTGCTCGGCCTTCTTCTTGGCACGACGCTTCTTCCTACGCTTCTTGCGTCGGGTCTTTCTGGCCTTCTCGTCGCGGCCGCCTTCCGCCGGCTCGGCGTCGTCGTCGCGGGTCGCTTCCTCCGACTCACCCACGGCGCGGTTCTACCATGCGCCATGCGATGTCGCGGTGAATCGATCGTCCGACTGGATCACAATCCATCCATGCTCCGCCCTGGGTGAAGACATGATTTCGCCGCCCTAGAGTAGGACGCAGTCCTACATCGGCGGGCACGTGTCCTGCATACCTACCTGTGGCGCCCCCTCGCCAGGGGCCCGAGGGAAAACATGTCCGATTCCACAGCGAAGGGTCTCGCGCCTCTGCGCCCACCACGCCGCCCCGGCGTGCACGCCTCCTTCGGACCGGACTTCGAGCTCGACCCTGAGCGGCTCGCCTCCATGGAGGAGGAAGTTCTGCGCCACGCAGTTCACCTCGCCAAGAAGGCCATCCGTCCTGGCGCGCTCGTCGCCGGCCGCTACCGCGTACGCCGCATCGTCGAACGCAGCGCACGCGGCGTGCTCGTCGAAGCCGAACAAGAGGCTTGCGGCCGGCTGGTATGGCTTCGCGTCGTCATCCCATCCCGCGTAGAGCAGCGCGTCGTGGCGCGACTGCACCGCGAAGCCCGCGTGCTCGCGACCCTCGAGACCGAACACGTCGCCCGCATCCTCGACGTGGGACAACTCCCCGACGGCACGCTCTACTTCGCCCGCGAGCTGGTGGTGGGAGAGTCGCTTGCGGAGCTGGCTCGCGACACCGGTGGCCTATCCCTCGACGAGGCGCTCCTCCTGTTCCTCCAGCTTTGCGAGGCGGTGCAAGAGGCTCACGCCAACCGGGTCGTGCTTCGAGACATCTCGGCCGACACCGTGCGGCTCGTGCAGCGTCGCAACGGCGAGCCCGTGGCCAAGCTCTGTGACCTCGGCACGTGTGCCTTGCAGGAGCTGGAGGGAGCCAACCCCACGCGTCTGCGATGCGAGTCACGCTCGGCGGCCCCTGAGCTGTTGCACGGCGAAGTCGCCGACGAGCGCAGCGACCTCTGGTCGCTCGGCTGTCTGCTCTACGAGATGCTTGCGGGTGGCCCTGCCTTCTCGGGTCGCGGCCCCGCGCTGATGCTGGCCGTCGCCCACCAGGAGCCCACGCCGCTCCCGTCGCTACGACCAGACCTGCCGCGAAGCCTGCAGCCGATCGTGGGGTGGATGCTCCACAAGGACCCGGCCGCACGGCCATCCTCGGTCACCGAGGTCGCGCACGCGCTGGCGCGCTACGTGGGCCCACGAGGTCGGGCCATGATCCGGCGTATCGCTGCACTCGACGCCAGCACCATCGCGCCGCCCGACGCCCCCACCGACCCCGGTTTCGACGAGCCTCTCTTCGAAGGCGCGCCGACGATGCCGCGCTCCCAAACGCAGCGCCGCGCGAGCGCGCCGCCATCCTCGGGGGCACGCATCTTGGCTCCGAAGGGGGTCCCGGTGGTCGACCCCTCCATCCCCGTGGACGTCTCGCTTCCCGGCTCGGTCGACATCGACGTAGCGTGGGCCGCGGCCTCGCTGGACGAGCTCCCGATAGGCGTGGAGACGGCCCTCGACATCCCCATCGACGTGTCGATGCCCCTCGCGGCCGACGATGCGGTGCCCGTCGCGCGCGACACCGACATCGACATCCCGATCGACGTCTCCATCCCGATGGCGGTGGCGCCGACCGAATGGGTCGAGGACGAAGCGCACGACACGGAACCCGATCCGGTGGACCGTCGCGCGCTGCGCCCCCGAGGGCCGCGAGCGTGGCTTTCCACCCTCCTCGGCCTCCTCAGCTGAGCACGCCTTCGCTCGTCGGCGCCGACTACTTGGCGCAGTCGTCAGACCAGGTGTCGTCGTCCTGAAGATCCTCTTGGCAGGTCTTCTTGCACGTCGCGCGACCTTCCTTGTCCTGCAGGTCGAGTCCCGACTCGCATTGCTGCAAGCAGCTCTCGAGGTAGTTCTCCTGGTAGCTGGCGCAAAAGGCGGGGCCACGCGGCCCCTTCTGCTCGCCCCCACAGGCTCCGAGCAGCATGGCCAGGAGGAGCAGTGGCAGGCCCACGGCCCGTCGAAAGGATGACGAGAGCATGCGGCCAGGGTCGCGCGTCAGAAGCGCCCCTGCAAGCTCATGCCCCACTGGGTCACGCCATTGACGCCCGGCACCACGATCGGCGCAGCCATGACTTCGACGTCCATCGACTCCGGGGTCTCGGGCTTCGTCTCCTCGGTCTCCTTCTCGTCGTCCGACTTGCGCGGCGGCGGGCGGATCTCCGGTTCGTCGAAAAGGTAGAGAAGGAGTCCCGTGCCGGCGACGAGCAGACCGAAGCCGGCGATACCGGAGCCTGCTCCGGTGAGGCGGTCGCGGTCGTCGATGAGCTGGTTGTACTCCTCGGCGTCCTCGCGACTGATGCTGCCTTCATCCTGGAGGCGACGGTCGATCTGAGCCGCTTCGGCTTGCGCGACGAAACCGAGCGCGCTCACGACCACGCCGCCAGCGAAGATGGTCGCCCCGGTCGCGATGACGCCCCACGCAGCTTGCCGCTGAACCGTCATCGGGAGGTCGAGCTGCACCTCCGTCTGCGACCCATAGGTGAAGTCGATCTCTTCGACGTAGGGCTTGTAGCCATTCGCCGCCACCGCCACCAGGTGGGACCCGGGCGACAGCTCCAGCGGACGCAAGAAGGGGGTCTCGCCCATGGGCACACCATCGATGATGACCTCGGCGCCGCTCTCCCCGGTGATGTCGAGCTCGGGGGCCTTGCCTTCGAGGGCGACCGGGAACATCAGGATCTCGTTCTTCGAGATGTCGAAGGTCTCGGTGCGCGGCGCATAGCCGGTCGCGTAGACCTCGACCTCGTGCTTGCCCGGGTCGATCCGCGCACTGAAAGGCAGGGCCTGCATCGGGCCGCCGTCCAGGCTCCCGACCGCACCCTTCGTGGGCGAGTTGATCTGGACCACGGTCTCCTGAGCCAGGCTCCCACCACCTTCGCCGGCGCCGACCAAGCGCTGCAGATCGACCAGCGAGCGCTTCGCGTCCACGCGGCGTCCCCCCGTCTTCTGCAGGTCGAGATAACGCTCATACCGTTGGATGGCCGCGCGTGCGACGGTGGCGTCCTCGGTGCGCTCGTACTCACGACGTAGCGCCTGCGCGGACGAGAAGAGCAGCGCGGGCTTCTGGGCGATCTCGAAAGCTTCGTCGAACGCGCGTGCGGCGGTCTTGTAGTCCTTGGACTTGAAGGCCTCGACCCCGCCGTTGAACAGCTGCCGAGCCTTGGACTCGTTCGATGTTTGGGCCCAGACATCGGCCGGGGCGGTCCAGAGACAAGCAGCCGCGAGCACGGCCGCCACGGTCTTCGCGAGGCGTTTCATCGCAATCGTCAGAAGCCCTCGAGCTCGCCCGGAAGAGGAGCCGGCGAGGGCCCGGGAGCCGGGAGAGGAGCGGGCCCGGGAGGGGGTTGGCTCGGTGGCGGTTGGGTTGCAGGCCCAGGACGGGGCGTGGGCCGAGGTCCCGGAGCCGGAGGCGCCGCCGCCGTCGGTGCGCTCGACGCCGAAGAGGTGGCCTCGGCGGTCGCCGAAGCCTCCGAGGGCGGTGGGGTGACGGGTGGGCCCTTCGCGGGCTCGGGGTTGGGCTTGGGGCTCGAGACCGCCGGCTCGCCCGAGGTTGCAGGCTCGGGGCTCGGGGTCTCTTTTCCGCCCAACGTGAGCGCGAGGGTGATCCCGATGCCGGCCACGAGCGCCACGGCCGCGATGATGGCAGTTCGGGTACCTCCGCCCCCGCTGCTGCTCACCTCGGAGGCCACGGTGTTGAGGGTGGGTCCCGAGGGGTTCGCCCCGGGCACGGGGGCCGGTCCGCCGACCACCGTCTCCGCGCTCACGTAGTCGGGCCCCGTGCGGTCGCCAGACTGGCTTCCCGCCGCGCCGCCGATGGGTGTGAACGCGGGCCCCGTTTGCACGCCGCCTCCCGGCGTGAGGGCGCCGAGGCCAGAAACCGCGCCTCCGATGATCGACTTGGCGGGCAGGTCGAGCCCCGCTCCGAGCCCCGCGATCCGCAGCGCCTCCACGGCCTGCACGAGGCTCTGGGGACGGTCCGCCGGGTTCTTCGCGAGCATCTGCAGCACGGGGCCATCGAGACCGGGGGGCAGGTTCGGGTTCACCGACGACATGGGCGGCGGCGGTTCCTGCACGTGCTTGAGCATGAGCTCCATCATCGTCTCACCGTCGA
>JAUHZF010000332.1 GCA_030426145.1 Polyangia bacterium
GCCGTTCACCCACGCGGCCGCTCACGACGCCGTCCTGGCCGTCCGCAACATGTTCTTCCCCGGCACCGGCACGCCGGCACGGCTCGTGCCGTGGTGCACGTTCACCCAACGCGAGCTCGCCCACGTCGGCCTCACCGCCGCCCAGGCACGGCCGAGCTCGGACGGTCTGCTGCGCATGGTGGTGAGCCGAAGGGATCCCGGCGTCGCCAACTGGCTCGACCCGGCGGGCGCCACCACCGTCTTCGCGTTCCTTCGCTGGCAGGGTATCTGCGCCGACTACTTCAAGACGGTCGAGCCTCCCAAGGTCGAGGTGGTGCCCTTCGACGAGCTGCGCGACCACCTGCCCGCGGACGAGCCGGCGTTCGGTCCCGCAGCTCGCGCCGAGCAGCTCGCCGCGCGCCAGACGGCAGCGTTACGCAGCCCCCGCGGCTTCTAGCGGCAGGCTAAGGGGCCCACACGCTGAGCGTCCGCGCCGGCTGGCGCCAACGGCGCGGAGAGCGTCCGGGGGGGTGGATGAGGTCATCTATCGATTGTCGCCCCGGCGCTATACGCCGCCCATCCTGAGCGGTCGACCGCCCCCGTGCGGGGACAGCGCCGGTACCCCGGCTAGTAGATGAAGGCGTCTTCGCCGTTCGTGACGGTGATGACCACGATGGTGTCGCCTCTCACGGCCGGGGCGACCAGGCCGAGCGCTTCGACGACCACGGCGGCGTTCTCCGGCTTCTCCGCGATGACGCTCAAGACCTGCTTCTCCCAAGCATCCTCGGGGAGGACCCGTTGCGAGCTATCCTGGATGTCGGCCAGCTTCTCGTTCAGCTTCGGCAGCGCGACCTGCACTGTGTAGTCGCCCATGAACTGGAACGCGCGCACGACGCTGACTCCGATCTTGTAGCCGTCGATCTCCACCAGAAGGTCCGTGATGGGGCCGGGGACGTTCTCGTCGTAGGCGATGTCCGACTCGGTCTTGAGCAGGGTGGCCAACTCGCAGCGGTGCAGGACCTCGAAGGCGAACAGCTCGCTATCCTTCGAGCTGGGGTTCTCGCTCGGGGCGTTGAATATCATCTGCCCGCCGGCGGAGAGGTCCGCCAGCTCGTAGGGCATCATGGGGAACTCGATGGCGTTCGACAGGACGGTACCGGCGCTCATGCCCACCAGCTCGCTCGGGTCGAGCTCGTCGCAGTCGCCGCTCAAGACGCCGTAGCCGGACAGCGGCAGGCCACCTCCCACGTCGCCACCGCCCCCACCCGCACCGGGCATCCCTCCGGCGCCGCCGGGGCCCTGTCCCCCTGACCCAGCGGCGCCGCTGGTCGTGGTCGTCGTGACGGCGGTCGATGCCACATCGTCGGATCCTTCGGTGTCGTCACACGCCCCAGCGCTGGAAACGATGAGACTGGTCGCAAGGAGCCACAGAGAGCGCTTCATAGCCGCACCATGGTACCTCACGCGGCGATCCGAGTGGCGCCCTTCGATGCGGCGAGCGCTACTACTGCCAAGCCGGGAAGACGGTCTCCGCCTTGGTCGAGTCGACCGTCGTGCCGTTGCCCAGGCGCCCGTCTCCGTTCTCACCCCAACACGCGACGCTGCCACCTTCGAGCAGGGCGCACGTGTGCTGGAAGCCGGCCGACATCTGCTGCGCGTCCTGGGTGCCGGGGATGAGGATCGGCGTGTTACTGACGGTGGTACGACCGTTCCCGGGAGGCTCACCCCAACAGTAGACCCCTTCGCCGGTGACGAGCGCGCACGTATGGCGCCCGCCAACCGCGATGGCGTCAACCTTCCCCAAGCCCTGGACCTGCGTCGGGGACGTCACGACCGTCGTCGCACCACTCGAGTGCGCCGAGCCCCAGCAGTAGACCTGGTCGAAGCGCGTGAGGCACGTGTGCGAGCTCCTCGCGGAGGCGGAGATGCTCTGAACATTCGCGTTCAATAGCGTTGAGGGCGTGTTGGAGCCGGGCACCGAAGCCTGCTCGTTGTCGCCCCAGCAGGTGACGCTGCCGGCGCTTCGGAGCGCACACGCGTACCGGTCGGCGGTCGCGACCTCTGTGGCGTCCGTGAGCCCGATCAGGTTCACAGGGACGGGAGATTCGCCGCCGGTCGGCGGGGAGCCGCCAAGGGTCCAATACGTACCGTTGCCCCAGCACCAAACCTCGCCCTGCGCCACCGCGCAGTAGTATTCGCCGTCGCCGGACAGAGAGGTCACGCCTTCGAGCGAACCGGCACGGACCGGCGTTGACGATATGGCGTTGTCGTTGTTCCCAAGCGCGCCGTACTCGCCGTCCCCCCAACACCACACCTGACCGTCCTTGATCCCGCACATGTTCCTCACGCCCCCGGACATGGCGGTGACACCCACCAAGCCGGAGAGGACGGGGACGAGCGACTGTTCGACGGGCACGGCCGTACCGAGGGAGCCGTTGAAGTTGGAGCCCCAACACCAGGTCGTGCCGTCCGTCAGCGCCGCGCACGAGTGCTGGCCCGAGGCCGCAACCGCTACGGCCGTGGGGTGCTCGGACCCACCGCCGGCCCCGCCGACGCCGGTGCTCGAGCTCGCAGTAGTTGTCGGCGCGCCACCGGCCCCCGAGCTGGTGGTCGTCGGTCCCGTCGGGTCGGGGCCCACGTTGCACGTCTTGGTCTCCTCGCAGGGAGCGTCGCCACAGGCTGAACAGGCAGCGATGGCGATTCCGGAGAGGGTCAGCAGCAGAAGGCTACGCATGAGTGGCATGGTATCCACCTGGCGCCACGTTGTCTGTCCCCCCGGGGACAGCACGCGCGCTCGAGGGCGCCCCCACGAGCATGAGCTACGCCCATGCCCTCCACCCTGGACTCGCGTGCAAGGTGTGGCAGCGCCCCCGACCCCATGGCTGTGGCCACGGACACGCCGAACCCCGCGGAATCAGGATCCATCCTGCCACCTGCCCATGGTACGAGTCGCGCGAGGTCGGAGCTGAGCGTGCATACGCTGGCTTCCCTGGGGCGGGGGTACCGTGACGAGCGCAGCTACATCGACATCTTCGGCCAAGCGCATCGCGCCCGATGTCATGGACACGCTTCTCAGCGCCCAGCTCATCGTGGCCTGGGCGGGTGAGAGCGGCGAAGAGCGGCGCCTCGGGTGGTGGAAGACCGATCTGGTGGCCGAGTACGGAGGCTACGACCTCTTCAAGCGACTGCTCCCCAACACCTGGGACTGGGCCGCCCTTCAGGCGGTGCGTGAAGCGGCCCGACGACGGGACGCCGAGCTCCGCTTCCGCGCCGATCACCCCGACCGGATCGTGTCTCTGTACCGCATCGGCTTCGAGGTGGACGAGCAGGTCGACGAGCGCCTCCTCGAGCACAAGCGGTCCGGGCAAGCGCCACCGCTCGCGTTGCCGGCCCTCGATGGTCTCATCGGTGAGCACTGGTCGGAGCAGGCCTTTTCCGAGTGGGTGGCTTCCCACGGCGACGTCGAGACCGAGACGAGTCCGCTGGGCCGGCGCATCAAAGGCGCCGAGCCAACCGACGTGGCCAACCTCACGTCGAAGCTGGTCGCCGCCCTTGCCCCCGTCGGCGACGCCTACCCCCTACCGCACTACCGGAGGAAGGGGTGACGGCAGCCGACGAGCGGCCAGCGGAAGAGACGCGGGTCCACACGCGGCTGATGAAGTGTGCACTCGAGGTGGATGACTGCCGGTCGTACTGGCAGCACACCGACGGCACGCAGTCCGTCGACGCCCAGACGGCGTTCGAGGGCTACGTCTTCGGCGCCCGCAGCCTGCCCCGCGTGAAGGTGCTGCTGGCCAACATGCGGGCGCGGTTCGACGCCTTTCCCCCCTCGCTCCCCGCCCTGCACCTCTGGCGGCCGGACGGGCTCGAGACGCGGCGCCTGATTTGCCACTGGCACCTTCAGCTGGCCGACCCACTCTACCGGGACTTCACGGGGACCTACCTCGAGGGGCGCCGCCAGGGGGCGCGCGCGGATGTCACCCGTGACTTGGTCACGCGGTGGGTCGGCGACCAAGGCCCGACCCGTTGGACCATGGCCTCGCGGGTGCAGATCGCCAGCAAGCTGCTGTCGTCGGCGCATGCGGCCGGGTTGGTCGCCAAGACGCGGGACCCGCGCCCACTGTCGTACCCCCGCGTCACGGACGAGGCGCTCGAGTACGTTCTGCACCTCCTTCGTGGCGTTAAGACCGAGACCGCCCTTCTACAAAGCCCCTACCTCGCGAGCGTGGGCCTGGCGGGTTCGACCTTGGAGGACCGTCTCCGGCAGCTCCCGAGCCTTCGCTTTCGCCGGCAGCCGGGCCTCGTCGACTTCGGTTGGCAGCACGCCGACCTCCTTGCATGGGCACAGGCCCAGGCGCCGACGCCTCTCGCCGCAGGAGCTGGGCAATGACGGCACGGACACCCCTCGAGAAGGCCTTCCAAGACCTCAAGCGCGACCTCGTCGACGAGGACGGTCCGCGCATCAGCACGATGCGTAACCACCACTTCGCCATCCTCCAGTACGACCCCGCCGAGGAGTTCAAAGTACGCCGCGGGGTTCAGCGGCTCACCTCCGAGCTGACGGCCCACGGGTGGGAGGTCATCCCCCTCGACTTGCATCGGCTCTTCATGGACCGCGTGCGGGCGCAGGGGAAGCGCTGGATGGTTCGTGTCATCGCCGGCGAGAAGACCCAGTCGGAAGTCAGCCGCGAGCAGGGGCTGAACTACCTGGTCGGCAAGCTCCGCCCCCTCATCGAGGGCCCCGATGGCATCGCCGCCGACTGCAGCCGGATCATCCAGGAGCGCGTCGCGGCGCGGCCCGACCGCGCCGAGCGCACCCTCGCCATCATTGGGCGCGCGGGTTCCCTTTACCCCTTCTTCCGGTCCTCGGCCCTGCTGCGTCACCTCAGCGGCCGCACCGACAAGATCCCCGTCGTTCTCCTCTACCCCGGTGAACGGCGCGGCCCCACGGGGCTGTCGTTCATGGGCGTCATCCAGCCCGACAACGACTACCGGCCCCGCATCTACCCCTGACGACTGCCATGCCGATCAGAGAACTCTTCGCCTCCGACGTCACTCGAGACATCTCCCCTGTCGTCTACTTCCACGAGCAGTCGCCCGACAAACTCGCCCAGGAGGTGGAGGAGTACATCATCACGGGCGGCTGGCCCGAGAACCACCCCCACCACCGGCGCGTGCCCGATGGCATCCACGAGCAGTACGTGCGTCTGCTGACGGCAATCACCGCCGAGCTCGAGCGCAAGGGGGGCCCGCCTCTCCCCAACTGCTGGATCTCCGGATTCTACGGGTCGGGTAAGTCGTCGTTCGCCAAGCTGCTCGGCTACGCCCTCGATGGGCGCGCGCTCCCCGACGGCACGTCGTTGGCCGAAGCTCTCCTCAAGCGGGACACCTCGCCTCGCGCGGCCGAGCTGCGCGAGGCGTGGGCAGCGTTGCGCAAAAAGGTCGACCCCGTCGCCGTCGTCTTCGACGTGGGCTCCGAGGCGCGGGACGACGAGCACATCCACGCCACCGCCATGCGCCAGGTGCAGGCGCACCTCCAGTACTGCGTGGTCGATCCTCAGGTCGCCGACTTCGAGTTGCGGCTGGAGCGTGAAGGGGACTACCCGCGTTTCCTCGAGACGGCGGAGAAGCTCCTCGATGGCCCTTGGCACGTGCAGCGGAGCAGTTCCTTTGCCGACGAGGACTTCTCCATCGTGATGCACGCCATGTACCCCCAGCGGTACACCGACGAGAACGCTTGGTTCCGCAGCCGCGGGGGTCGAAAGACGGTGGCCGCGTCACCCGCCGATGCCGTCGCTGCGATCGCGGACATGATGAAGTTCCGCCAGGCCGACAAGACGCTGTTCCTGGTGGTCGACGAGGTCTCCCAGTTCGTCTTGTCGTCGAACGACCGCGTGGAGCGACTGCGCGCCTTCGCCGAGCAGCTCGGCGCCCGCATGAAGGGCAAAGCCTGGCTACTGGCGTTGGGGCAGCAGAAGCTCGACGACGAGGCCGACGCCGGCTTCATCATTCACACCAAAGATCGTTTCCCGCCCAAGCTGCGTGTCCACCTCGCCGCTACCAACATCCGCGACGTCGTGCACAAGCGACTCCTCGCGAAGAACCACGCGGGCGAAGACCAACTGCGGACGCTATTCAAGAAGCATCGGGCCGACCTCAAGCTCTTTGCCTACGGCGGCGACGCGATCACCGAGGACGACTTCGTCGAGACCTACCCGCTGTTGCCCAAGCAGATCGATCTGCTGCTTCAGTTGACCACGCAGCTGAGGCTTCGCTCCAACCGCTCGCAGAAGGACGACCAGACCATCCGCGGTCTCCTGCAGCTGCTCGGGGAGCTGTTCCGCGAGCGCAAGCTGGCCGATGCCGAGGTGGGCACCTTGGTCACCCTCGACGAGGTCTACGAGGTGCAGGGCAGCGCCCTCGACTCCGACACGCAGAACTCGATGCGGCGCATCCTCGAGCACTGCGCCGACGACGCGGCGGGGCTGCAGGTGCGGGTGGCGAAGGCGGTGGCCCTGCTTCAAGTGCTGAGCGACGTGAAGACCGACGCCGCCCTCGTCGCCAAGTGCCTGTTCGACCGCGTCGACCGGGGGAGCCAGGTGGACGCCATCGGCGAAGCCCTCGAGGAGCTGAGGCGCAAGAACCTCCTCGGGTACTCGGAGAAGTCGGGCTACAGCCTCCAGTCGTCGGCGGCCGAGGAGTGGGAGCGCGACCGTCGCGACATTGGCGTGTCGCGCGAGACCATCGCCGAGGCGGTGCAAGAGTCCCTCGAGCTGCTCCTCGCCAAGCCGGACCGACCCAAGCTCGAGGGCCGTCCGTTCCCTTGGGCGGGCGTGTTCTCCGACGGTCGGCGCAACGACGATGTGAGCCTGCTCGACTCCCGCGATCCGGCCGCCCTGCGGGTCGACTTCCGTTACCTTCCGCAAGACCAACGTGCCGAGAGCACTTGGGTGAAGCGAAGCGACGAAACCGAGCTGAAGACGCGTCTCTTGTGGGTCGCCGGTGACGTCACCCAGGTCGACGAGCTCGCGCGGGAGCTCGCCCGGTCGAGGGCGATGATCCGCAAACACAAGCCCATCCGCGAGTCGCTCAATGAGGCGCGCAAGGTGCTGCTCATTCAAGAGGAGAGCCGCGCCGACGATCTCTACGCGAAGGTGCAGGAGACGGTGGCCGAAGCGTTTATGGCCGGGAGCATGTTCTTCCGGGGCCGGGTGATCAGCCCCCATGATCATGGCACCTCATTCTCTACTGCCCTGCAGGCAACGGGCACGCGGATCTTGCCCGACCTCTTTCCCAACTTCGTGCCCACCCCGGTAGACCCGAGCGAGATGCTCCAGCTCATCCAACCGGAGCTTTCTGGCGTACCGCCGAAGTTCATGGCCGACGAGCTGGGGATCCTTCGACAGGAGGGCAACCGCTACGTACCGAGCTGCGATGGCGTCGTCCCGGCTCGCATCATCGAGCACATCGAGCGAGAGGGCGGCCTCAGCGGCGCCAACCTCATCGCCACCTTCGGCGGACCGCCCTACGGGTACACCGCCGACCTCGTGAAGTCGTGCGTGGCGGGGTTGCTGCGGGCCGGGCGCGTTCGCATCACCGTGCCTGGCACCCCCAACATCACGGCGGTGCGTGATCCGGGCGTCAAAGATCTGTTCGACAAGGACCGGCAGTTCCGAAGCGCCGACATCTTCCCCAAGACCGGGTCGGGCGGCCTCAAGCCCCAGGACCGAGCGCGCATCTGCGCGTTCTTCCAGGAGTCCCTCGACCATGGGATGGACCGGGAAGACAACGCCATCGCCAACGCGGTGACGACGCACTTTCCCCAGCTCGCCAGCCGCCTCCGTGACGTCCTTGCACGCCATCGGCAGGTACCGGGAGCGGTGGATCCTCCCCCGGCACTAAAGCCCCTCGACAAGGCCCTCGAGGAGTGTGTCGCGAAGTCACGCTTCACCGAGCCCACGGTCGCGGCCGTGAAGAAGCACCTCGATGCGCTTCGCGACGGCGTGCAACTCCTTCGCGCGATGGATGCTGAGCTCACCCCCGACGTCATCGCTGCGGTGCGGTCAGCCGACGACGTGCGCAAGTACCAGCTGCAGCAGCTGCGCGACCTCGGAGAGATCTCTGAGGCGGCCGAAGAGGGAGGCCAGCGCATCGAAGTCCACCTCGCTCATGAAAGACCTTGGCGAGAGATCACCGCACTCGATGAGGACCTCGAACGCATCCGCGAGGAGTACGTGGCCAAGCGCAAGGCGCTCCTGGTCAAGCAGGACGAGGACTGTGGGTTTGCGCGCGAGGCGGTGAAGTCCCGCGACGGCTTCGCCACGCTCACCGGCGACCAGAGCCACAAAGTTTTGCGGCCCATCGACGCGGCGAAGGTGACCACCGGGGAGCGAGACGTGGGGCCGACGCTCTCGTCGCTCCGCGATGGCTTCGTCGTGGCGCTGAAGCGGGCCGAAGAGCTGGCCAACGAGCACCTCGACGAGATCCTCAGCGAGGGTGACAAACCGCTCATTCGGCGCTTCGACCCCAAGCTGAAGAACCGTGAGCTCTCCAGCAAGGAAGACGTGAAGGCGCTGCTCGATGAGCTCGAGAAGCGCCTGCTCGAGGCGCTGAAAGACGGCGCGCGGGTGCGACTGCTATGATTCAAACCGTGGGAGAGGCGCAGCAGACCATGTCCTACGCGTCCTACTTGGCGGCGCGCGAGCAGTCCGAGGTGAAGCTCGAGTTCAACGCCGGCGAGGTCTACGCCATGTCCGGCGGGACGGTGGCGCACGCTCGGCTGGCCGCCGCCTGCATTCGCCTTCTCGGCGTGGCCGCAGAGCCGCACGGCTGCGCGGTGTTCAGCAGCGATCTCGCCATCGGTGTCGCCGTGACGGGGCGAACCACCTACGCGGACGCCGTCGTGCTGTGCGACCCCGAAGAGGTGCTGCCCCACGATCCCCACGCCGTGACCAACCCCAGCATCATCGTCGAGGTGCTGTCCGCCTCCACCGAGGCGTCGGACCGGGGCGAGAAGTTCCGCCACTACCAGCACCTGGCCACGCTGCAGAGCTACGTGCTCATCTCGCAGGAGGTACCCCTCGTCGAGGTGTTCGAGCGCCAGCCCACGGGCTGGATGCTGCGCACGTATGGCCCCGGCGAGGTCGCGCGACTCGCGCCGCACGACATCGAGCTGCCCGTCGACATGCTCTACGCCGACGCGCGCTACGCCGACGGCACGAGCTAGCGAGGAGGCGTACCGTGAGCGCGACTTCCGTGACGATGACCCCGGAGGCCAGGAGGCTTCTCTCGAGCACCATTCGCGGTCTCCGAGAACGGCTCCTCGCCGACCTCCACGACGCTACCGAGTCGGCTTACCGGCTCGCGGTACGGGCCCGAGACGCGGGGCTCGACGAGGCGCATCGAGCGCGCCGGGCACGCCTCGAGGCGTGGCTCGACGAGCAGGTCCGCGCGCAAGAAGAACAGCTTCCGGCCGCGAAGGCGTCGAAGCCATCAAAGAAGACCGCGAAGAAGAAGGCCAGCCAGAAGAAGCCCAAGAGGGCGACCGAGGTCCGCACGCGTGAGGACTTCCTTCGGGATGCCGTGAAGCAGGCGGCCTACACCCTGCTCAACCGGCTGGTGATCCTCCGCCTGATGGAGGCGGCCAACCTGCGCAGCCCGGCCGTGGTGACGGGTGGCTTCGAGAGCCCCAGCTACCGCGACTTTCGCCAGCTGGCTCCCGACCTGGTGCGCCAGCTCGAGGGCGTCGA
The DNA here is from genome assembly GCA_030426145.1 of Polyangia bacterium. GTDB lineage: Bacteria > Myxococcota_A > Polyangia > Polyangiales > Polyangiaceae > JAPYTK01. The sequence continues at coordinate 9,729 of JAUHZF010000332.1, forward strand.
CGACGCGACCGAGGGCTATGCTCTGCTCCTCCAGCTGGTGTTCGAAGACCTCGCCACCGAGCTGCCCGGCATCTACGGCTCGGCCGGCATCGCCGATCTCATCCCGACGCCCGCCAGCACTCTTCGTCATGTGGTGGAGGCCCTCGATGAGGAGGGCCTGTCCTCCTGCTGGACCGACGACATGACGTTGGGCTGGATCTACCAGTACTGGAACGACCCGGAGCGCGAGTCGCTCGACGACAAGCTCAACGCCGGGGGCAAGGTCGAGCCCCACGAGATCGCCAGCAAGACGCAGATGTTCACCGAGCGCTACATGGTGGACTGGCTGTTGCAGAACAGCCTCGGCCCGATGTGGCTGGCCACGTGCAAGAGGCACGGCTGGACTCCATGGTGCGAGTCGGATGGCACGCTCGCCGCCCTCGAAGAGCGACGTCAGGGGTGGCGCGCCAAGCGAGAGAGCGGCGACGTCGAGCTGACGGCGCTGATGCCACTTCAGTCCGACATGGAGCAGCGCTGGGCCTACTACGTCCGCCAACCGCTTCCCGACGATGCCGTGGAGCAGGCCCCCGAGAGCATCCGGGAGGTGAAGATCCTCGACCCGGCCGTGGGCTCCGGGCACTTCCTCGTGGCGGCTTTCGACCTGCTGTTCGCCCTCTACCGCGAGGAGGCGGCGCATCGTGGCGAGCAGGACCACGACCGGTGGAGCGCCCGCGTGGTGGTCGAGCGCATCCTCGAAGACAACCTGCACGGGATCGACCTCGATCCTCGGGCGGTCCAGATTGCGGCCGCCGCCCTTTGGATCAAAGCGCGGCAGGTGGCCCCCGATGCCGAGCCCCGTCACCTCAACCTCGTGGCCTCCAACCTCCGCCTCGGTGGCCTTCCGGATGATGACCCGGCCCTCGTGGAGCTTCGAAACG
>JAUHZF010000333.1 GCA_030426145.1 Polyangia bacterium
CAACGCGGGTTGATAGACCCTCGGCACTGCGCGAGCTTGAGGGCGCGATGGCGGACCGTCGTCCCCCCGCCGCAGCCCCTCCCTAATTAATCGTATTGGCTGTCTCAAACGCGTTGACACGTTCCGGTTTTCCGCACCGCCCCAGGCACCTCCGGAGCAGGGCGTTCCGCGCTCGCGTCTCCGCCGGCGGGAGCTTTCGAAGACCGACAGCTATGAACAGGGCGTGGTTGAGGCGAGTCCGTCCCCGTCGAGTGTACCCAGCGGTTCGGTCGGTGCCGATCGAGAGCCACACGCAAACCTGATCGATGAGGTGAGCCGCACGAGCGGCGTGTTGGGGTGTGCCGAGGTGCTGCTCGACAGAAAGCTGCTCGACGGGGAGCTGGTCGACACGGAAATGGTCACCTCATACCGCTCGTCGCGCGATGGTCTCGACATCGTCGACGCCGCGCTGGCATGTGCAGACGCCCTCCGGGTTCAGTCATCCGTCCTCTCGCGTGCCGGAGCCCCCGGTGAGCCGCGGGAGTTGCTCATCTCGCAAAACGGCCACGCGATGCTCGTGGTGCCACACCCTTGTGATGCTGACCGTCTGGTGGTCTCGGCCGTCGAAGGCCGAGACAGCGACATCAACCTCGCCCTGCACAAGCTCAGGTCGCTGCTCACATCACGCTCCTGACCTTGCCCTACGCGACCTCACACCGAGATGAGGGTTCAGCTCCGGGCGGAAGCGACCGTATAAGAGATCGTCATGCGGGATTCGCTCAAGGTGCTCCTGGTCGAAGATGACCCTCCCGTGAGGCGTGCCATGCACCGGTTGTTCGCCGACGACTACGTCGTGCTCGAAGCCGGGACGATCGCGGCCGCCATCGAAGTCTTGGAAGCACACGAAGACGTCTACGCCCTCGTGCTCGACCTCGTGCTCCCCGATGGCGGTGGTCTCGATCTTCTCCGGCTGTTGAGCGAGCGCGGCTGGGAGATCCCCTCGGTCGTGGTCAGTGGACACCTCTCGCCGACGACGTTCCAGGAGGCGATGGATCTCGGCGCGGTGCGTGTCCTCGAGAAGGGAACGGCCGACGTCGACGGGCTCCGCGACGCCGTCGCGCTGGCGCTCGAGTGTGGCCACGGAACCCGTGGTTCTCTCCACGGGCTCTCCCTCATCGACGTTCTCCAGATGTTCCACTACGCGCGTCGCAACGTGAACCTCCACATCCTCGGCGCTCACCCCGGCATGGTGGTGATGGAGGGAGGCGAGATCGTGCATGCCGAGGCGGGGGGGCTCTCAGGCGTGGAGGCTCTGCAGTCTCTGCTCGCCAGAAGCCAGGCTTCGATCAGGACCTCCGCCCTCAGCGACGGCTTCGAGCACACGATCTCCGGTCCTTTCGAGGCCCTGCTCCTCGACTGTCTGAGACTGGTCGACGAACAGGGCCAAACGGAAGCGAGCGTCTCTCTCATGCCGTCTTTCTACCCTCTGTCGACCGAGCCGCCGCCGCTTCCGAAGTCGGTGTCGAGCTGGGGTGAAGAGGGTGTGCTCGAGCGCCTTTGTCCCGTCCTCGAGGGGACCATCTTCAAGCTGTGTCCCGGATCGAGCGCCGTCTACCTCGAGCCTGGTGCGCCCCCCACCTGGCTAGGGCAGCGCCCCGCCCACAGCAGCGACGAAGGCGCGTTCTCGGCCATCGCCGCCACGGCACAATCCGCCGAATGGCTGTGGATGCTTCGCACGAGCCCCACCCTCGTGGTGGGCTGCCTGCGCGTCCCCCCTGGAGGCGTTGCGCTCTGTTTCACGCCGAGCTGTTGGCGGCCACGCCTTTCCGTAGGAATCGGCGATCATCAGGTGACGCCCGCCCGTGAGGGCGGGCGCCCTGATCTCAGGGTCGCGTAGGGGGCTTGCGCCGGGGTCGCGTCTTCTTGACGGAGGTCTTCTGGCGCCACGACTCGGCGTCGATATCGAGGGTGTGGCAGTGCTGAGCGAAGCGGTCGATGAGCGCGCTGAGGCAGCTGGCATCGCGGAAGACGGTGCCCCACTGCTTGTAGGCGAGGTTGGTTGTGATCACGACAGAGCGGTGTTCGTGCCTGCGGCTGATGATGTGGAAGAGCAGGTCGGCGGCCCGTGCGTCGCAGGGCACGTACCCGAGCTCGTCGAGGATGAGCAGCTCGGGTTGCGTGTAGCGCTTGAGGCGCCGCTCGGTGGCGGGGAGGGACTCCTGCTGAAGCAGGTCCGCCAGAGCCGCGGGAAGTGTGCTGAAGCGGACGGTGTGCCCGAGCGCGAGGGCGCGCTGACCGAGGTGTTGGGCAAGGGTGGTCTTGCCCACGCCCGCCGGCCCTCGCATCAGGACGTTGTGGCCCCGCTGAAGGAAGTGCAGCTCGTACAGCTCTTCGAAGAGGGCCTTGTCGATCTCGCGTGGATGGTTCCAGTCGAATTGGTCGAGGGCGATGGGGGTGCCCAAGGTCGCCATCTTGATCCGACGGGCGAGGTTGCGTTGCTCGCGCTCTTGCTGCTCGGCGATGCAGAGCTTCTCGATGAGCCGCCGTGGCGACATCTTCGTCTTGCTGGCGTTGCGTAGCAGTGCCTCGATGACTTCGCGTGGGGCCTTGATGCCGAGCTTGGCGAGGCGCTGGAAGAGGTCGAGGTCGTCACTCATCGTAGCCTCCGAGGTCGTGAGGGACGACGTCCCGCTCGTTGACGTGGGGGGCGAGCTCGAAGGCGATAGCCGGAGGCGGTCCGCCCTCATCGCGGTGGTACTTGTCGCAGCGCACGGCGAGCGCACCGATGTCGACCAGGTCGCCATCGAGCATGTCGGCGGTGGCGGCTCGCAGGACGCGAGGGCCGTACAAATCGAGCAGGCGCAAGGTACGTGCGACCATCGAGCCGAGGTTGAAGTCGCGCTCCAGCCATCGCTCGAGGAGCACATCGATGTCGGGGACTTCCGCGCGAAGACGGTCACGGCCTTTCACCGAGCGCGCAGCGCGCCGCTCGGCGAGCAGCTCCTCACGGTGCTCACGTTGCTCGATGACCTGCTTGCGTCCCCAGCATCGCCGGTGGCTGGCGACTTCACGATCGCCGTCGAGCAAACGCACGGTCGTGTCCGTCGTGGCCATCGTAAGGGTACCGGGGGCGTAGGTGGTCGGCACCGAGTAGCGATTGGTGTCCAGGTGGACGAAGGCTTGGCTGTCGACCTTAATCGGCGTGAGGGTCTCCAGCGGCGGCATCGCGCTCGGCAGCTCGAGTAGGCGTGACTTCTCTTCCTCGAGCGCGTCCCCGACCGTCTGCTGGGGCAGTCTTGGATGCGGCCGGGCTCGGCCGACATCCTCGAGGAAGGCCATCAGGTCGCGATTGCCTTGCTCGACGTCGCGGATGACGCGCGCGCTGAAGAAGCGTCCCTTCATGTACCGAATGGCGCGCTCGACCCCGCCCTTCTGATTCGGCGCGCCGGGGTCGCAGACCCGCAGCTCCACGTGCAGCGCGCTGGCGAGATCCACCAGGTCGTGGTGGTAGCGCACCAGAGCCCCCCGCCGCTCGATGACGACGGTCTTGGCATTGTCGAAGAGCCAGGCTCGCGGATTGCCACCGAAGTACTGCGCCGAGCGCAGCAGCGACCGACGCAGCGAGCTGGCATCCAGCGACAACACCAGCTCAGCGAAGATCGCCCGGCTGTAGGCCAAGACCATCACAAAGAGCCACAGCGGGCGATGGCCGCCTGCCACCGCGATCTCCCCGACGTGGGCCCAGTCCACCTGGCCGACCTCGCCGGGAAGAGTCTCGAGATCGAGGTAAGCCTTGCGCTTGCGCGGCCGGACCTTGCGCACGTGACGGCGCAGCGTCCGGAGGCTGCCCGTGTAGCCCCGCGCCACGAGCATGTCGAAGAGCCTCGTCGCGACCAGCGTCGGGTACTGCTCCAGGGTGGCGTCGATGAAGCCGCGGTAGGGATCGAGCAGCGTCGCTGGTGGGCGAGGCGTGCCCGGGGCCGGGCCGAGCGGCCCGACCACCCGCTTCACCACGTCGGGATGCACCGCCAGCTGCGCGGCGATCGTCCCTCGCTTCCAGTGCTCGGCGTAATAGAGGCGGCGGATCTCGGCCGCCTTGTCGTCGCTGACCGTCATGGCATCACCTGCGCCAGGCTGAGACGACGCAGGTCGCGGAAGTCACCGATGCCGGCGAGCCTTCGCCGGCGGGCGTGGTGGTACGCCACGCCCACCTCGTAGTGGAGGGTCCGGCGGCCGAGACCGAGGGCGTCGTACAGGCCCAGCGCGTGCCCATCGGAGCGGCCGTCCACACAAACGACAACGCCTAGCGGGCGCTGCTGCCACAGCGCGAGTCCCTCGAGCAGCGTCGAGGCAGCTCGCGGGTGTGCCTTGCTGGCGGGGCTGAGCACCGCCTTCATCAGGTCCTGCCCGTCGGCGCGCGCAAGCATCCTCACTTGCGTCGGCTCCGGCGAGAGCACCACGTGGATTCGTTCCATCGTCACTCTGGCCGCCCTCGTCGTGTGCGAGCTCCAGTGCCGCAGGCGCGGGGGTCGGCGCGCCGACGGTGGCCGATGGGGCCAACTTCTCGCGACGGTGATCCATCACGCGCTCGCGCTGGCGCCGCCGGTACGCTCGCATCCGGTCACGGTGATCCGCACGGCCTTCCGGACTTTGGCGGTGTCGCCGATTCGCCGCCGCGGCCGACTGGCGCCGCCCTCGCGCCCGGCACGTCGTCTTGCAATACGCCGGCTCCCGACCCGCACACGGGCGACACACCCAGAACATCGACTGGCAGCTTCGGCAGCGGTGCTGATAACCTTCCACGAGAACACGACGCCACTTTCTTGGACGTGTGCTCCGCCATGGGCGAAGGTCCCGCTCACCTCTACGAGAACAGAGGCACGAGGACCCGGGACGTCGTGAAAACTGACCCGGGTCCTTCCCTTTTGTGGCCCCAGAACCGTGCCCTGCGGCCATACACGCGGCGAACTTCCCCGCGAACTCAGGGCGCGGTTTCTACGGATCCCGCTGGCCGTCTAGACGAGCATGTCCGCGTCGACGCAAGGCCAGATGCTCGCGGGTCTACGGGCAGCGAGGGCCCAGCTGGACGCCATGAACGAGCGTCCGCAGCAGCCGCTCGCGAAGGATTCCGACCTACCGACGCCGCCCCCCGTCTCCGACGGAGTGGAAGACGCCACGAAGACCCTCGGCAAGGCGCTCCAGCGCCGTGGAGCCCATGCGGTACGCGTCTGGGCGCCGGGTGCGACCGCCTGGTGGGCCAGCACGTACAACGGCGCTGAGCCTTCTGCCCCCGAAGATGCCCTGTCGCTCAGCCAATGGTCGCTCGCGACCGAGCTCATCGGCGGAGCCCTCGGTCGCCAGGTTCTAGACCACGGTGCGAAACTCCATGGCCTCTCTCCGCTCGACGGCGTCGAGCCCGAGTCCGAGGTCTTGATCTCAACCGCCCATCGATACCTCTTCGGCCGGGTGCTTCCGCGAAGTGGATGCCACTTGCTCGTCTCCTGCGAGAAGGTCCCGACCATCATTGGTCCGATGACCTCGAGCATTCGCCGGCACCGTGACGTCCGTCACCTCGACGACGTGCTCGCACCACTGGTCATCTGACCGCGAGCGATGCACGGCAAGCGGGCGAAGCCAGAGCACCGCCGCGCCTAACCGCTCAGCTACGGGCTCTGAGGCGGCCAGTAGCCCTCGCTTTCGAGGGTTTCGAGTAGCGCCTCGTCGAAGCGGACCACCCCTCGCTGATTGAGGTGGTGGAAGTCCATGAAGTCCGCCCTCGGGTCGAGCGTGAGGCGCTGGTTGAAATCCCAGTAGACCACTCCGGCCTCGAGGGCGGCCGCCTGCAAGGCTTCACGCAAGGCGGGGAGCCCGTCGATGCGTTGGAGGTGGTCCTGCGGCAACGGGTGGGTAACCCACACCACCTTCGCCCCTCCCTCCTTGGCGAAGGCCGTCAAGGCGAGCAAGTGTGATCGTTGCTCATTGGAGAGCTTCACGGTCACCCGGTCGTCTCCCGGGGAGAGTTCGGTCCGCTCGCGGAGGGTTTCGCAGTAGCCGCCGGGTATGTAGGTCTCACCCGCGATGGGCATTTGGGCAACGCCGTCGAGCCCTGGCGTGAGCGCGAGCGACTTGGCGACGGCGAAGTGGACCGCAGCGAGGTTCTTGGTGGCCGCCGCCATGCGGAGCTGGCTGGGGTGAAAGCTCGCGTTCACGAGGAGATCACGACTGCTCTCCAGGCCATCGTGGTCGAGGTTGTGGGGATAGAGCTCGACCACGACCAGCGTCGGCCTCATCCGCGGCAGGTATCGCTCCGCCACGTAGTGCGCATTCAGCGGCGTTTGATTGGTCGACCCGAGATTGAAGGCGCGATGACCGCCGCGGGCGAACAGTCGCGGATCGAAGCCTCGGTAGGCGTGCGAGCTCCCGAGGAATACGACATCGACCTCGCCCACCGCATCCGCCTCGCGAAACCTCCGCAGCGATTGGTATCTGCCGCCTGGAGCGATGTCGTGGCCCGTGAGACGCGCGAGCAGGCTGAACTCACCGAGGCGGATCCCCGCCGCCACCGCGGTGCCGCCCAGATAGAACAGCACCACCCATGCGACGAAGGCGAACCCGCGTCCCCACAGGCGCGGAGCCTCGGTCTTGACGGGGGGCCATCGATATTCTGACATCTAGAACTGAAAGTAGATGAAGGGGGAATGGTCCTGCACGGCCAGGATCAGAAGACTCGCGCAGAGGGCCGCCCAGGCCACGACGCGCACCGGCGCCGGCAGCATCAAGCGCAGTGAACGCGCCCGCACCGCCTCCACCACAGCGACCAGCAGCGCCGATCCGCCGAGCACCCCGAGCTCGAGCCCGACGTGTAGCGCTGGCAGGGCGGCCGCGAGCTCGGAAGCGGTGGATCGAGGGTAGCTCACGGGAAGGCGCAACAGGAGCTCGCCGAGATGGCCCAAGTCATCGGCGCGGAAGATGAGCCAACCGATGCATACGAGATGAAAGGTACCCACCACGCGGAGGGCATGCATCACCGGCCCGGGACGTGGCTTCCATCCCTCGCGCTCGACCAGCTTGCCCCAGAGCAGCGCCCCCACCAGCAGGGCGCCGTGGAAGGCCCCCCAGAGCACGAAGGTCCAGCTCGCGCCGTGCCAGAGGCCCGATAGCACGAACACGGCCATCAGATTGAACACGTGGCGAGGTAGGGCCACGCGGCTGCCCCCGAGGGGAATGTAGACATAGTCGCGAAACCAGCTCGAGAGCGTGACGTGCCAGCGCCGCCAGAAATCGGATGGCGACGTGGCGGCATAGGGCCGGCGAAAGTTCTCACTCAGGTCGATGCCGAGCACACGCGCAGCACCGATGGCGATGTCGCTGTAGCCCGAGAAGTCGCCATAGATCTGAAGGGCGAAAGCATAGGTCGCGAGCCAGATCGTCGCGCCTTGAAATGCGTCCGGGTGACCATAGACCGCATCCACGATGCGCGCGGCTCGGTCGGCCACCACGAGCTTCTTGAAGAACCCCCACAGCATGAGGCCGAGGCCGGAGACGAGCCGGTCGCGGTCGAAGGAGAAGCCCCGCGCGAGCTGGGGAAGCAGGATGGTGGAGCGTTCGATGGGGCCTGCCACCAGCTGGGGAAAGAACGACACGTATAGGGCGAACCGCCCGAGGTGCCGCTCCGGCGCGCGTTGTCCCCGGTAGACGTCGATCGTGTAGCTGAGGGTTTGAAATGTGTAGAAGGAAATCCCCACCGGGAGGAGCAAGTCGAAGGAAGGAAACTGGGCCTCCAAGCCCACCCAACCGACGAGGGATTCGAGGCTTCGGCTGAAGAAGCCGAGGTACTTGAAGGCGACGAGGAGCCCGAGGTTCACCGCGATGCTCACCCCCAACCACCGTTGGCGGTGCTCGCCCTCGGCGAGCTTCAACCCCGCGACGTAGTCGATGACGGTCGAGATGACGATGAGGAGCAGGTAGGACGGCTTCCAGGCCCCGTAGAAGACGTAGCTCGCCACCAGAAGCACCGCCCAGCGATGGCGCGCAGGTGTGGAGAAGGTCGCGAAGACGACCAGAGGAAAGAAGATGAAGAAGGCGAGCGAATGAAACAGCATCGCCTACGCAGGTCCCTTCGCCGCCGACATCGCGTTCACTGGGGCTTGGCCAGGAGGGCATCGACCTGTCGCGCACGCTCGGCCGGCGGAGCCCATGGGGTGTAGGCCTCGGCATCGATCGAGCGGCCCAGGATCCGTTCGACGGCCAGCACACCGAACATGCGATTGGCCGGGGTGTCGTCCTTCAGGAGGGAAGCGATGTGAGGGAGCGCCTCACGGCCGAGCTCACCGTCGCCGATGGGGGTTCGGGCGTAGGCGTGGGCCGCAATGGTGTGCACCACCGGCACGTCGTGCTTCAGCCACACCTCACCCGCCGGCCCCTCGGGGAGACCATCGACCTTCACGTCGACGCCCCATCCGCGCTTCAGTTGCGCCACCGTCCAACCGAGCGATGCGTCGACGTGACAGAGGTTGCACGCGTTGGGCATGGCTTCGTTCAACATGCGTGGCTCCGAAGGAGAAGAGATGCGGTGGCTACGGATGACGTCGTCGAGCCCATGCACGATCCGCGGCATGTGGCAGTCGAGGCAGTTCGGAGCGTCTTCGTCGCCGTGCCGATGGTGGCGCTTCGCCGCGTCGGCATCCGCCAAGTCCTCGTGACAAGAGACGCAGGCCGAAACGTGTTTGGGGTCGTCTACCGCCGCATTCGGCACGGGACCGGCTACGTGGGGGTCGTGGCAATGGGTGCAGCGGATCTCCGAGGCGCAGTTTCCGGCGGCGAGATCGAGGCCCTCCCGCGAATTCCAGGTGCCCCCCCCGTGGGGGTAGATCGGCCCATTGGACGTGGCCGCGTGACACTGCCGACAGATCCCATTGATGACGTAGGCGCTCCCCCGTGGTGCCTCGGGCGCAGTCTGGGCCATGGTCAGCCCCGCCCCTCGGGGCCAAAAGCTGATGGGCTCGCCTTCTTCCACGTGCTCCCGTCCCCCGAAGTGGCAGCTCTCGCAGCTGATCCCGAAGGTGACGAGATCCCAATCCTCCACCACGGGTTGGCGCTCCTCGTCGAGGGCCGCGTGCTCGCGGGGCGGATCGAGCTTCACGTCCTCGACGGGGAAACCATGCACGCGGTCTTGCCCCACCGCCTCGAGACGCGTGGCGTAAGGAAAGGTGTTGTGGCAGAGCGTACACGTGCGCCGCCAGGTGCCGGCGCCCGGCCGTTCGTCGTAACGAAAGTGCGCCAGCAGCGCGCCGCTTTCATCGAACTCGTCCGTCTTCTGGGCCTCGTCGTACGTTTGGGGGAACCACTGCTTGCGCCGCAGCCAGTAGGCGAAGGGGAGCTTCTTCTCGATCCGGTAGACGACGTCGTCCTTCGGCTCGGGCCCCACCGTCTGCACCCCGATGTACATCTGCACGAACCGCGACCCGACGACCCGCGTCACCTTGAAGCGCCGCACCAGCTCGTCGTTTCGAAGCACGCTCATCACGTAGTCACCGGTGCGCTGCTCGAACACCACCCGGGCCTGGCCGTAGTCCAGGCTCACGCCCGAGAAGTCGCCTCGCATGCTGTTGGCGTGCGCGTTGCGATTCATCCTCGCGTGGGGGTGCTTCTCCCAGTTCGCATACTTCTCGGCGTGGCAGGCGCGACAGGCCTCGGGACCCACGTAGTCGTACTTGAAGATGTTGCTGTAGTCGGCCGAAGGCAGCTTGGGCGGAACGGACGCCGAGGGTGCAGGGGACGTCGTGACCGCAGCCGGTCCCTCGACGGAGTCGGGCTCGAATTCGCGCCACAGCTCCACCCCGGCGACACCGACCACCAAGGCCGAGAGCCCGACCGCGAGGCCGATCCGGCGCTTGTCATCGGACGCGCCCACGGACTCCTCTGCGCATGCACACTGCGAAGGCCATCTTCGCGCAATCGTAGACCGCTCTTCTGGTTTCGTCAGGCCTGACGAAAGCTCGTCCAGGCCTTCGACGTCGAGATCTGCCCACCTGATGGCCATCCCCTGACTTTGCCTCCCTACCGCGGCCCGAATCCCAAGAGCTTCGTGTGCCTCGACGGCGCGGGATCGACAGAGCTGAACCGAGCCGTTAGCCTCGCCCGCCATGGCTGTGCACCCCCTCGCCGGCAAGCCGGCTCCGCCCTCGGCTCTGGTTCACGTGCCGCGCCTCATCGCGGCCTACTACACAGACGCGCCCGACCCCGCGGACCCCAGCCATCGGGTCGCCTTCGGCACCTCGGGGCATCGTGGCAGTCCCTTGAAGCGCAGCTTCAACGACCGCCACATCGCAGCCATCACCCAGGCCATCTGCGACCATCGCAAGCAGGCCGGAATCACCGGGCCTCTGTTCCTGGGCATGGACACCCACGCCGCGAGCGAGGCCGCGCTACGCACCGCGCTCGAGGTCCTCGCAGCCAACGAGGTCACGGTCTGCATCGACGCCTCCGACGGCTACACCCCCACCCCCGTCATCTCGCACGCCATCCTCACCCACAACGCGGCGCATGAAGCGCAGGCCGACGGCATCGTCATCACGCCGTCGCACAATCCGCCCGAGGATGGCGGCTTCAAGTACAACCCGCCCCACGGAGGTCCAGCCGGCACCGAGATCACCAAAGCCG
>JAUHZF010000024.1 GCA_030426145.1 Polyangia bacterium
GCGCCCGGAGCGCACCGCACGGCCTGAGCGGCCGGAGCGCCCCGAGCGCAGCGGACCGAAACCGGCGTACAAACCGGCGACCGAACCGGCGCACAAGCCAGCGCGCAAAGCTTTCGACAAACCGGCCGGCACCTTTGGCGAGAAACCCGGGACCGGGCCCAGACACGGGGCCAAACCCGGCCCGAAACCGGACCACAAGGCTAAACGTCCTGGCAAGGAAGGTGCTGCCTCTGCGGCCCCGGACCGGCGCGCGCACACCGAAGCCAAGAGCCGCGCCCCGCAACCGGCCTTGGCAGCCGACACGCGCGGCGGCGACGCCCCGCCAAGGCGCGGCACCGACGCCGGTCCCTGAGGCCGGGCGACGGCCGGCTCCGGGTTGGTGGGGGGGTCGGGGGCCACGGGCTCCGGCGTCCGGTAGCCGCTCGCTCCGGTGCCCGGAGAGCTCGCCTTGGCTGCTTTTGCCAGCTTGGAGAGCGCGAAGAGCTTGGCGAGCGAACCCGCCACGTGCTCCATGGCGTCATCGACCGCCTCGTGGTCGAGGTCGAGCTGCTGCAGGCTGTCGAGGGCGCCACGTACCTTGTCGAGCGCGTCGGAGACCTCGCTCAGGTCCTTCCCCTCTTTTTTCTCGATGCGGTGCAGCACGCCCATCGACTGGGCGATGGGGGCGGCGATCTCGAGCAGGTCCTCCGGGGCCTCCGGATGGGACTGCAGCGCCGACAAGGCGTTGGCCAGGGTGCTGCGCGCGGACTTCGCGAGTTCGATCGGGTCGGCCATGGCGAAGAAAACCCTAGCAAAGAACCTTCGCGGCGTTTGACCTGATACCGCGCACTTGTCGAAAAGTTTCCCGCCTCGCCGCCGCCTGTTACCGCAGAACGCAATGGCAAGTCGCGAGCGCACATTCCGGTCGATGCTACGGCCGGGGCCGAAGTTCGACGCCTCGGCTGCGGACAAGCCCATCCTCGTCTTCGACGGGGTGTACAAGTCGTACCGTGCCGATCTGCCCGTCCTGCGGGCTCTCAACCTCACCATCGAGCGGGGTGAGTTCGTGTTCATCACGGGCCCATCGGGCGCGGGTAAGAGCACGCTCCTTCGCATGGTCTACCGGGCCGAGCTGCCCGACGACGGCCGCCTGCTCTTCATGGGGCGCGACGTATCCAGATTGCGACCGGAGGCGGTTCCCGCCCTTCGACGCAACATCGGCATCGTCTTCCAGGACTTCAAGCTCGTGCCGGGGTGGACGGCCTTCGAGAACGTGGCCATCGCCCTCGAGGTCATCGGTCTGCCGTCTCGGATCATCCGGAGCCGGGTGTCCGAGGTGCTCGAGCGGGTGGGGTTGTCCGGGCGGGGCGGCGAGCGCGCCGACGTGCTCAGCGGCGGCGAGCAGCAGCGCGTGGCCGTAGCCCGCGCCATCGTGGGCGAGCCAGCCCTCATCCTCTGCGACGAACCGACGGGCAACCTGGACCCGCAGCTCGCGATCGACATCCTCGGTCTCTTCGAGGACATCCACGACACGGGAACCACCGTGGTCTTTGCGACCCACGACCGCACCCTTCTCGACGTGCGGCCCCGACGGGTGGTGGTCCTCGACGAGGGCAAGGCGACGGACGCGACCGATGGTCTCGACGCCTTCGACTGGGGCGATGAGGAGTCGGACAGCGGCATCAGGGTGGCGTCATGAGGGGCTATCGCTTTCTAGGAACTTGGCGCGCGGGGCGCAGCAACTGGCGGCTTCAGGCGCTCTCGATCTTCTCGCTCGCCGTGGCCTTCGTCTGCTTGGCGTCGGCGCTGCTCGTGGTGACCAACCTCACCACCATTCGCGATCGCTGGTCGCGCGCCGGCCGCGCCACCGTCTATCTTCGCGATGATGCGTCCGAGGCCGACATTCGCGCCCTCGTGACCGCGCTCGAGCAAACCGAGGGCGTGGCCAGCGCGCGCTACGTCTCGCGTGAGCTCGCCCGCGACGAGGTCCTGGCCGAGAGCCAGGCCAGCGAGCTGGCCGGTCTGCCGCCGGAGGCCTTTCCCGCCTCGGTGGAGCTGCGCTTCGACGACAGCGTCGACGACATGAAGCTCAACATGCTCGCCCTCAAGCTGCGCTCACTGGGCTCGGTGGAGATGGTCGAGACCTACCAGAAGTGGACCGAGAAGCTCTCGGGGCTGCTCACGGGCGGCGTGACCGCGGCGCTCTTTCTGGCCTTGGTGGTCTTCGGGGCGGTGGTGAGCGTGGTCGGCTCGACGATGCGGCTGCTCCTGGAGAAGCGACGCATCGAGGTCGAGGTGCTTCGCCTCGTGGGGGCGACGACGCGCTTCGTGTGCCGCCCGTTCGTGGTCGAAGGCGCGATGCAGGGCGCGAGCGGTGCTGCGGCGGCGACGGCCCTGCTGGCGATGCTCTACCTGCTGGTGCGAGGAAAGTTCGACGAGCAGCTCGGGTTGCTGCTCGGGGTGAAGCCCGCCTTCCTGCCCATGCCCGTCATCGCGGGCATGGTGGCCATGGGTGCGATGCTGGGTGCGGCCACCGCGTGGCTCAGCCTGCGAAAGGCCGTGAAGCAGTGAAGCGCGCCATCGCCGCGGCGCTGTTGACCCTCTCGCTGGCGAGCTCGGCATCCGGGCAGCTCTCGCCGCGGGCCACGGGCGCGGAGCGCGACTTCGAGTCGCTGCTGAAGAACCTGGACGCCCGCGAGAAGAAGCTCGCCTCCGAGGTCGAAGCGCTCGGGCCGCGGCAGGACGTCGTCGACAAACGCATCCTCGCGCGCGGTCGGGCCTACTACCGCATGGTCCGCGCGGGCCTCTTGCCCGTGGGCGGGGGCTTCGAGGAGCTGGTGGACCACGCGGCCAGCCTGGAGCGTCTGCGTGCCGCGCTCGCGCGCGACCTCGCCGAGAAGAAGCGGCTCGAAGAGCGTCGCGTCGCCGCGAGCAACGAGCTGCGCAAGGTGCGCGCCGAGCGGGCCCCGCTGATGATCCAGCGCCAAGCGATGACCCGCGCGCGTTCGGCGATGGCCCAGGCGGAGGAACGCCAGCAGGCCTTCTTGCGGGCCTTCGGTGGCCAGTCGCTGCCCATCCCCCACACGGCGGTCTACGGCACGACGGGGCCGTCGCCCGGCGGTGCCCCTGCGAGCTTCGTGCAGCTCCGCGGCCAGATGCCCTTCCCGGTCGGCGGCCGAACCGAGGTCATCCATCCTCGTGGCGACGACCAGGGGATCTTTCTCGTGACGGCACGCGACGCCGCCGTGCGCGCGGTCTACCCGGGCCGGGTGGTCTACGTGGGGCCGAGCAAACACGGCACCACGGTGGTGCTCGACCACGGAGAGCGCTTCTACACGGTCTACGGCAAGCTCTCCCACGTGGAGGTCCGCAAGGGCGAGCTGGTCGCCGATCGTGGGCGCATGGGCTGGGTGCTCCGCTTCGGCGACAAGAGCCCGATGCTCTACTTCGAGGTCCGCAAGGGCGAGAAGCTTCTCGACGCCGCCCGCTGGCTCGGCCTCTAGCCCTGGGACGAGGTCGTGCCCGCGCCTTGCCGCGGCTCGGTGCTGAGGCGTAAGGCCAGGCCATGGCACGGTGGATGATCGTGGGGGCGCTGGCGGCGCTGAGCTGGGTGGCTTGCGGCGGAGACACTGCGGCTTCGGACGACGACGACGATGGGGGGCCGAGCTCCGGCGCGGGGGCCTCTGGCAGCGGCGGCGCGGGCGCCGGTGCGACCACCGGCGCGGGGATGACGACTGGCGGAGGAGGTGGCAGCACGCCGATTCCTTCGGTCGAGGTCTGCCTCGCCCCGTGCTCGACCCCGGCCGACTGCGCGGTGCCCAACGCGCCCGCCTTCGACGCCGACAACTACGCGTGCGACGAGGGCGCTTGTCGCTACCTCGGCTGCAACTCCGACGCCGAGTGCATGGCGCAGGGCGACTTCGTCTGTCGTGACCAGTTCGGGCTCTCGACGTGTCTCGTCGGCTGCACGACCCCCAACGACTGCGGAGTGCAGACCAGCCCCGCCTACGATGCCGACAACTACGCCTGCGACGCAGGCGCCTGCGTCTACACCGGCTGCAAGTCGGACGCGGAGTGCCAGGCTAGTGCTGGCAACAGCTACGTGTGCCGCGCTTTGGCGGGCGGGGTGGCGAGCTGCATGCCGACGTGCACCACCGCCGCCGACTGCGATCTGGGCCAGCCGGCCAACGACGCCGACAACTACGCCTGCGACGACGGCCTGTGCATCTACCAAGGCTGCAACAGCGACGCCGAGTGCATGATGCAGGGCAACCTCGTGTGCAGGTAGCCGCGCGGCGAACCGACTACGGAGCGTCGTCGTCTACGAGCAGGTGCGCGGCGTGGCGCGCGATGCGTTCCGGTCCGAGCGCTGCGTCGTAGACCGCTGCGTAGAAGATGCGACCGCGTGGCGACCGGCCGTCTCCGGAACCACTGAGGCGGTTCCCGATCGCGAAATGGCAACCGTCGAGGTTGATGACGTTGGCGTTGCCCACGGTGGTGACCTGGGTCGGCGCGCCGTCGACGTAGAAGCGGACGGGTGAAGGTGCGGTCGCGTCGAAGACGGCGTGCACCACCACCCGTTGGCTCATGGGCATGGCACCGACCGCGATGGGGTTGTTGTCGACGTAGAGCTCGACCTCACCCTCGTTCGCCATGCGGAGCGATAGGCGGCCACCCGAGGTGTTGGCGCCGAAGTGGAGGAGCCGTGAGCCCATGTTGTCGACCTGAAGGAGGGTCGTGACGATCTCCAGGGTCGCGGCCGGAGCGCCGTGCAGTCGGTCGTAGAACTTCGTTCCACTCACGCTCTCGACCCAGGCCCGGCCCCAGCTGCTGACCTCCGTCCATTGCAGACCGTGGTGCCCGTTGTGGTCGATGAGCGTCGGCTGCGACGCGTCGTCGAGCAGCAGCGACAGGTTCACGGGGTTGGGGGCCGCGTCCGCGACCATCGGCGAGTTCGCCGCCTCGTCGAGAAAGTAGCGCGCGACGAGGTTCCCATTCTCGAGCGCGCCGGGCATGGCGCCGCCTCCGCCCGAGGTGGTGGTGGCACCGCCCTGTCCGCCCGCGCCACCGAAGCTCGACGTGGACCGCACTTCGAAGTCGTCCAACCCCGAGAGCGCACTGCACCCCCACAGCGCGCCAGCTGCGATGGCGAAGAACGTTCGGACCCCTTGCCGCACGTGGCCAGCGTAGCAAACCGGGCGCCGCGCGCGGAGTCGGCTGCCTGGCATCGGCTGAGAGGCCGTGCTTGATTGCCGTGATGTCGCAACCTTCGCTCTCCCGGGCGGCGCAAGGCATTCGTCAGAGCGTGTTCGCGCGCCTCGCTCCGCACATCGCGGCTCGTCGCTCGGCGGGTGAGGTGCTCATTCCGTTGCAGATCGGCGACACCTGTCGGCTTCCTGTCGCCGAGGCCTTCGCGGCCGCGACGGTGACGGAGGACGACATCTCACTCTACGGCGCCATCACGGGCATGCCAGCGCTGCTCGGCGCCCTCGCCGACCATCGCCGAGCCGCGGGCCTCGCCGCGGCACGCTCGGCCGACCACGTACACGTCGGCTGTGGGTGCACCCACGCGCTCTTCTGTGCGGTGCGGGCGGTGCTCGACCCCGGTGACGAGGTTCTGGTTGCCTCTCCCTATTGGCCTCTCATCCCCGGCTTGTTGCGCGCGGCCGGCGCTGTGCCGGTGGAGGTGCCGCTCACCCAGGCCATGGTGCAGGGCGAGGTCGACGTGATGGCTGCGTTGGAGGCCCACCGGACGGAGCGCACACGGGCCGTCTACTTCATCTCCCCCAACAACCCCGACGGTGCGGTGTGGTCCGCGGGCTCGCTGGCGACGCTGGCCGACTTCGCCACGCGACACGATCTTTGGGTGATCGCCGACGAGGTCTACGCCGATTACGTTTACGACGGCGTGCATCACCACGTCGCCGACCTGCCCGGAATGGAGGCGCGCACGATCAGCACCTTCTCGTTGTCGAAGAGCCACGGGGTCGCTGGGGCACGCGTGGGTTACGCGGTCGCGTCGCCCGAGGTGGTGGCGGCATGCCGGCGCATCTCCAACCACACCCTCTACAACGTGCCCGAGTCGATGCAGCGGGTGGCGCTCGCGGCGGTCCAGCATGGGGATGGTTGGATCGAAGAGGCGCGTGTGGCCTACAGGAGTGCCCGCGACGCCTGCCTCGCCGCGCTCGACGCGGCCGGCATTCGGCACTCGGGGGCTCAGGGGGGCAGCTTCGTCTTCGCCGACCTGAGCCCTCAGCTCGCTGGGCGTCCGCTTCAGGGACTGCTCGAGGCGGCCATCGCGCAAGGGGTCCTCGTGGCGCCAGGGGGGGCGATGGGCGAGGGCTACGAGCGCCACGTGCGGATCTGCTTCACGGGCGTGCCCGAAGAAGAGGTGGTCGACGGGGTGAAGCGGCTCGCGCGCGCGACAGCTTCGTTCTAGGGACCATGGTCATGGAGGCCTTGGCGCGCGCCCTCACCCGAAAGGTCACGGCCTGGGCCGTCATCGCGATCACCCTCTTGGCCACGGCCGGCCTCGCGTTCAAGGGTCTGTCGGTCGGCCAGGATGACGACCTGCTCGCCTTCCTCCCCAAGGACAACCCCGACGTCGCCCTGTTCAACGACGTCAATCAGCGATTCGGCGGGCTCGACGTCGCCATCGTCGGCATTCGCGTCGACGATCCCTTCGACCCCGTCTTCCTCGAGAAGCTGCTCACCCTCACGCGGCGCCTCGACGAGGAGCCGCGGGTCGCCATGGCGCTCAGCCTCGCCAACGTGGAGGACTTCGAGCCCAACGAGGAGGGAGGCGTCACCACCAAGTTCCTCGCCCAGCCCATTCCGCAGAGCAAGGAGCAGATCGAGGCCCTTCGCGAGCGCACGATGAGCCTCGACCACATCGTCGGCAACCTCATCGGACCCGATGGCAAGGCGGTCATCGTCTACAACTTCCTCGATCCCGATCCTCGGGAGACCGGCACCGCCATTCGCGAGCGCGTGCACGAGATCCTGGGCGACGACGTCGAGCTCTACTGGGGCGGTGGGCCCTACATCAGCAGCTACATCTACGACACCACCCAAGCCGACATGCGGCGCCTGCTGCCGTGGGCGGTGGGTCTGGTGGTGCTCATCATCGTGCTCTCGTTCCGCGACCTGGTGGGGGCGCTCCTCGCGCTCATCTCGACCGGGATGGGCATCGCCGCCACCTATGGCGCGATGGGCATCGCCGGCGTCGACGCGAACATCGTTTTGTCGGCGATGCCGGTGATCCTCTTCGCGGTGGGGAGCGCCTACGCCATCCACGTCTTGGTGCGGTACTACGCGTTGCGAAAGGACAGATCGTGTGAGGAGGCCCTCGTGGCGACCCTCGTGCAGATCGGTCCCACCGTGCTCGCTGCGGGGCTCACCACCGTGGCCGGGCTCCTGTCGTTCACCGCGATGGACATCGAGCCGATGCGCCAGTTCGGGATCTTCACCGGTCTCGGCATCGGCACGGCGCTGCTGCTGTCGCTCACCTTCGTGCCGGCGGTGGTGCGGGTGACCGAGCTGAAGGCACGGGACATCTCGGAGGGCGCGCTCGGTCGCGTGCTCGCGCGGCTCGTGGTCGGGGCGCAACGGCGTCGCGCCATCATCGCCGTCGCCTTGGGGCTGGTGGTCGCAGGAGGCGCAGCCATGGCGGGTCGCGTCGAGGCGCGCATGGAGAGCGCGGCCTTCTTCGCCGACGATAGCCCGCCTGCGCGGGCCAACACCTTCCTCGCCGAGCAGTTCGGCGGCTCCACCTTCATCCAGGTGATGGTGGAGGGAGACATGAACGACCCCGGCGTACTACGGGAAGTGCAACGCCTCGCCGACCGGATCGCACTCGAGCCCCACGTCACGGGCGTCGACCACGCGGCCAAGATCCTCGGCTTGGTGTACGACGCCCTGGCAGGGGAGCGCCGCGTTCCACCCACCACCGCCCGGGTGCGCGTGCTCTACCGGTTCTTGGCGGGCAGTGCGGCCCTCAAGCAGCTTCTCACCGAGGACCGGCGTCACGCGCTGATCATCGCCAAAGTCGACACCGACGCCCACGACGTGGTCGCCCCACTCTTGGCGCGGGTCGAGCAGATCGTCGCCGACGGCGCCCTCGACCACTATCGCGTCGTGGGTCGGCTGCCCGCGGCCGAACAGGGCGACGGGGCCATCGACAAGGTGGTGCCCGTGCCGGAGGCCGACCGTCCGGCGCTTGCCGCGCGTCGGCTCGAGCTCGTGACCACGCACCTCCGGGTCCTCTTGAGGCGCTACGGGGCCGACGTCGACGAGGCCAAGCTCCGGGCCACGCTCGAGCAGCCGGCACCTGGGGCACAGCCGGAGGCGGTGCAGAAGCGGCTCGATGGTTTCCTCCGCTCCGACGAGTCGATTCTCACCGAGGCGCAGTACCGCTTCGTGCCGGCCATCGCCAAGGGCGTCGCCGCACTCGGTCCCGAGGGCGACATCGACGGCATGGCGGGGGCCATTCGCAAGGCGATGACGCCGCCGCCGCCAGAAGATGAAGACGCCGAGGCGCCCGCCGGTCCCGAGGACGAGCTGGTCGACGACATCGCGACCTCGATCAAGGCTCCCCTCGAAGCCATATGGCGCGGACTGCGCGGTGAGGCGCGTGCCGATCAGGTCCTCGCCCTCAGCCAAGCTGAGCTCGCCGACGACGTGCGGGCCCGACTGCGTCGTCATCTCAGCCAGGCGATGCTCGACCTCGAGCTCGGCTCGGCCCTGCTGCCGGCTGACGGCGGAGCCCAGGCGATCACGGTGTCGGTGTCGGGGACACCGGTGCTCTATCGCGGCATGAGCGAGAGCGTGACCCAGAACCAGTTCAAGAGCCTCGGGCTGGCGTTGGCGCTGGTGCTCCTCATCATGGTGGTGCTCTTCCGCTCCTTGTCGGCGGGGATCTTGGCCGCGAGCCCGACGGTGGTGACCCTGCTCGTCATCTACGGCGTGATGGGCGCGACGAACGTCTACCTCGACATCGGCACGTCCATGCTGGCGAGCATCATCATCGGGGCCGGGGTCGACTACGCGGTGCACCTCCTGGCCGCGTGGCGCGGTGACACGGTGGAGGAGGCCGGACAGGTCGCAGCGCTTCACACCGGCACCGCCATCTGGACCAATGCCCTCATGGTGGCGGCCGGCTTCTTCGTGCTGACCCTGGGCGAGGCCAAGCCCCTCGAGAACGTGGGCGGGCTCACCGCAGCGGCCATGATCGCGGCTGCGCTCGCGACGTTCATCGCCATTCCGGCCCTGGCGCGGCGCAAGCAGTACACGAGGTCGTCGACGTGAAGCCCAAGCGCATCGCGCTCGGGGTGGGCGGGCTGCTGCTCGGCGCGGCGCTCGGAGGGTTCATCCTCTGGTTCGCCCAACGCCAACCCGAGGTCAGCGGGCCCCCTTTGGCCTTTCGCCACCTTCCACGCAAGACCACGGCGGTGGGGGTTGGCTCGCGCGAATCCGTCGTGGCGAGGAGCACCGGCATGCGGCTCGAGGACGCGCCGCCCGAGGTCTTCTGGAGCGCCTATGCCGAGCTGTGTGGTGGCTGGGACGTGGTGCGCTCCGCCGGACGCGGCGGACTCAACGCGGGCTCGGCATCCCTGCTGCGCGAACCGGGCTACGGGGGCGCACTGAGGTGTGGCCGGGCGCTCTACGAACGCTACGGTGGTGCGCTCGACCGGCATTGGTTGAGCTTCGAAGAGGACGGCCAGGTGCACGGCTTGTTCGTCGTGCGGCTCGAGGGGCTCGACAAGCTACCCGAGGCCGACCACCTCGAGCCCGTCGACGACGAGCCCAAGCATCTCGATGAGGTCGCGTGCATGTTGAAGCCTGGCGAGGAGCGCTGCACGGAGACGTCGTTTGCGGTCGCGAAGATCGACGGCATGCCGATCTGGCTCGTCGGTACGCTGGGGGCTGTCGAGGCCTTCGCCTGGCGCTTCGACGATGATGGAGACGACAGCCTGTCCGGCGACGTCGCCGCCATGGCGAAGCTCCACGGCGAGATCACCGGGGGCTACGATCGCACGGTGGGCGATGGCGACGGCTACGATTCGGCCTTTACGCGCGGCTTCGGAAACGTCCCCAAGATCTACGACGACAAGCGGATCAAGAAGCTCGACGAGCGGGTAGAGGACGATGTCGAGGCCTGGTCGATCGTGCTCGATGGCGACCCGATGTCGGCCGAGCTCGAGCTGCGTCTCGTGTTCTGGGCCGAGTCGGCCGACAAGGCGGAAGAGCTGCGCGACGACCTCGAAGACGTGGTGAAGCGGCTCGAGAAGCTGCTCGACGACGCCATCGACGACGCGGAGGACCACCTCGAAGAGCGCGAGGAGAAGACGGGCCGCGAGGCCGCGGAGTACGAGGTCGCCGACTGGCAGATGTCGATGCAGGCCCTCGCGCAGGCCTCTCTCGAGGTGGACGGTGAGCGCGTGGTCCTACGGATGCGGCAGGAGCCCACCGAAGAACAGTCGCGGGTCACCGAGCGCTACCGCCAGTGGCAACGCGACCGCACCGACACCGCGGTGAGCATCGTGCGCTCGATGGTCGAAGACGAAGAGATCAACAGCGATGACCTCGGTGCGCTCGACCCTGAGCTGCCCCAGGCTTACGAGTCGCTGCCCAAATCGGGCGAATAGAGCGGTTTGAGAAAACGAGGGTCGGCCTGCTAGGGTGCGACCCCATGTCTTCGGAGGACCGGCAGCTCACGATCAACCCGCCGGTGTTCTTTGCGTCGGCCACGCTCCTCATCGCTTTTCTCGCGTTCGGCGTCTTCGCCGCGGACACGGCGCAGGAGGTCCTGCCCAAGGTTCTGAACGGCGTCACCGAGGAGTTCGGCTGGCTCTACGTCCTCTCGGTCTTCTTCTTCATCGGCTTCTGCCTGTGGCTCGCCTTCAGCAAATACGGCCGCATTCGGCTCGGTGACGACGATTCACGCCCCGAGTTCAGCAATGTGAGTTGGTTCGCCATGCTCTTCAGCGCGGGCATGGGGATCGGGCTCGTGTTCTTCGGCGTGGCGGAGCCGATGTCGCACTTCAACGCGCCCCCGGTGGCCGAGGCCGGCTCGGTGGCGGCGGCCCGGGATGCACTGCCCCTCACCTACCTGCACTGGGGACTGCACGCGTGGTCGATCTACGCCCTCATGGCTCTCGGGATCGGCTACTTCGCGTTTCGCAAGAAGCTGCCGCTGGCCATTCGCTCCTGCTTCTATCCCCTCCTCGGAGAGCGCATCCACGGGTGGCCCGGCCACATCATCGACATTCTGGCCGTGCTCGGCACGCTCTTCGGCTTGGCCACGTCGCTGGGCCTCGGTGCGGGGCAGGTGAGCGCGGGCCTGCATCGGCTGTTCGGGGTGCCTCACACGACGAACACCCAGCTCGTCCTCATCGGCATCATCACCGCCGCCGCGACCATCTCGCTCGTGACCGGGGTCGACAAGGGGATCAAGACCCTCAGCGAGCTCAACCTCGGGCTCGCTGCCTTGTTGATGGTCTTCGTTTTCTTGGTGGGACCCACCCTCCATCTGGTGAACGCCTTCGTCGAGAACCTCGGGGGATACGCCAAGGTCGTCTTCGAGCGCACGCTGCTCATCGAGGGGCGCAACGAGGCCGAGGCGACCTGGATCCAGGGCTGGACCGTCTTCTACTGGGGGTGGTGGATCTCATGGGCACCCTTCGTCGGCATGTTCGTGGCCCGCATCTCCAAGGGCCGAACCTTCCGCGAGCTCGTGCTCGGCGTGCTCTTGGTGCCCACCGCGGTGACGTTCCTCTGGATGACCATCTTCGGGAACACGGCGCTCGACCTCGAGCTCTCGGGGCAGGCCGACGTTGCCGCTGCCGTGAAGGCCGACACGTCGACCGCCATCTACGCGATGCTCGAAGCGCTCCCCCTGTCGAGCGTGACCTCACTGCTCGCCGCAGGCGTGGTGTCCGTGTTCTTCGTCACCTCGAGTGACTCTGCGTCGTTCGTGGTCGACATGCTCACCTCAGGCGGCCACCCCGACCCGCCGCGCTGGCAGCGTGTCTTCTGGGCCAGCGCCGAAGGAGCCACGGCCGCGGTGCTGCTCTACGCGGGCGGGGAGAACGCCGTGGCGGCGCTCAAGGCCCTTCAGGCGGGCGTCATCACCATCGGGCTACCCTTCTGCTTGGTGCTCATCGCCCTCGCGGTGAGCCTCGTACGCGGCCTGAAGGAAGAGCGCCTCGCAGCGCCGGCTGCCGCAGGCGCCACGCCCCATCGCCTCGAGCCGGTCGGCTCGGAGGAAGGACCCATGAAGCTCGGCAAGATCCTGGTGCCCGTCGACCTCTCGCCTCCCTCGGCGCGCGCGCTCAAGCACGCGATCGACCTCGCCGGCTACGCCGACGAGGAGGCCACCATCGACGTCCTCCACGTCGCTCGTCGGCCCGCCGCATACCTCCCCTTCGAGCGCTGGATCGGCAAAGGCGACGACGTTCCCGCCGACGTCGATGCCGTGGTCGTCGACGCGGCGGAGAAGGCGCAGGAAGCGTTCATCGCCGACGCCCTGCCCGACGAAGAGGATCGAGAAGGCGTGCACGCCTTGGTCAAGCTCGGCATCGCCTCGCAGACCATCATCAAGCTCGCCAAGGAGCGCGCCTACGACGTCATCGTCATCGGTACCCACGGCCGCACCGGCGCCGATCGCGTGCTCATGGGATCCACGGCAGAGCGCGTCCTGCGCAATGCGCCGTGTCCCGTTGTGACCGTGCGCTGAGGCTGCGTCGCTAGAGCAAGCCGAGGGCATGCGCGGCGCGAAGGGCGACGACCCGCAGGTGGCCGTCGCGCAGCGCGTTTCGTCGTTCGACCAGCTCGCGCAGCGGCACCCAGTGGAGACAGTGTAGGGGTGCGCCTTTGCCAGTGGGTCGCACCGCGATGGCGAAGGGGTGCACTACCTCGGGCGTCACTCCGGCGGAGGGGTGGTAGCGTCCACCGAGGGCCCAGCGGTCGATCACCTCGAGGCCGTACTGGTCGCGCAGGCGTTCGTGCACGAAGGCGTCGACGGCGCGTTGGCCAGAGACCTCGCGCGGCAGTCGCCAGGCGGGCGTGACGAGGAGGTGGCTGTGGCCGTCGAAGCATTGGGCCGCGGGCAGGTCGTCGTCGTCGAGACCGAGGAAGACCTCGTCCCCATCGCGGGCGAGGAGCGCGGTGGCGATCGTCGCGAGACCGAGCGGCCCCGGTTCCACCCACTCGCGCACCTCCTCCGCGACCGCGTGGCCTTCGGCGTCACGCTCGACAAAACGCGCCGCGGAGAGCCGGAGGAAACCGGCGTCGCCTTCATGGTCGCGAACGAAGCGACGTCGAGGCGGGCGGGCCTGGAGGGGCTCGACGTCGGTGGGCACGCCTGGTGGGGCGACGAGCGCGTCGGCTTCCACGGTCTCGCCGATCCAGTCGCCTGGCCCTTGCCCGCGCCGCAGCAAGAGGTCGTAGGTGTTCAGCTCGAGGCGGGCGTCGGGGAGGCCACCCACCTGAGCGGCGCGGAGGAGCTGCTGGGCGTCGATCGAGCGCAGAACGCCGGAGGTGGAGAACCCGCTCGCGCGGGGCAGTGGATGGTGAACGGCTCGCGGCGGTACCTCGACGAGCACCGAGCGCACCTCTTCTTGCAGTCCGCCGGGGGACGGGAAGTAGCGCCCGCCCGTTTCGAATCGCTGGATGTCGGCCGCGTCGAGGTCGTCGAAGACCTCGAAGAGCTCCTCCACCGCCTGGCCCAAGGGGGCGTCGTGACGCACGGCCACCAGTGGCTCGCTCACGTAGGTGGGGGCGCGCGCACCGTCGACCGCACCGCGGGGAGAGAGCGCGAGAACCGGGCGAGGGTAGCTGCGTCGCGCCATCACCTGCACGCGGCCGTCCTGTTCGAACCACGGCACGACATCCACGGCGAGACCCGGCCGACGCACGAGGTCGAACCGCTGACCGTCGTCGCGGCGGTAGCAAGCTCGGGTGAGGTAGCCGTGGGGCTCGACCCGCTCGGCACATTCGATGCGGACCCCATGCCCGGCCGCCACGCGCTGCCCGACCACGACGTAGTTGGTGGCTGGCCAATCGAGGGGCGTGCCATCGAGGGTCGACATGACGAAGCGGCCCTCGAAGCGATGGGACACGATCCACGGATTGCGAATGGGCGTAGATGCGAGCACGCGCAAGCCGAGGCTCGCACACCAATCCTCCATCTCGTGCTGGCTGGCGTAGGTGTATTCCTCCTTCACCTCCACATCCCAGCTGCGGCGGTAGTCCTTGCGCAGCACGAACTCGGTTGCGATCGTTCGGGCGCAGCGAAACCGACGCCAACCATCCCTCGGTGCACCGAGCTCCTCGAAATCGAAGCCGCGTGTCTCGGCGGGTTGTAGAAAGCGGAACTCCCGCGCGAATCGACGGAAGAGACCTGCGCTCGTGGCTCGCGCGGGATGGTCGTCGTCGGGGTCACCGTCGTCGTCCGGGAGGTCGAGCCACACCTCGCCAGGGCCGGGATCGACGAAGTCGCGCACGATGAGCACCCCGTCTTCGGCCAGGGCGCGAGCCTGCACGGCGAGGGCACGGCGGGCCGCGTCACGGTCGTAGCCACCGTAGGAGGTGACGTGGTGCAGTACCGACGAGTCGAGGATGGCTTCGACCGAACCGTCGGGGAAACACGCGGTGGCGATGTCGCCCTCGATGAACCGCAGGTTGGGCAGGCGATGGGTCGCCGATGCGCGCTCGACCATCTTCGGATCGACGTCGACGCCCACCACCTCCAACTCGGGATAGAGAGCCGCGAGCGCGTGACTGCCGGCGCCCGAGCCCATGCCCATGTCGGCCACCCGACCTTCGGCCAGAAGGTGGGCCGCGGTGAGCGCGACCTTCTGACGCATGGAGGCGTCCATTCCCCGTAGGTAGCGGTCGTAGTCCGAGGTGCTGCCGCGATCTTGACCCGCGTAGGCGTCGCTCATCTTTCGCGGAAAGGTATCACTCCCGGAGCCGGGCGTAGTAGGCATGACCGATGCGCTTGGCATGGTCTGGCCGGCTGATCGCGCTGGGGATCGCGACGCTCACGGCGGTCGCGTCGCCAGCGGCAGCCCAACCCGCCGACGAGGATGCATACGGTGACGAGCCGGCGGCCCCTCCAGCCGACGAGGATGCCGCCGCGCCCTCCACGGACGACGGCGAGAAGGACGATGACGACGGTCCGAAGGTCGCGCCGTCGCCCGACGCCACCCTGCCAGAAAAGATTGGGCCCGACGCCAGCAAGCCGGACGCAAATGGGCCCGACGCGACCAAGGCCGGGGATGGGGGCTTCGACGACTTCGGTGATGGCTTCGCCGAGTTCGGCGACGACGACGATGCCTTCGACGAGCTGGTCGACGAGGCCAAGGACGGAGACGGGGACTTCAGCCTCGACAAGCTCGCCGACATGGTGCCCGGCCTCGAGATGCAATGGGGCGGGAAGATCCAGGCCGACCTGCGCTTTCGACTCGAGGACAAGTCGGTGGGGGCTTGGTACGACCGGCGCCCGTGGAAGCAGGGGATCGCGCGCAACGAGAACCTCTTCGGCCTTCGTTTCAAGAGCAACTACGGCATGGTCTCGGCGCGGGCCGAGATCGACTTCGTGCTCTACGGCTTCATCCAGGACGTCGAGGGCATCAACGACCTGTCACGCCGTGAGAAGACCGACCCCTATCGCTTCGACGTGCACAACCTCTACGTGAGGTTCTCCGGACTCGGGCTCGACGGCCTCGACCTGACCGTTGGCCATCAGCAGACGATGTGGGGTGTGGGCGATCAGTTCAACCCCACCAACAACATCAACCCCGACGACGTCGAGGACGTTCTTCTCTTCGGCGACCAGCGCGGGCAGTTCATGGTCAAGGCCGACTACTACATCACGAATGAGTGGTCGGTGACGGGGCTGATGGTCCCCGTCTTTCAGCCGGCCCTGCTGCCACGGAGCGCTCGTCTGGGGCTCGCGCTCGTCGATCGCGTTCCGGTCTTCGACGACTTCCTCCGGCGCCGCATCATCGCCGAGCAGTACGCGTCGCAGGCGGAGATCGTCGACTACCCGACCATCGTCGGCAACGTCGACGTCAGGACGCCTGAACGCGACATCGAGAACGTCCAGTTCGCCTACCGCATCGCGGGCAACATCCTCGGTCAGGACGTCTCCCTCAGCTACTACAACGGCTTCAGTGATTTCCCGCAGCCGCGGCGAACGGTGACCGACCAGGACAGGTCCCGTGCCGGCTGCAATCCCGACGACCCCACCGACTGCATCAATGGCGTCCTGACCACGACGACCACGCTCACCTACCCGCGCATGCACGTGTACGGGTTCAACATGGCGGGCGAGATCCCCTGGCTCGCCGACTTGAGCGAGGCCTTCAACGCCATCGGGTACCGCATCGAGGCCGCCCTCATCGTGCCGCGCGAGGCGCGGCTGCGTCTCGAGAACTCGACCCTCGACCTGAACCTCATCACCCAGCCAAGGGGTGAATACGACTACGACGACGACGGCGTCCCAGGTGGCCCTGAAGCTCTGGTGATCCCGAGCACGCCCTTCGCCAAGTGGACGGTGGGCCTCGACTACACCTTCAACCGCTACCTCTACCTCAACCTACAGTGGGTTCACGGCCTCGCCGACGAGTACGGCGCCGGCGACTGGATCACAGAGGGCTACACGTCGCGCCGAGGCACTGTCGATACCGAAGGCCTGCAGACCGCGGTGCGCTGTGCGTTGCCACGCAACGGTGACGAGTGCGTGCGCGAGATCCTGCGCCCTCGCATCGGCGACTACATCGTGATGGGTTGGGACCTGTCGTTCCTCAACGACAAGCTCCTCACCCGCATCTTCACCATCTTCGACGTATCCGGCGTGGTGGAGACCTACTGGGACGAGGGTCAGCAGAAGCGGGTCGAGGACAAGTACTCCTTCTTCACCGAGCAGGGCTTCGGCGCCGTCATCTACCCCGAGGTGAACTACAACTTCGGCAATGGCTTCGACCTCGGCGCCGGTGCGCTCGTCTACCTAGGCAAGCCACACGGCAAGTTCGCGAGCGCCGAAGCGGGCGGCTCGCTGGCATGGATGCGCACCCGCTTTCAGTTCTGAAGGTCACTCGACCTTGATGTTCACCTCGTCGCCGTCCTCGTCGAGGAACTCGATGGTGATCTTCTTCTTCTCGCCGCCAGCCTCGGCGTAGCAGATGAGCTTGTCGCCCTCTTCGACGTGGCGAACCTCGTCGCCCTTGCACTCCACATCGCCGTCGATGCCCTTCTTCTTGAGGCTCTTCTCGAGCTTCTTGGTCACCTTCTTCAGCACGACGATGGGCTCGAGCTCCATCTTGTACTTGCCGCTGCCCTGCTGCGTGACCGTGACCTTGCCCTCGCCGCCGCCCTTGAACTCGATCTCGCAGTCGAACTCATCGCCCTCCTTGATCTTGCGTTCTTTGGGGCAGTCGACCTCGTCGACCTTGGCGGCCGTCTGCTCCTCGATCATGTCGGAGATGTTCTCTTCGACCTGCTTCATGTTCAGGTTGCAGGCGGTGAACAGACCGAGGGGCAGGAGAACCAGAGCGAGTTTCTTCATTTGGCGACGATTGTCGCCCAGGTGCGAGGCGGTCGACAACCGCTGTGCGCGCGCCTAACACCTTGCGGGTGGACTTCGGCTTCGACGAGGCGCAGCAACGTCGTCACGACGCGATGGTGGCTTGCGGGCGCGATCTGCCGGCGGGTGAGGCGGGAATGGCCGCGCTGGCGGAGGTCGGGGTGTTGGGATTACCGGTCCCCACGTCCCACGGTGGGGGTGGCGAGAGCCTGGTCTCCACCGCCTTGGCCTTCGAAGGTCTAGGGCGCGGCGGGGCCGACGGCGGGGTGTTGCTCGCGGCCGGTGCGCACCTCTTCGGGCTCACGATGCCGCTGGTGCGGGTGGGCACCGCGGCCCAACAGAAACATTGGTTGCCTCGCCTCGCGAGGGGGACACTCGTGGGCACCGTCGCGGCCACGGAGCCCGATGCGGGAAGCGACATCGCGCAGGTCGCGGCGCAACTCGTGGATGCAGACGACGGCTGGCGTGCCCGTGGCCACAAGCGCTACGTGACCTGGGCCGATCGCGCTGGGGTGTTCTTGTTCGTGGGGCGTCGGCCGTCGCAGCGAGGCCTCACCTGCGCCCTCGTCGAGCGCAGTGACGGCGTGTCGGCGGGGGAGGCCTACGCCGTTCCGGGCTTGCGCGAAGCGCGGCTCGCGCCGGTCGTCTTCGACGAGGCACCCGTCGATCCGGACGCGGGACTGCTCGGCAAGGCGGGCGCCGGGATGGCAGTGTTTCAGCTGTCGATGGCATTCGAGCGCGCGCTCGTGCTCGCGTTCCGCCTTGGGACCATGCAGGCGCAGCTCGACGCTGCGGTCGACTTCGCGCGACGGCGGCGGGTGGGGGGAAAGGTCATCGCGACCCACCAGGCGGTCAGTCACCGGATCGCGCGCATGCACCAGAGGCTCGAGAGCGCCCGACTTCTCACCTACCGCGCGGCCTGGAGTCTCGACCGAGGCGATCGCGCCCAGCTCCCAGCCGCATTGGCCAAGTGGACCCTCGCCGACGCTGCGGTCGACAACGCCCTCGACGCTGCCCGGCTACGGGGTGGATTGGCCTATGAGAGCGACGCCCTCACGGCAGAGCTGACCGACGTCTTCGGGGGCACCATCCACTCCGGCACCGCAGACGTCCTCGCGTCCATCGTGGCGGCTTGGCTCGGGCTCTGACGTCGCTCAAGTCTGGCCGTGCGTGGCCGTTCTCCCGACGTGATGAAGGGTCGATCACGCAAGGCGCCCCCACCCCGACCGCGCGGCGACACGGCGCTGGGACTCGGACCTCTACCCAAGAGCCTGCCTCCCATTCCTGCGGGCAAGTTCGTGGTCCGCGACCATTCGCTGCCCCCCGAAGAGGGCTGGTTCGATCCTGCGACCCTCAACGACGACACCGAGCCGCCGCCCACCACGCGCCTCGACGCGTTTCAGGTGGACTCGAGCGACGTCGAGCTCTCCGACGATGCCTTCGACGACACCGTCGAGCTGCCATTCTCGGCGGCGCTGGTCTCGGCAGTTGCGTCGCCGCATGTGGGCTCGACCCTCGTGTCGGCCGGCATCGACCCCTCGGTGCCCCCTCCGTTGCCGCCCCAGGTGTCGGTACCCCCTCCGCTTCCGCCAGAGGCTTCGGTGCCACCGCCACTGCCGTTGCACGCATCACCGTCGTCCCTGCCGCCGACGGCGGAGATCCCACAGTGGTACCCGATCGAGCTGCCCGCGGAGCCAGCGCTGGTGTCGAAGCCGCCGATGTCCTCGCTTCAGCCCGAGCTGACCGGCATCCCTTCGTCGCCTTGGCTCGTCATGCCGACCGACGCGGATCCAGAGCCGCCGGTGTACGACGTCGTCGACGAGCCCAGTGGGGACGTTCGGCTCTCTTCGGCCGCCGTCTTCGTGTCGCGGCGCCCCCTACCTCCGACCCCGCGGAGGGGAGCCGGACTCCGCTACGCCGTCGTGGGCCTCGCCGCCGCCGCAGCCATCGCGGCCATCGGCTGGGGTTGGCATCGACGCACCACATCGAAAGCTGCTCCGGCTGTGGCTCAGGCGTCCCTTTCGCAGGCCATGCCGACGCCGGTCGTCGACGCCCCTCCGCCCCAGGTCGAGCCGAAGCCCGAGGCGCCGCCGCCATGTGCGCCGCTCGAGGTGAAGGCAGCCCCGCCCGGCTACCAAGTCTTCGTCGACGGCAAGGCGTTGGGTGCGGCCCCGGGCACCTTCGAGCTCGACTGTGGCGGTCACACCGTCGCCCTCGTGAAGGGGGGGCGCGGCGTGCTCCCGAAGACCATTCGCCGGATCGAGATCACTGAGAAGCCGACGGTGCTGAGCTACAGCTGGCCTGACGTCGCTCCTTAGAATGCCGTGTGGCGCTCGATGTCGATTGGGTTAAAGGTGGAGACCATGAAGGCCATCGCGCTCATCGTCGTGTTCGGGCTCGCCGTGGCGGGTTGCAAGGACGAGCCGAAAGAAACCCCGGCCGAGAAGGCGGCGCGCGAGATGCGCGAAGGGCCCGATCTCAAGGGCGGGACGCGGCACGACCCAGCGGTGGCCAAGTCGGAAATCCCGGCCGGCCACTACTTCTGCGACATGGGCAAGGTGCACTACTCCCGACCCGACAAGGGCGACGGTGAGTGCCCCATCTGTCACATGGATCTGGTGCAGAAGCCGGCCGAGTAGTTCCTCGGCTCGCTATTCGGCTGCCATCTCGGCGTGCGGATCGGGCTCGATGAGCATGCTGATCACGTGACCGGCGCGTGAGGGCGGGTTGACCACACGGGCGATGTCGCCGAGGCGCTCCCGGTAGCGTTCCTTCAAGATGTCGCGCCAACGGTCGGCGACACCCTTCTCTCGACCGCGCATGCGCATCACGAGCTTCACCTTGTCGCCGCGCAGCAAGAACTTTCGCGCGCGATTGAGCTTGGTGTCGAGGTCGTGCTCGCCCGTCTTGGGCCGCATCTGCACGGTCTTCATCGTGGCCTGTTTGGCCTGGCTCTTCTTCTTCGACTGTTCGTACTTGAACTTGCCGTAGTCCATGATCCTGCACACCGGAGGGCGGGCCTGCGGGGCGACTTCGACCAGGTCGAGTCCTCGCTCTCGCGCGATGGCGCGGCCTTCGTCGGGCGACATGACGCCGAGGTCTTCGCCGTCGGAAGCGACGACGCGGATGTTGGCGATGCGGATGCGGTGATTGATGCGATGTTGTGGACGGTTGGGGCGGGGACGCCCCCGGAAACGGCGAGCCAAAGAAGATTCCTTTCGTTGAGCGCCGGCACGGGATGCGCCGGCATGTCCCTTGATGAATTGCAAAGGACAGGCCGGGGCCAAATTCGTTCCCATCGGTTCACTACACCTCGACTCGCCCCGGGGACGGGGCGAGGACGAGTCGAGGCTCCGCGAACACCACCCATGTTCACTTCTTTCCCTTCCTCTCGGGGCCTTCAGAAGGCCCCGCCCCACGCTTCGCGCGGGGCCCCACCCCAAACGGCGTCGCTTCGCGACGATCCGTAGCGAATAGACGGTCACCTAGTTGGGCGCACGAGAGGGCCATTTCGCGACATCGAGGTGAGGCGTTACGCCTCGACCGTGGCGTATCGCCCCGCCTTTCGCCTCAGTTGGGCGGCAGGTATCCGTCGCGCAGGTAGGAGCCCCGGCCTGTGGGCCAGAGAAGGCAGTTGTCGCTCGACCCGGGCACGGTGAACACGAGCACTTGGATGTCGTCGGGGCTGTCCTTGAGGCTTACGATGATCTCGAGCTGACCGTCGCCTTCGACGTCGGCGATGGTCGGCACCGGCATCGCGCCCCGGGCGGGGAGGGCGATGCGGTGCTGGAGATTGCCGCCAGCATCGAGGATGAAGAGCTCCCCGAAGTCGTTCTGGGTCGAGTAGGTGTTGAAGACGATCTCCGGCGTTCCGTCGCCAGAGAGATCCGCCACCACGACGCCTCCCGTCATGACCACGTCGCTCTGGGTGTAGGCCACGCTCCAGAGCCGACCTTGCTGACTGTCGACGGCGTGGATCTGCCCGTCGAAGCCAGCGAAGATCATCTCGGGGCCATCGCGCATCGGATCGATGTCGGCGACCGTGACTTGGTTGGTGATGGCCACGATGTTCTCGCCGTAGTCCCACAGGCCGCTGAGATAGCCCGCGACGTGCAGCGGCTCCTCCCAGCCCGCGGGACGGGTACCGTCGTTCTCCATCACCCAGAGGGCGACGCCCTGCTCGCGGTTGCTCTGAGACGCATTCTGTACCGAGGCCAGATAGACGAGCTCGCCGATGCCGTCGCCGTCGACATCGGCGATGGCGGGCGCGGTGTTGGTGTGATGCGCCTGCAACGAGGTCTCTTCCTCGTTGGCCCAGCCCTGCTGCGCGAGGGCGTAGTCGTGCAAGCCTCGAACGCCGTGGAACTTGGTGCGGTCCTCGAAGATGGGCGCGCAGTCGAAGGCGAAGCCGTCGCCGCGGTGCAGCGAGTTGTAGGCGTTGTCTTGGGTGGCGAAGATGTCGGAGACCCCATCTCCGTCGACGTCACCGAGCGCGACGTTCTGGTCGTAGCCGTTGTAGACGTAACACGCGTCGTCGCACTGCGAAGCGCCGCTCGTGTTCGCGGGAAAGCCGGGGACCCATCCCCCGTCGTTCTTCACCGCCGCGATGATGTCGCGCTGGCCGTTCTGCTCGAGGTTCTGAGTCGTCACGCTCACGAGCTCGATGTCACCGCCGCCATCGACGTCGCCCGCAGCGAGGCTGCGAAGCTCGCCCTGGAACGTGAAGGGAAAACCGTCGACCGCCGAGCCGTCGGCACGCCACATGTAGATCTTGTCGTCGCTGGCCTGGGCCAGCTCGAGCCCGGGCAGGTCGGGACGGAGGTCGGCCACGACGGGCGAGGCCCAGCAGCGGCCGTCGACGTCCTGGCTGAAGACGATGGTCCCGTCGAGGTGCCAGCCGAGCACGCGACCATGACGGGCGGCGATGATCTCGTTGGTGCCATCGCCATCGAGGTCTGCCACCACCGGTGAGGCGAGCCAGCCCTCATGCCACCGGTCGCCGAGCTCGGCGACGAGCATGGGCGCACCGACGTCGGTGCTGCCATCGGGAGCAGGTGCACAGACGGGCGCCGGGGGTTGCACCCCTCCTCCGACGCCGCCGGGTCCACTCCCAGGGCCGGCCCCGAAGCTACCGCCGCCGCCACTTCCGCTTCCGTCTGCGTCCCCACACCCGGGGGCCAAACTCATCGCGCCCAGGATCCCTGCACCCAGCAACAACCGCCGCATCCTGGGATCATAAACCCAGCCGTGATGAACGGCGGTCAGGTTTGCAGGGACGCACGGCGGCGCGCGATGAAATCGAGCACGTGGTCACGGTCGGTGACCGCGGCTGCGGCGGCGTAGGCGGCGTCCGCCTCGTGCCAGCGCTCGAGCCGCCGCAGGAAGTCGGCGCGGGTGAGGTGATAGGCCTCGGGCATCGACTCGATCCATCGGGCTTCGAGGCGCTCCAACCCCACTTGCGGGCCTTTCACGTTGGCCCAGGCGACGACGCGGTTGAGCGCGACCATGTCGGTGGGATCCGTGCGGTAGAGGAGGTCGTAGAGCAAGGCGATCTCCACCCAGTCGGTATCCGCGGCCCGGCTGCTCGCAGCGTGCACACCCGCGATGGCGGCCTGGAGTTGGTAAGGGCCTACCGACTTCATACGGAGCGCGCGCTCGGTGAGCGCCGAGGCGCGGGTGATCTCCTCCTGGTCCCACAGGCTGCGGTCCTGCTCGTCGAGCGGGACCAGCTGGCCGCCGTCGGTGGTGCGTGCGGCGGCGCGGCTGTCGTGGAAGAGCATGAGGGCGAGCAGGCCCAAGGCTTCCGGCTCATCGGGGAGCAGCTGGGCGAGAATGCGTGCGAGCCGCAGCGCCTCGGCCGTGAGGTCGCGGCGAATGAGGGGCCCGGTCGAGCTCGCGAAGTAGCCCTCGTTGAACACGAGGTAGATCACGGCCAGCACGCCATCGAGGCGTTCCCGAAGCTCGTGGCCCGTGGGCACGCGGTAGGGGATGCGCGCCCCTTTGATCTTGCGCTTCGCCCGCACGAGCCGCTGCGCCATCGTGGCCTCGGGTACCAGGAAGGCACGCGCGATCTCGCCCGTGGTCAGGCCGCCCAAGGTGCGCAGCGTGAGGGCCACGCGCGCCTCCATCGAGAGCGCGGGGTGACAGCAGGTGAAGACCAGCCGCAGGCGCTCGTCGGGCAGAGGTTCGTTCCACGGGTCCCCTTCGTCGGGCCGCCCTTCGCCCTCGCGTTCGACCAGGAGCTCGTCGCGAAAGGCCGGCGCCTTGGCGCGCGCGACGGCGCTCCGGCGGGTTCGGTCGATGGCTTTGCGCCGCGCGGTGGTGGTGAGCCAGGCGCCAGGGGCCCGGGGAAGGCCATCGCGCGGCCAGTGTTCGAGCGCTGCTTGCACCGCGTCCTGGAAGGCGTCCTCGGCGAGCTCGAAGTCTCCGAGCGCGCCGATGAGGGCTGCCATCACACGGCCGGATTCTTCACGAACGATCCGGTCGAGGGCGCGGTTGAGCATCGACACGGATCAGCCGTCCATGCCTTCGTAGACCATGCAGGGACGAATCTCGATGGTGCCGCTCTTGGCTTCGGGGATGAGCGCGGCCAGCTCCATGGCTTGGTCCAGGTTCTCACAGTCGAACATGTAGAAGCCGCCGAGCTGCTCCTTGAGCTCCATGAACGGAC
The DNA here is from genome assembly GCA_030426145.1 of Polyangia bacterium. Classification (GTDB taxonomy): domain Bacteria; phylum Myxococcota_A; class Polyangia; order Polyangiales; family Polyangiaceae; genus JAPYTK01. Next base: position 24,240 of record JAUHZF010000024.1, read on the forward strand.
CATCGGTGGTGACGGTCTTGCCGTCACGAACGCGGAGCACGGTGCTGTTGTGCGACGGCTGCAAGCCTTCGCCGCCGGCCATCTGTCCGCGCTTGGTGGCCTCTTCGTAGACGGCTTGGTGTGCGGCGAAGATCTTCCCCTGCTCCTCGGGCGAGGCGTCCATCCAGTTCTTCTCGTTGTCGTAGATCAGGCACAGGTACTTCATGTCACTTCCCTCGTGATTCTCGGGTTTTGTTGGAACGGCTCAGTGCCGATTCGCCCCCTCGACGCGCGGGCCGACCCGAGATCGACATCTTCACCAAAAAAAAGATCGCGGTGCGAGGCCTAACCGCGATGACCGTCGAGGTAGCGGGCCACGTAGGCAGGCAGATCGAGGGCGTCGGGGAGGCCGAGGAGGTCGCCGATCATGGCGTGGGCGAGCAGGGGGCCGAGGAACGCCAGGGTGAGCTCGCGGGGATCGGCGTCGGACCGCAATCGACCGGCGCCTTGGTGATGGGCGAAGAGGCCGAACATGCTCGCCGTCACGGGTGTCGCCGTGTCGCGGAGGATGGCCTCGGCGAGCTTCTGATTGCGCCGCAGCTCGGGCAGGAGCCTGGCGAGCGCGTGACGGTGGCTGTTCGCGAGCCCGAAGTAGTCGCGGGCGAGGGCCTCGAGGTCGGCCACGACGTCGTCGCTCCGCGGCCGCTGACCGGTGGGTCCGACGATGCGCTGAAAGAGACTCTGGATGCAGGCGGCGATGAGGTCGTCTTTGCGCCCGAAGGTGCGAAACAGGGTGACCTCGTTGAGCCCCGCCCGTTCGGCGATGGCCCGCGTGCTCGCCCCCCGCGGCCCCTTTTCGCCGATGAGGGCGAGGGCGGCCTCGATAAGCCGGTCGCGAGCCGATGAGGACATGAGGACTCGTATCCCGTCGGCGCGGGAGCGGCCAGCCGAGGATGCGTCGGGGTGGCTTGAGCAGCTCGAGCTCCACGACTAGCGTTCTCGCCGTGACGACCCCGGTGCCGAAGCGAGAGGCGAGAGGGGCGCGCCGTGTGCTCGTGCTCGGGGCCACGGGGCACCTCGGTCGGCTTTTCGTCACCGCGTGTCGCGAGCGCGGCCTCGAGGTGGCTGGGTGCTCACGCCGCGGCGGCAGTGACTGTGAGGCCCTCGACCTCACGGATCCGACCAGCTTCGAACGCTTCGACGACTTCGACGTGGTGGTCAACGCCACCGACACGTCCCGGGTGCCGCCGGTGCCCATGGCCGAGTACGCCCTGTCCCACGGTCAGATCTTCATCGAAACCACCGCCGACGCCGCCGTCTTCCGAGCGCTCCTCGAGCTGGGAGATGGCCCGGGCACGATCGTGCTCGGCGGAGGTGCGTTTCCGGGGCTGAGTTCCCACCTGCTCGAGCTCGTATCCGGTGATGCGCAGCGACTCGAGTTCGTTGCGTCGTGGAGCGTTCTCTCCGAAGCCGGGCCGGGGACGGTTCAGGTCATGCTGGATGGCCTGGCGAAACCAGCGCTCGCGGTGCGCGAGGGCGCCTACGTGGAGGTGCCGCCGATGGGCGAGCTGCGCGACGTGGAGGTGGCCGGCCGTCGCGCTTGGGCGCTGCCCCTCGGCGTGCCCGACGTGGTCCTCGCACACGATGTCCGTCGCGCCCGTGAGACCACCTTCTGGGCTGCCGTTCGGCCTGCTCTTCCCGGCTTCGTTCTCAGGCTCGTGGGGTGGCTGGCAAAGCGAGGCTTGTGGCGGGTGGGGGTCGTGGCATGGGCGACACGACGTTGGCTCGAGGTCCTTCGCCACTGGCTGCTTCGAGGTGTTGCCTCTTCGCTCGACGTCGAGCTGCGCTGTGACGACGAGGTGGTGGCGCACCTCACCATGTCCGACGCCTTCGCCGCCGGGGCTCGCCACGTCGCGGTCTTGGCGGAGCGATGGCCCGCCGAGGTGACCGGACTGGCGATGCCCCACCGGGGCGTGCCGCTCGAGACGATGAAGGCCGAGCTGGGCGACCTCGTACGCCTCGAGACCCACGTCTCTTGAGGGAGCTGCCGCTTCACTCGAGGTCAGACGCGCAGGGGAGATTCTTTGCCGCCTGCACCACGCGCCAGTCGTCTCGGTCTTTGGCCGCGCGTAGGTAGATGGTGCCGCCTCGAGGCCTCAGGCGGAGCTCGAAGCAGGCCTCGTCGAGACCGATGGACGACCTCTGGCTTTCGTGGCTCTCACTCTCGACGAGGAGCTTCGCCAGGCCTTCGTCCTCCACCGCGTCGAGAGCCTCGGGGTCGTCGTGGCGGAGCGCGTCGAAGAAGCGCTCGACTTCGGTCCTCGCGGCGCCCGTCGTAGGCGCGACGACGGTGACCAGGATCCCTGCCGAGGCGAGGGTCAACACGCCGCCCGCCAAGAGGGATAGCCCCAGGGTCGTCGCGAGGCGACCGGCGGAGATCGAGGCCTTCTCCGGGCGCTGAGGGTCGTAGTGGACCGGCAAGCGCTGGCCGACGTGGTAGCTCCCCTCCGTGAGGTGACTGCGGAAGCGAACGGGCCGCGGTCCCTCTGGTGTCTCGGCGGTGAAGGTCACGGTGGGAAATTCGCCGCTGTCGTCCGACAGCTCGACCACCTCGCCCTCCGTGACGCGCGCACGTGCATCGAAGCGCCGCCGTACCCACAGGACGACGAAGCCCGCGACGAGGAGTGCGGCGCCCAGGACGCCCATGAGGATCCCCAGCTCTGCCTCCGTCATGGGTCGATCCTGCCCGTTCGATGGGCCACCGTCGATATCGACGCCGCGCGGCCTACGTCAGCGCAGTGGCCAGCCCGTGACCTCACGCCACCAGGCGCTGAGAGTGTCGAGGTCGATCGGCTGGGAGCGGTAGCCGATGTAGCCGTCGGGCCGGACGACGACGATGGCTTCGGTGTCGGCGCCGAAGGCTTGGTGGAGGCGGAGGTCGGCGTCGAGGATGACGTCGCCCCGTTCGATGTGGCTTGCGGCTTCGGCGTCGGGCACGACGTGTACGACGCGGAAGCGTTCACCCTCGAGGGCCGCCGCCTCATTCATGCGGGCGTAGCCTCCATCGGACCGTGCGCGACCGTCGAACAGCCACACGGTGTGGCGGGGGTCGTCGCTCCGGACCTCGGCGTGTTGCAGCGGAGCGCGCTCGCCGGGGGCGGCGGCGCGACGGGCGGCCATGCGTGCGGCGAGGTCGGGGGCCTCCTCGCGGTGGGTGGCGCGCGGGCCGGCCACGATGGGAGAGCCGGGGTAGGCCACGGAGAGCATCTCGACGTTGCGCCGAAGGAGGTCGGTGAAGCGCTCCACCTTGGAGAACCGCGCCACGGCGTGGTCGCGCAGCCACGTGAGCCAGCTGGCGCTGGCGGTCATGATGTCGGTGCCACGGCGGGTGGCTTGCACGAGAACCTCACCGACCGGGCGACGCTCGGCTTCGTAGCTGCGGAGAAGCGAAGGGTGGGCGCCGTCGAGCACGAGCGCGAGCTTCCAGGCGAGGTTGTAGACGTCCTGCACCCCCGTGTTCATGCCTTGGCCCCCGAGCGGGCTGTGGGCATGGGCGGCGTCGCCGGCGAGGAAGACCCGACCCTTCTGATAGTGGTCGGCGAGGTGCTCGCGGATGCGAAAGGCCGAGTGCCAGTGCTGGGTGCCCACCTCGACCGGAACCGAGCAGCGCTCGGCGAGCAGGGACTCCACCGATGCCGACGTGACCTCTGGACGCACATCGCCTTCGGGTCCGAGGGCGATGAGCCGCCAGCGATGGGGTTGCTCGAGCGGCAGCAGGAGGGTCGCGCCTCGGTCGAGGAACGCCCAGCCGCAGTTCTCGGCAAGCGCGCCGGGGGCCAGTTCGATGTCGGCGAGGATCCACCAGTGCTCACGTCGCGCCTGGTCGAGACCGATGCCGGCGAAACGACGAACGGCGCTGCGCACGCCGTCGCACCCGATCACCCAGTCGTAGCGACGGGAGGCCTCTCCCTCGGGGCTACGAAGGGTCACCGCGACGGCGTCGCCTTCGTCGTGGAGGGTGGTGAGCTCGGTATGCCACGCGATGGAGCCACCCAGCTCGAGCAGATGCTGGCCGAGCAGCGCCTCGGTGCGCGATTGGGAAAGGGCGAGCATGTACGCGTAGGCGGTGGGGGCACCGCTCAGCTCGAGGTGAGCGAGGGTGCTCCCGCCCTGCATGAGCCGGGCGCCGCCGACTTTGCGGCCTTCGGCGATGAGCTTCTCGCTGAGCGTGGGACCCCACACTTCGAGGGTGCGCGCCTGGATGCCGAGCGCGCGGGATTCCTGAGCGTGCCCGGATGCGAGGTCGACCAGGTCGGCGGCGACCCCGTGGCGGCGGAGTGCGATCGCGAGGGAGAGGCCGACCGGACCGGCGCCGACGACGAGAACGGATGGTTGGGACATGGCGAGGCTCCTTGGTGTGCAAGTGCTTGCTTGCATCCCCAGTGTAAGGCTCGCCCGTCCCGGCGCAAGCCCTCCTGGCATCGCGCGGCTGAGCCTCTAGCATCCACGGCATGTGGAATGAGCGCTACGCCGACGCCCACGCGTCCTACGGCACCGACCCCAACGACTTCCTCCGCTCGGTGGCCGACCGCATCCCCGACGGACCGGTGCTGTGCCTGGCCGAGGGCGAAGGCCGCAACGCCGTCTTTCTCGCGGAGAAGGGCCATCCCGCCACCGCCGTCGATCTGGCGGAGGTTGGTCTGAAGCACGCGGCCGAGCTCGCCGCCGAGCGTGGGGTCGAGCTCACGACCGTCTGCGCCGACCTCGGCACCTACGACCCGGGGGTGGCGCAGTGGGCCGGCATCGTATCCATCTGGGCCCACACGCCCCCCGCAGTACGGCAACACATTCATGCGGCGTGCGTGCGCGCGCTACGACCGGGAGGGGTCTTCATCCTCGAGGCCTACACCCCGAAGCACCTGACGCGTCCCGGCAAAGGCGGGCCACCGGTGGCCGAGCTCCTCATGACGCCCGAGGCACTGCGTGAAGAGCTGAAGGGCCTCCGCTTCGAGCGCTGCGAGGAAGTCGACCGCGACGTGGCCGAGGGCCGCTATCACACGGGTCCGAGCACGACCGTTCAGTGCCTCGCCTTCAAGGACTGACGTCGACCCCCGTTCCGCCGCTCTCGACCCGAAGCATCCAGGACCCGGACTCGGACTCGGACTCGGACTCGAACCTCGAACCTCGAACGCCCCCGAGGTCGACAAACGGGAACGCCCACGAGGTCAGCTGGTGAGAAGTGCCCCGGGCGCCCGGGATCTGTGCTGTGCTGTCCCCCCATGAGCAAGCGCCCATCCGATACCGTCCAGCGGTTGATGCGCAAGGCCAAGAGCCGTGCCATCGCCAGCGGGAAGGCCGTGGGACCAGGCGCGGTGCTCGGCGATCGCTACGAGCTCGGCGAGGTGCTCGGTGAGGGGGGCTACGGGGTGGTCTTTCGCGCGCTCGATCGGCAGTCGGGCGCCCCGGTCGCGGTCAAGGTCCTGCACGACGAGAAGGAGAGCGAGGTCGTGCGGGAGCGCATGGTGCGGGAGGCGCACACGATGCGACAGCTCGCCGGAACCTGCGCCGTGGGTGTGCACGATCTCGCGGTCACGTCCGCGGGCAAGCTCTACCTCGTGATGGAGCTGCTCGAGGGACACGATCTCAAGGAGCATCTGTCCGAGGTGAAGACGCCGCTCTCCGTGGCGGAGCTCGATCACCTCCTCGGCCCCGTGGCCGCCACCCTCTCCGCTGCGCACGGGCTGGGGATCATCCATCGCGACCTCAAGCCGGGAAACATCTTCGTGCAGCACGACGCGCGCGGAAGCCGTACCCGCTTGCTCGACTTCGGTCTCGCCAAGAGCGCCGACTGGGTGCGCCTCACGGCCACGGGCGTGATGCCTGGCTCGCCGGTCTACATGGCGCCGGAGTCGTGGTCGGGAAACGGTCAGGATCAACGCGTCGACGTCTACGGGTTTGGGGTCGTGCTCTATCGTGTCCTCACCGGAGAGCTTCCTTTCCCCGACGCCACCAACACCTACGCGATCATCTTCGCCACGCGCGCGGAGCCCCGCCCCGCCATCACGCGTCTGCGACCCGATCTGCATCCTTCAATCGACGCCTGGGGCCAGCGCGCTCTCGCCGTCGAGCCCGAGGCTCGCTACCAGACCATCAACGAGCTCTGGTACGAGCTCGGCCGCATTCTGAGCCTCACGGCCTAGCCCTCGATTGTCGGGGCGATCAGCTCCCTGAGGAGCCGCGGGTCTGCATCCACTGTTCCCACGCTTCGAAGTCGTCGCCGAGCTGGTCCGCGAGCGCCGTGCGTACGGTGTCGGGCACCGGCACGAAGGTGCCTTTGGCTTCGGCGAGGCGCTTGCCATCGGGGCCCACGAGCTCACCCTCCATCAGCATCAAGCGCCGCCGGTCCTGCGTGAGGCGGCCCCGTGCGGTGAGCGCTTGGCCGAGCGGTGCAGGCTCGAGGAATCGCATCTCGAGCTTGGCCGTCTGGACCCAGCGGTCGTGCAAGAAGGCGACCCGCCCGATCGTCTCATCGAGGATGGCGGTGACCACGCCACCGTGCAGGATGCCGGGCCAGCTCTGGTGGTGCTCGGCGGGGGTGACCTCGGTCCAGACTTCGGTGCCGTCGTCGTAGAAGACGGCGCCCAGCCCATGGGGGTTTTCGAAGCCACAGACGAAGCAGAGGCGCGACCCGGGTTGGCTGCGGGGGTTCATGCCCCGACGTGTTACCACTCTCGCCCCCATGCTTCTCGTCGCCTTGCTCGGCTTCGGCTTCGCCTTCGTCGGGTCGATGCCCATCGCCGGTCCCATCGCAGCCCTCGTGCTGTCGCGCGGGCTGCAGGGACGGTACGCGGCGGCGAGCTGGATCGCAGTGGGCTGTGGTCTCGTCGAGGGCCTCTACGCCGCCCTCGCCTACTGGGGCTTTTCGACGTTTCTGGCCCGCTACCCCATCCTCACGCCCATCTCACGTGGGGTGGGCGCGGCGGTGATGGTCGGGCTCGGCATCACCTTCCTGCGCATGCGCATGGGTGAAGGAAGCCCCGACCAACCGGTGCGCGACACCTGGTGGAGGAGCCTGCTGCTCGGGGCCTGGATCTGCGCCATCAACCCCACCCTCATCATCAGCTGGTCTGCGGTGGTGACCACCATCCACGGCAGCGAGCTCATCAGCCTCGCGCCTCGCCACGCACTTCCTTTTGCGGCGGGGGTAGGCGGCGGCGCCACCTCGTGGTTTCTCGTGATGGTGGCGCTCCTGCGGCGCTATCGCGAACGGTTCTCGACGGCGACCCTCCAACGCACCATTCGTGGCCTGGGCTTGCTGCTGCTCGGATTGGGGATCTGGTTTGCGATTCGGTTCGTCGGCTTCTTCACGGCGTAGGGACCGGTGGGAACTTGTGCGTGGGGCCGTTGTCCACCACGTGGTGCAGGAAGGGATTCGATGGTTCGCGGCGCTCGCGCTCCTGACGGTGGCATGCCGTCCGGCGGCATCACCCGCGTCACCGCCGGTGGTGAAGGTCGCGCTGCCGCCTCCTACGGCCAACGTCCTGCCCCAACGCGAGCCGGAAGCGCCGCCGCCCCCCGTGGTCTTCGACGACGTGAAGGAGGCGACGTCACTGCTGGTCGACGACCTCGAGAAGCAGGAGCTGCGGCGTGCCTACCTCGAGAAGACGGGGCCCGCATTCTGGACCCTCGACGACGCCAAAGAGGGGAAGCAGGGGCTCAGCGGCCGAGAGGACCCGCCAGGCATGCCCGAGGTCGTCGTGACCGAGCACCATCCAGAGCACTTTCGGGTTCGCGTGGCGGGAAGCGGCGTCGAGGTCCTGCTCTACGTCGCACACGATGCTTTTGCCGAGACCAACCGGGCGAGGACGCCGCTGCTCCGCCACTCCGGTCGAGCCTTCATCGATGCCGGCGTGTCGCTGCCGCCGGGGGCCCAGATGGAGTTGAGCGAACACCGTGCGGGGCTTCGCCGCGCGGTCGTGCGCACCGATTGGTTCAGCGCCGAGGGCGCGCTGCACGAGACCGCGCTCGGTCGCGTCTTTCGGCTCGAAGCGCCTCGACCTGAGCATCACGACCGCTGGTCGGGGTCGTTCGACTGCACCCTCGCGGGGGGCACCACCATCTACGCTGAGCCCGACGGTGCCGAGGTGGCCCGACTCGAGCCCATCTCTGTGCCGTGCTCGCACCGGTCGGATCTCGGAGGATGGCATCGGGTCATGTTGGCGCGAGGAGGGTTTCTGATCCGCGGCGTGGTTCGAGCCGACCGGGTCACGCTGGCCCCCGCGAACTTCGGCTTTGGCGGTACCGGAGGAAGTGGCTGGTGGGGTGGCACCCACATGACCTACCGCTACCTGTGGCCAGGCGACCTGCTGCTCTCCCCCGAAGACCCCTCGGTGATAGGCAGGGTGACGGCGCGGCGGCTGCGGGTGGGAGACCAGGGCGGCGGCACGCTGCGCCGCGTGTACCTGCCCTTGCCGCACTGGAGCTTCACGAGTCTTCGCGTCGATGAGGCCACGATGATGGCCGCGGTCGACAAGGAAGCTCGCTATCAGGGCCGCGTGACCTTCGAGCGCCTGCAAAGCAGCAGCGGCCACAAGCTCGACGAGCTTCGCGAAGGGCTCGAGAGGCGCCACGACAACGTGAGCCGATGTTTCGATGCAGCCCTCCGGCGAGCCGGCCCCAACGCCGGCTTTCGCTACCGGGTGGTCGTTCGATTCGGCCCCAGCTCGACCGCAACCCTCAGCGCTCTCGCGGGGACGGACCCACGGCTCACGAAGTGCCTCGAGACGGCGCTACGTGTCACGCGGGGGCCGGGCAACGCCGTCGCCCGATTCGAGCTCGGGCTCACGCCGGACCCGCTGGTCGGACCCTGAGGATCAGTCGATGCCGCACCCTACGCCCGGCGACTCGATGCCGACGTAGACGCGGTCGTCGTCGAGCCGGAAGCAGCTGGTGGCCCCGGCTTCCGCGGCTGCCGCCACGACATCGGTCGAGGGGGCGCCGCTGCGAATGAAGATGCCCTCACCGCGGGTCAAGCCCTCGGCCTGGCAGAAGAGCTCATCGGTGGCACAGCTCGCGGACAGCCCGTCGGGCGTGGTGAAGCCGGTGTCGATGCTGATCGAGCGCGCGAGCTGCTCGCGCATGGTCTGGAGCGTTTGCACGAGGCCAGGCTCGAGCGCGAAGGCGGTGGTGTCGCTGGCGGCACCGAACTCGGAGAGGCGGAAGTTGTTCGCGAGCTTCACCGAGGACGGGTGCACGACGTGAGCCTCGGGGTCGTAGAGCAGGCCTGGATCGAGAAAGCACGAGAGGTCGCTGGAGTTGGCGAGCGCATCCACCGGGCGAAGCTGCAGCGCGACGCCGGAGGGGAAGGTCAGGGCTGGGCAGTCACCCGGGGCTGGCGGGTCGTAGTCGAGGTGGCTCGCGATGCGCGACCAGATGCTCGCGTGGGCGCGGTTGGACGCCACCCACGGGGTATAGGTGTAGAGGGCAGCGGTCGCTTTGGTCTGAGGTACGACGGTGTAGCCATCGAGGGTGCGCCGCGGTCGGCCCATGCCCCAGCCGGCGACGGTGGTTCCGCCGTCCGCTTGCGCGTCGAGGTACTGACGCATGAGCGAGGCCATGCACTCCGCCTGCTTGTGGAAGCCACGGTACTGCGATGAGCAGCCGTTGCCGTCGGGGCAGCCACAGCCCATCGCGTGGTTGAGCGCGAAGTTGCTCGCCGCGCTCTTCCCGATGAGCGACTGCTCCATCTGGGCGCGGGTGAGGATGGCGACGGGGTTGATGCGGAAGGTGCTCGCTGCGTCCGCGATGGCCTGGGCCGCGGTCACGCCGCCGCTCACGTGGTCGGCGAGAACGGAGCGGTTGCCGTAGGGGGTCTCTTCGAGAAAGGCTTGGATCTGCGTCACCGTCAGGGCGTCGTGATCGGTGAGCGCTTCGTCGAGCAGGACCAGGTCCCGTCGGAAGGAGCGCGACTCGGCCTCTTGGACCCCAACGTCGTTGGCATCGTCCGCACAGCCTGCCGTCAGCAGCAGACAGAGCGGTACCCATCGCGCACATCGGCGCGCCCTCTTCGAGACCCTCATGCGTGCCCCGCTCAGCAGGTTTCGGTCCATGTGGCTCAGCCGCCGCTCGGAAGTTTCAGGTCCCAGGGTCTGTCCAGTAGGGCAGTAGCTGTCCCGTCTGGCTCGAACCACAGTGTGGGTATCGTGCTCACCAGGTGGATCGGCGACGAACCGAGGGCCCCACGAGGCCAGAAAGGGTGGCCCGAGGTCTGATCGTGGTCTACGGGTCGGCCATGTCTCGCAGCGCGCAGGCTTGGGTGGGCCCTTTGGCGGCCCTGGTGGTTCTCCTCTGGGGAGGGTCGACCGAAGGGGCCTACGTGGCGCCGCGGCGCTCGTTGAAGCAAGTCGCGCACGCCATCGACGTCTCACGCCCCGGCATGGCCGACGGCAAGCGCCAGGCGCTGGCTCGCCTCGTCATCGACGTCGCCAAGGCGCACAACTTCGACCCGCTCAGCGGCTGGGCCATCATCGACCACGAGAGCCGCTGGGATCCCAAGGCCATCAGCGCCGACGGGCAGGACATCGGCCTCGCCCAGATCCGCTACACGGTGCAGCGCCCCTGCGTGGAAGACCGTGACAGCGAAGCCTGTGAAGCGGTGAAAGAACGCCTGCTGGATCCGGCGGTGAACATCCGCACCATGGCCGGCGCGATCTCCGCCTGGCGAAAGCTCTGCACGGAGAAGATGGGCAAGGCCCCCGACATGCGCGACTGGCTCGCGGGCTACGGTGGCTACAGCCGCCCCAGCGAGGACATCTACTGCGGGCACAAGCGCGTGCGGCGCGGCAAGGGCTGGGTGTGGAAGCGCCTCCCCACCCCGAAGGGCGTGCAGGAGATCCTCGACGGCCGCCACCGCATGATCCGCCGCCTCCGCAAAGACGGCGTGAAGTAGTCGCCGCGTCAGAACGGAAAGTCGTGGTAGAGCCCCGGGTCGCATTGCTCGGCGGTCGAGAAGACGACGACCCGACCCGCGTTGATGGCGTGGAGGAGGGTGGCGAGGCTCTCCCGCGGCGCAGGTCGAAGGAGAGGATCGTCGTCGTCCGAGAAGGAGCGAACGCCCCCAGGTAGGGCGGCGTCCATCGCCTCGAGCACGGCATCCCATGCCACCATCACCTCGTCGAGCTCGGCCAAGGTGATGCGTCCGTCTTCGTTGCGGTCTGCCGCTGCGAAGCGAGAGAACTCGATGCGCTCGCCATGATTGGGCAGCACCCTGAACAGCTCCTGCGGTCTGACCTCGAGGGCGCGGCGCACCTCTTCGTCGCCCACGAGCCGAACCTCGTTCGCGTCGAGCCCGCCGTCCGGCGCGAAGCACGTCGAGACGCGGAAGTCTTTCCGTATCAACCACGCGAAGCGCTTGGTCACCGCATCGCGTTGCGCTGCACCTTCGATGAACATGGTCGCACCCAGATAGTCACCGCGCACGATGTCGACCGCTGGCTCGAGCAGGAGGTCTTGGTCTGCTTTCGTGACCCCCGGCGTCAGCACCGCGTCGCGCTCGGGGAAGGGAACGCCGAAATACAACATGCAGTCACCGAGCCCGTGGACCAACGCCACGCGCTCGCCATTCGCCGCCGTGAGGTCGAAGATGCGGTGATAGCTCGAGAACCCGTAGTCCACGCAGCCTGTGCCATCGAGCACGACCTCGCCCACCGTGACCACGAAACGATCGAAGCGAATCGTCCAACCATCGTCGGTTTCGAACCCGTCGCGCATCGCATCGCTCGACGTCAGCACGAGGTCCAACCGTCCCGGAGGTGGGCGGTCGTCTCCGGGCAGACAGCTCGTTACGAGCCAAGCGACCAGCACGTTGATCCATCGGTGACCCATCAGAATCCCCCCTCGAGGCCGATGCTCGGAATGGCGATCGGAGCGTTCGGCTGTCCTCGCACCACCTCCCGGTTGAAGGTCGCGTTGAGCGCTTCGATGACCAACGACAGCCACCCGGTGCCTCCGAGGGACCAACGCTTCTCGACGCGAAAGTCCAGCCGGTAGAAGGCTGGGTCTCGTGCTGGTCGTCCGGGGGCGACGTCCCCGCGGTCTGCATTGGGTGCCCCGGAGAACAGGGTGAAGCGCATTCCCGTCCGCCATCGACCGAGGTCGTAGGTGAGCGCCGAGTGCAGAACGTGGGGACGATCGGTGGCGGCGAGGAAGCGCCGTCGCCCGAGGCGTCGAGACGTGCGGGACAGGGTGTAGGAGATGAACCCTCCGAGTCGCTCCGTCAGCGCGCGGCGGACATGTACCTCGAGGCCTTTCGAGCTACCCATGCTGCGCGGAACGACGGTCCCTGCATCGAGGTCTTGCTGGATACCGATCGCGTCCGTCATGTCGAGCTGGGTCGCCACGAAGCCCGTCGCCGAGACCTGGAGCTTTTCAGGGAGCGAGAGCTCCACGCCCGCCGAGGCCTGGACCGCGCGTTGGACCCCATCCTCCAGGTCGGCCGGTGCCAGGCCTGGTGCCGGCACTGCGAAGGATGGGGGCTGGCTCGCGACCCCGACGGCGTGGAGTAGGCGAAGACCTTCGACGGGTCGCGCCACCACCCGCAGTCGGGGGTCGACGGCGAGCGCCCGCGCATCTCCGTCGAAGAAGCCGTCCATCCTGAGCTCCGGGGAGACTTCGAGTCGACGGCTCACCGCCCACGACAGTCCGGCCCAGAGCCCGAGTCCGGCATCGGTGCGTGGCGGAAAGAGGCCGGCAAAGGTGATGACGGTCGGGTCCTCCGGGTCGACGTGTTTCAACGGATCGACGCCCAGGCGGTCGAGCTGGAGGTTCATGCCGGCGTTGACCGAGAGGTCCTCGGTGACGGGGCGACGGAAGCGCAGCCGCGAGGACACCATGTGACCGTCCCCGTTTCGGAGCTGGAGAACGCGACTGCGATCGTAGCCCCACGTGATGGCGGCCAATAGGTTCCCGCCCCCGCGTAGGCGGCTCTCGAGTCGTGCATCGACGCGGTAGAACTCGGTGCCGAAGATGACGTTCTCCACCTCGGTGGCATCGTCGACGCGCCGCGTCTCCGACAGGTAGTCGTACGACCCGAACGATACGAGAGAGAGTCGTTCTCGGTCGGTGACGTCGTAGCTGATGCGGGCTTGATAGTCGCGGTACCGAACGGTCGCCGTCGGTGAGAGGAGCGAGAGGAGGAGCCCGGTGTACGCGTAGCGACCTCCTATCAGCGCCGTTCCCCGACCGTCTGCGAAGCCGCCCTCGACGAGGGCGCCGGCATCGACGAGGCGCAAGTTCCCTTCGCCGTGCCACGTGGGGTCGGGGTTCTTGGTCGTTGCGGACACCACCGCGCCCGAATAGCGCCCGAACCGGGCCGGATAGCCGCCGCTGTAGAGCGCGACGCGGTCGACGAACGCAGGGTGAATGACCGCGGGGCCAGCTCCCACGTGGAACAGATAAGGCACGCGCACCCCGTCGATGAAGTACCCGATGTTCCCGGGCGGTGCGCCGCGTACGAAGAAGAACGGGAGACCCGAGGTGATCGGTGTGACCCCGGGCATCGACTCGATGGCACGAAACGGATCACCGAAGGCGCCGGGAAGCCGTCGAACCTCCTCGCGCTCGAGCGACGTGACGGAGGGGGGCAGCTGTAGCTCCCCTTCGACCGTCACGTCGACCACGCCGTGGGCCTCCCCTTCCTCGACGGTGGGCGTCTCGGGTGGCGTTGCCCCGAGCGGAGCGAACTCGACGCGATGGAGGATTCGACTTCGAATGGGTCGGCCGTTGCGCAGCGCGGGCACGAAGCGCCACCCGCGCGCCGCGGTGGCTGCCGTCGCGGCAAAGGGTTCCGAGCCCCTCTCGACGTCGACCGAGACGACCTCTCCTCGATCGTCGATGGTCATCACGAGGAGCACTTCCGCTCGGCCCGTGGCGTGTTGCGGATACGGAACGCGGGGCGCCACGAGGAGGCGAGGTGGCGTCACGTCCTCGGGGACCTCTGCCCACAAGGGGCGCGGTAGGACAGTGACGACGACGACGAAGGCAAGCCATCGGATGAGCATGGTCCGAACCCCTCAGAAGCGCGCCGAAATCGCGCCACCCACGAGCCCGGGGCCGGGCGAGACGGCTACCGGTGCGTCGTCGAAAAGAAAGAGTGCACCGCCGACGGTCCACGCCGCGAACCCACCCCCCGCGGCGAGTGCAGCGCCGAGCCGGTAGTCGGACGCACTTCCTTCGAGGCGGGAACGTTCGCTCTGCTCATTGCTTTGCCCGGCGGCCGTGTCTTTCACGGCCGCGACGACCCCGAGGCCAATGGCCGTCGCGACGCCCGCGCCTCCTAGGGCAAATAGGGAAATGGCGCCGTAGCGTTGTGGCGTTGGCGAAAGGTCGATGGTGATGTCGTGGCGCGTACCCGGACGCAGCTGGACGACCGTGCGTTGGGGCTCGTGGCCCAACTGGGAGACGGTGAGCACGTGCCGTCCCGGCGCAAGCGAGAGCGCCGCATCGTACGGAGCCACGCCCGCGAATGTGCCATCCACCTGAAGGTGCGCTCCCTCCGGCGCCGCGAGCTCGAGTTGCGCGGGGCGGAGCTTCAGCTCGACGTGAACGTGGTTGAGCGCGCCCTCGGCGACCGAGACGGATAGCGCTCGGGGCAGGTGGTCCCGGCTCGAAAGGACGACTCGATGTCGACCCGGAGAGACACGGACGAAGGTGGGAATGGCCCGAGGCGCATGGCCGTCGATGCGGGCCTGGACGCTCGGCGTTGGCGAGGTGATGGCGAGCCAAGACGCGCGTGGTGGCTCTTGGAGGTCAGCCTCCGAGAGTGGTGCCGAATCTTCGGCCCGTAGCGAGGTGATCGCGGTGCGAGCGTCACTCGCTGTGCGCGGGGTTGGGCCCGTGGCGAGGAAGGCGTGGTAGTGGGCAATGGCGAGGGCTCGAGCTTCGGCCGCGCCCGTTCGCGCGAAGCGGTGGTGATGGCAACGTGCGATGCCGAGCAGCGCGCTGGCGCGATGGTCTTCTTCGTAGACCTTGGTGAACGCCCGCAGCGAAAAGGCGAGGGCTCCACGGGAGCGTGCGGCTTCCGCGAGTCGCTCGAGCGGCGGATGGGCCACAGCCGCCGACGAAGACGTCGTGGCAAAGACGAAGGCGATGAGAGAGAGGTGGCGTCGCAAGGGTATGCCGCGCCGGACGTGGCGCGCCTTTCATACCGAAGTCGCCGCAGGGGCCGAGGAGGGATCAGAATTGTCGGCGCGGAAGGCCCGCGATGGCGGGCTCGTCTCGAACCGTACCGACGTCGAAGGCGAGTCCGGCCATGAGGCCCAACGTGGGTGCGAGTCTCGGGGCGATCGTGTTCGCGTGGGTTCCTGCGACGTCGACGCTCAGGGCGCGAAAGCCAATGGTGCCGTCGATGCGGAGACGGACCGGCTGAAGGAATGACGCTCCGATTCTGAGCATTGGTGCGACGCCGAAGAGCTGACCTTCTTCGGCGGAGGCCGTGGGGACGTTGGTGAGCTCGTGAACGTAGTAGGTGTATTCACCGCGCAGGCCGGCCCCGAGGGCTGGGGTCCAGGTGCGCATCGTGCCCAATGGTTCCCACTCGAAGAAGAGCTGGCCCGTGCCCCCTAGCGTTTCCACGAGGTGGCCGTCGATCGGTTCCGTATCTGCGGCCATGGCAAGCCCCAGCGCGCCGCCGACCGAGAGATGCGGAAGGACTTGGCCTCGCGTGGAAAAGGACTGGCTGAGGGTCCACAGGGGACGGCTGTAGACGACGCCAGCCGTCACCGCGAGGCGAGCCTTGGGGGAGGTCGGGCCATCGGGAAGAACGTCCGGTAGGTAGGCAGGCGCGGGCAACGGAAGCAGCGAGGAGGGGACCTGCTGCTCGGCGTCGAGCAGGGGGGGCAGTGGGTCTTCGGGGACTTCGGGGTCTCCCGTCTCGACCATGGAGCGCACGGCTTCGGCCGCATGCAAAGACGATTGCGCCAGCGCGTCCATTCCACTCGACTCGGAGCCGAGTGCAATGGTGTGTTGGTCGATGTGGCCATGCACTCTCGCGAGGATGCGAACATGGCCCGAGGTGGTCGTCACGATCACGGTCGCCGCGTCGTCTTCACCTTCGGTCTGCATGCGTGCGTGCTCGAGAATGGTCACGGCGTAGCCCGAGGCGCGTAGCTCCTCGGCGAGCCGATTGACCAGGCCGGGGTCGTCGCCGGTCAGACGGATATGCTCGGTGGCGGCGCTCGGCCGGCTGAGGCAGAGGCTCGCTGCGAAAAAGAGAGCACGCGTACTTCGGCGCTGGTTGCCGGTCACTCGAGGAGCTCCTGCACCCGGCGCGCGTGGGCGCTGTTGGGGCGCGCCTCGATGAGCCTCTTCGCGCGGGCCTTTGCCTCGGCGACCTGGCCAGCGTCGTCCAGGGCGAGGATGAGGAGGACCTCAGCCTCGTCGGAGAATGGCCCGCCCTGGGTCAGGTAAGCACGAAGGTCGGATATCGCTGCGGCGGGGTGGCCGGCATCGAAGTGCATTCGACCAGACATGAAGGTAGCGGTGCGTGCTTCCACACTCTGGGGGAAGGCCGTGCGGAGTCGCTGCAGGAGCTGACGAGAACGCGCCGCGTCGCCCTGGAGCCGAGCGGCTTGGGCGGCTTCGAGGAGGTCGCCAGCCGAAGGGGCAGGGGGGATCGGCGGGCGAGGCGCGGACGTGGAGGCCGATGGCACGGCGCGAGGCGGTGCGGGGCTGGTGGCCACCGAGGCCACGGCGGGGGAGGGCGCGGGGTCGTCGAGGATGCCGACGCTGCTGCTCACGGCGAGCCTGGCGGGGGCGGTGAGCGCATGCGCGTGCCCCAGGTGGGGACCACGGACGACCACACTCCCCTCGTACATGACCACGGTCAAACGATGGGCAGGGGGGTCCCATGCCATGGTGAAGCGGGTTCCGGTGACCTGTACCGCGTAGGGGCCGGCACGCAGCTCCCACCGGGCGTCGGGCTGCGTGCGTACGTCGGCCGTGAGCTGCCCCTTGGTCAGCTCGATCTCGGCGCCATGGGCGTCGACGCGTTTCACTTGGGTGGACGTGTCCTTGGCGAGACGGACGACGGTGCCGTCGGAGAACTGCATCGACCCATGCTCGACGACGTAGGTGAGAGGCGTCGGACCACGCCACCACAGCACGAGCACCACGGCCACCATGGCCACCATGGAAAGGGCCGCGAAGACGAGGGGCTTGGATGCGCGCGGCGCGGTCGACCGCCGCGTGCGCATCAATCGCTCCGCCCCACGGTCGACGTCCAGCCGAGGCCCTTTGCGCAGGAGGTGCTGGGCCACTTCTTCTCCGAGTTGCGTCAGCTCGTCACTCATGGCTCGGCTCCGGACACAGTGGGCGTAGGTCGGGATCCTGCGACGCCAGTCGCGTAAAGCGGTCTCGCCCCCGACGCAGTCGACGCTTCACCGTGCCGAGGGATACGCCGGTCACATCTGCGATTTCGCCGAGGGAGAGCCCTTCGATGAAGCGCAACGAGAAGACGATCCGGCTGTCGGGGTCGAGTTGGTCGAGGAGGAGGTACACCGCGCGGACCCGACAAGCGGTGGGGTCGTTGGGGTCGAAGCTCGCTTCGGGTAGCTCGTCGTCGATCACGAACGAAAGCCAGCGACGTCGCCGCCGGTAACGGAGACGGCTACGGGCGCAGTTGACGGCGATGGCGCACAACCACGACTGGAGTGGCGCATCGTGACGGAACCGATGGGCGCTCCGCAGGGCTTGCACGAAGACCTCCTGGTGGATGTCCTCCAGCTCGGGGTCATCGCCGAGAACCCACAGGAGGGTGCGCCAGACCGGGGTGGCGTAGCGGCGAAACAAGGCGTCAGCAGCGGAGGCCTGCCCTCGCCGGACGCCGGCCATGAGGTCCTCGTCCGCGAGAGGTTTGGGCGCCTCATGGGTTTTGGGTCCGCCCTCGGAGGCGGCGGCCTCATCGAGGCCCCGACCGCCCACGAGCAGGCGGAGGGCTGGTTTCTGCGCTGATGCGGGCACGTCCTATTCAGAAGTGTCCCGCGGGGAGCGTTTCGGATCATCCTTTTCCAGGCTGAGACGAAGTCGTGTGCGAGCGCGGGGTGGCCGACGACGAAGCGCGCTTCTCACTGAGCGCCGGCAACCGGGACCTTTCCGGTGACCTCGAGTTGGTGGCCGAAGAGCGGGAGCTTCAGGTCGAATGAGGTGTCCCCCGCGGCGAGTGGCAGGGACTCGATGTTCAGCGTCGCGTCTTCGAAGGCATCGGTGCTGAAGCCGCCGCCACGTCCAGTGCCAAATGCTCTTCCCGTAAGCATCACGCGGTCGAGCTTCGTGGGCGCCTCGTTCCGAACGGTGAGCTCGACGCTGAACACGCCGTCGTCGCCACACTTCTCCGCCGTCGACAGGGTCAGCCGCGTTTCTTCGTCGGAAGGGGCAAGGCAAGCGGAGCGGAGCGGGAGGCGGTGCCCGTCCACGGAAATGGTGGCCTGGCCTTCGGGGGCTTTGCTGGCCAAGAGGGCCGCGAGATCGCGGCCGATCGTCTTCTCGGCCTCCGTTGGATACTCCGGCGGTACCGGGGGGCAGACCTCCGTGGACACGCGACCCTTCACCGAGAGGAGATGGTCTTCGTCCATGGGTCCCGCTGCCTCGAAGTCGGCGTCGAAGGAGAAGGTGCCACCGGGCTCCTGGCTTCCAGACGCGTTGACCTCGTACGTGGCCGTCATGTGCTGCATGAACATGAAAGAGCGCTTGACCAGGAGGCGTTCGAATTGGCCCCCGTCCGTGAGCCTCCACCCGAGCTCCATCGAGGCGAAGTCGCCGTCGCCGAAATCTCGGCAGGACGCAGGTTCGGTCCAGAGCGCGACCTCCAGCTCCCCGTTGTACATCGGTCGCGCGAGCGCATAGACGGTCGGTAGCCGCTTGCCGTCGCGCTTCACGACGAGCGATTCTTGTGGCTTGGGCCCGTCTTCCCGAGGCTCCGCTTCCGCGGGGGCCCGACCGGTGGAGGCCGTCCCCGCGAAACCCTTCGTGTCTGCGGCGGCGGCCTTGTCCGAGGTGGTGGAGTCCGCGGAGGGCGGGGGCTTGCAGGCGACTAGCGAAGTGACGCCGGAGGCGAGAAAGATGAGCGAGATGGCAGCGTGGTGAGGCGTTTTCTGCACGGCGGATAGACTCCAATCGTCCAGCATCGACGACGGACGTTCATGCCGACGCCACCGCGGTGGTCACGACGCTGGTCGCACACCGGCTAGTCAAGTGGTTGCCCCGTCGCAAGGTGGTGAGGAGTCCCAAACCTGCTTCGCCACCCACGTCTTGCGCGAGGGATCAGAGGGGCGGGACGACGTCGGGCGCTACTCGGCTCCGTCGAGCACATCGCTCCACGGGGGCTCCCATGCGCTCTGGAGGGCACCGCTCGCCTCGTGGCGCTCGATGATGGCGGCGAAGCGCGGGTGGCGGGCGAGGGTCGCCGAGTCCCCTACCAACCACAGCCACGCGCGTGCGCGCGTGAGGGCCACCGTGAGCCGGCGCCCGTCGGCCACGAAACCGAGCTCGCCGTCCTCATTGCTCCGTACCCAACTCACCGCGATGGCGTCTTTCTCTCGGCCCTGGAAGGCGTTGACCGTCGCGACTTCGACGTCCTGCAGCGCAGGCTCACGACGAAGACGAGCGACTTGAGCCGAGTAGGGGGTGATGACCCCGATACGGTCGGGAGCGATGCCAGCGTCGCGGAGCTGCGTCACGGCGTGGGCCAGCAGCCGAGCTTCACCATCGTTGAAAAGGGAACGCGTGGTGGGATCGATGGCGTCGTGCAGATCGCGCCCGGCGGTGTCGACCCAGGTGGTTGGGGGCAGGTCGTCGAGTCGCTGCGCGGCAGCGGTGGGGTCATCGCGATAGCGCTCGCCATATACCGTGGCCACGTGCTCGCGAATGGGGGTGGCCATGCGGTACTGGATCTCGAGCATGGGCAGCGGAATCCGCGCCTCCTCGACCAGGCGCTGCAGCAGCGAGCGGTCGAGGCCGCTCTCCGACTTGCTGACGGGTCCGAGCTGATGCGGGTCGCCCACGAGCACGAGGCGCTCGATGAAGGGCACTGCGGTCCATACTGCCGGTTCCGTGGCCTGGGTGGCTTCGTCGACCACGGCCGTGGTGGCTGGCGGTAGCTCGGGGCCGAGACGGGCGAGGGTGCCAAAGGTGGATGCGATGACGTCGGCGCTTTCGAGCACGAGGGTCCGCGCTTGGTCGCGGAGGCGGCGCCGCTCGTCGAACAAGGGTCTCAGGGCGGCACCTTCGGTGCGCGCGATCTCGCGATCGAGGGCGACGAGGGCTGGACCCAGATGAGATGCCGCGATGCGGGCTTCGAGCGCCAGCGCCGCCGCGTCGGACCCGATGCGCGCGAGGTGGCCGAGCCTCACCACCTCGAGACCCGTCTTGGCCGCCTGGAGGGCCAGGTGATCGACGGCAGCATTGGAATCGGCGAGGGCCCAGGTGCGCTCGCCACGCGCCACGAGGGCGTCGAGCACGGCGGCGAGCATGCGCGTCTTGCCGGTACCCGGCGGGCCGTGCACCACGGCCAGGGGGGATGCCGACAGTGCGTGCAGGGCAGCGGTTTGCTGCGCGTCGTCGAGCCCCTCGAGTCGGGTGAGGTCGACGTCGGGAGCACCTTCGGTAGGCTCGGTTTCGCCGAGCAGGACCTGTCGTAGTGGAGATGCGTGCTCGTCGGCGCGCTCCAGCGCCTGCCGGTAGCGCACGAAGGTGATGGGGTCGTGTCGCCGCGTGATGCGCAGGGCCTGCCCCTCGGGAAGTCGCGAAGGGACGATGAGCTCGGCGTCACGCTCATCGATGCCGATGCACGTGCCCGCCATGCCTTCGACGGAGACGGGGTCACCGGGACCGATTCCGTCATGGAGCACGACCCCTCGCTCGGCCTGGAGGGTGACGAAGAACCGGCGCCCCCGTCGCTCGACCGCCGTGACCGTGAGGGGAGGCCACGCGAAGCCCGCGGCGACCTGCTCATCCTCCGGGAGGGCCGCGAGTCGCGCGTGCTCCTCGGCTTCGGCGCGCTGCTCCATCGACAGCGCCTGATGAAGTGCGGTGAGGTGCGGGTGCATGGGGTCGAAATGGCCCGCACGCGCGACGGCGGCAAGCGGATGGCGCTGGGGAAAGAGAGAGGCCTCTACGAGCTATCGCGTCCTGTGCAAACCGACCTGGCCTTTCAAGTCGGCGTTGGCTGGCCTAGCCGAAGGGGACGATGGGCGGCGGTGGGGCGAAGGGCAGGATGATTCGTGCACTTCGGGTCTTGGGGTCGAAGAGGCATGGACACGCCAACTGGGCGGACGACGTCACCCCTGCGACGACGTGGGCGCGGACGGAGTAGGTGTTGCCCTCGTGGGTGACGCGCGCGCGAACGACCGGCTTCGACGTAATGGTGTAGCCGACGGTCGATGTGGTGCGACCCTCGGCCCAGGTTGCACGTTGCCGGAAACCGCGCTCTCGGACGTAGCGGTGCAGCTGCCATACGACGGCCCCGACCGCGAGCACGGTGAAGACGACCGCCCACGCCACGAAGGTACTGTTGTTGGCGTGGTCGTACCGCGTGACCTGAAAGTAGACCGCAGCGTCGACGCCGAAGGCGGCGAGCAGGATGATGGGGAGGCTCGTGAGGTTGAGGGGTGGAGGGCGGAGCTTCCACTCCGCCTGCTCGAGGAGCTCGCGCTCGAGGAAGGGGATGGTCTCGGGGCAGAGGGGTAAGCGAGGGTCCCGGCGGGAGAGATCGATCAAGGGTCGGAACCAAGCCACGTCGACCATTCGCCCGCGCAGGCGGCGGAGGGCGACGTCGGTTTGGCCATCCATCTCGAGGGCATGGCTACGAAGAAGCAGTGCCTCGGCGTCGAAGCCTTCGAAGATGGGCACGTCTTGTTCGTGGTAACCGAGGTGTCGAAGGGCCGCTCGGGGCTGGCCCTGATGCAGGGCGATGTAGCTCATGGCGAGGCGGTACGCGGTGTCGGCCATGAGGTCGCGAGGCCGCGGGTCCACGTGTTCCAACCAGGCCTCGGCGGCCTGGATGTCACCGTCGAGGGCTGCGTGGCGTGCGAGCTTGCATCGGATCACGTTGCGGTGATGCACGTTGGGCAGCACGTCGACCGCATGCTCCAAGAGCGCGCGCCGATGGCGACTCTCGAGCAGCGGACCGAGCAGGATGGTGAGGGTGAAGAGGTAGTAGGCCGCGACGTCGTCGGCCTCGTGCGTGAGCACGCTCTGGTGGTAGAGCCAGGTCTGCAGCGCATCCTGGCGGTGGTGCATGGGGATCAGACCGTCGACCAACCAGCGCTGAACGCCCGGCGGTACGCGAAGCGGCTGTCGGTCCTGGTGCCAGAGCTCCTGCAGCCGCTGCGTCTCGGGGATGGTCTGGGCGGGCTCGGCTTCCCGGTAGGTTCGTCGCTGGATGAGGCTCGAGGTTCCGCAGTAGTCGCAGACGACGCGCCCACCACCGAGGCCCACCTCGAGCGGTGCACCGCACTCCAAACAGAGTGCGGTTCGAATGTCGAAGCCGAATTGCGTCTTGGCCATGGTCGCCGAGCGAGCCTAGCCCTGACGTCGGTTCTTGTATGTCCCCCGGGACACGCCTCGCTTGGTTGGGTCCTGCCGCATGGACCCACGCGAGCCTTGAAGTCAGTGCTGTGACCCGCGAGGCTGAGGTTCACGCATGAGCAAGTTCCACACGATGAAGTTCGGCAAGGTGTATCCGATGTACGTGCAGAAGGCGGAGCGGAAGGGCCGCACGAAGGCGGAGGTCGACGCCGTGATCGAGTGGCTGACTGGATTCGACCTGGCTGGGATCGAACGTCAGATCTCGGACGACAACGACTTCGCGACTTTCTTCGCACAGGCGCCTGCCTTCAACCCCAACGCAGAGCTCATCAAGGGCGTGGTGTGCGGGGTGCGGGTAGAGAACATCACCGAACCCGTGGAGCAGAAGGTCCGCTTCCTCGACAAGCTCGTGGACGAGCTCGCCAAGGGAAAGGCGATGGGAAAGATCCTCCGCGAGCCATGACGACTTCGCCGTCGGGGGCGCTGACGCGGCTCGCGGAGGTCGTGCGTCTCAGCCGAGGAGGTCTTCGACGGCAGCGCGCTCCTCGCGGAGCTCGGCCTCGGTCGCGTCCATCTTGGCCCGCGAGAACTCGTTGATCTCGAGGCCCTGAACGATCTCGTACTTGCCGTCCTT
>JAUHZF010000334.1 GCA_030426145.1 Polyangia bacterium
ACAGAGGCCGCCCCGGTCCGCTCCAGCGAAGCGACAACATTCTCAATGAAGTTTTCCGGATAAATCGAATGCGCGTCACAGCGGACGATATAGCGCATGTCGGAGGTCGCGCGCGACGCCACCGCATGATTGATGGCTGCCGATTGCAATTTCTTCTCATTGTCGAGAAAATGCAGCTCAGAATATGTGTCCCGCAAGGCCATGACGATCTCTCGTGTTCGATCCGTGCTGAGCCCATCGCAGACAACCGTGGCGCAATTCAGACCGCCCTGCCCCAATAAGGACCGAATGCAGGCCTCTATATGATCTTCCTCGTTCAAGGTCGGAATGATCACGAGCACACGTTCGTCGAAGTGAGGCTCGGGGTGGCGCCACGCGAGAACCCACGTGCCCACGGCGCGATAGGGATCGGTCTGCCAGACCTCCCAGATCTCAGGCACCAGCACCACCGAAGGCCCATCCGTCTCGGTATCCATCCAGCCGTAGACGTCCTCTTGAAAGGTCGTCATGAGGCGGAGCGACTGACCCTGCCGAATGATGAAGTTCCACCCGCCGACGAGCCCCATCACGATGACGGCCACGCCGAGCCCTCGTCGCGGCAGCTCGACCTTCTCCAAGCCGTCGGCGATGCGCTTCGCGCCCGAGACCACCAGGAGCGTGAGCAGCACGATGGATTCCGATTGATGCATCGGCCCCACGGCGTGGATGCCGGCGTCGTCGTGACCGAGGCCGAGCGCAAACAGACAGCCCACACCGCCGGCCAACCGCTTCGTGAACGCATCCCGACCCGCCCCCACCACGGCGAGCAGCATGCCGACCGGCCCCCAGAACCAGATCCCCACCCGGAGCACGTTGTAGATCACGTTCACCGAGAAGCGGCGCCACAAGAGCTCGCCGTCGCTGAGGCTCTCCCAGGGTCGGCGCCAGTCGGAGACGGTGATCTCGTTCTCCGCGAATCGAGCCGGCACCCAGGCCTGCCCCGTTACCGCGTGGTTGTGCAGCATGAAGATGGCGATGAGCGGCAACCCGCCGAGCACCATGTTCGTCACGCTCGCGCCGAGCTCACCCTCACGGTGCCCATCCCAGAGCTCACCCAACACCAGAGGCGTGAGCAGGGTCGCGGTCTCGAAGGGACGGCACACGAGGGCCAGCGAACAGAGGAAGCCGAACGCCACCGACCGACCGCGACTTCGCTCGCGCTGGGCCACCACGGCGATGGCGCCAGCGATGGCCGCCCGCGAGAGCAGGTGCGGGTGGGCCGTCCACGAGAGGCACTGCGCCATGGGGCAGGTCAGCACCACGAGCGCCGCCGCGGCCCCCCATGCTGGGCTGAACCGACGGGCCGCCGCGAGTGCGACGAGGGCCGGGGCGAGCGCGGCCGCGATGGTGAACACGATGGCCCCCATGCCCGTCGCTTCGCCGATGGCCCACGCCACCTGGCCCCCCAACCAGTCGAAGCTGGTGATCATGCCGTCGCGCATGAACAGGAACAGCCGTGGAAACCACGCCATCACCTCTGGCGCCGGCGTCATCACCTCGCCCCTGGCCAACAGGCGGCCACCGAAGCGGGTGGCGTTCTCGTCGTCGGTCACGGGCCAGTCGTGGAGAAAGATCGACCGTCCGGACGAGGCGAGCACGAAGGCGAGCACCACGAGGCCCACCAGCGCGATGCGATGTTGGCGGCGGCTCGCTCCGTTCAGGGCTTCGACCAAGCGCGCGACGTGTGGACCCAGCCACGGCGCCATCGCCCAACCCATCAGCAGCCCCCCCGGAAGCACCAACATCACGTGCCCGAGCCAGCCGAGAAGCTCGCCGGTCGAGGCGTGATCCCACGGCGGGACGAACTGGATCCACAGCCCTGGGTTGGTCAGCGCGAGGCCGTGGAAACCCACCACGAGCGCCAGGCCGAGCGCGCCGGCGATGGCCCGCGCGTTCACGGGTGTTCTCCCACCTGTGCCGACATCGCGGCGATTATGAGAGGCAGGTCAGGTCGGGGCAAACCAGTGTCGGGGCGCACGGTTGCTCGTGGTAACACTTCAGCCATGGCGGAGGGTGCGGACGTCGCAGTGGTGGTGCTCAGCCCGGTGTCTGGCCGTGCCCGTCGCATCGCTCTACCCCAGCCCTCCCTCGAGGTGTGGATCGAGGCGAGCTTCGCCCTCGAAGCGGAGCGCGCGATGCGCCCCGTTCCTCACCCCGGCTTCCGTCCCGGCGGCATCGCCACCCGCGACGAAGCGCCCGCGGGATTCACCCTCTCCGCCCTGCCCGTGGGCACAGACATGGCGCTCCTCGGCGTCGACGGAGCTCCCATCGCCGAGCTCGGCGACCGTGACGCGCTCACCCTCGGTTCGCCGCCGCCCAGCGGCGGGGTTCAGGTCGCCGGGCTTCGCTCGTCTTGGCCGGAGCTCATCGGTGCGGCTCGGGTCTACAGCGCCACCGCCCCCCCGCGTGCCATGACCATGAGCCCCGTTGCGGTCGAAGCGGATGCCACCAGCAAGCTAGTCCGCATCCTCTGGTTCGGCCGCATCGACGCGACCGGCCTCGCTTCGGTGACGGTGGGGGTTGCCCTCGAGGAGGCGGGGCGCCCCTATCCCTGGCCCCCCACCTTGGCCTCGGCGCAGGGCACGGGCGTCGCTTCGCTCGAGGGCACCCTCGTCATGAGCGAGGGCCCGGCCACCACCCCCCCCGACATCCCTCTCGACGGCACGATGGCCGTTCGGGGCAAGCCCCCCGAGGCGCCCGCAGCGCCCTTCGCGCTCGCTCCCGCCGGCTCGAACCCAGGACAGCAGGCGCCCACGCCTGGCGCGCCATGGTCCTCGGCCACACCCTTGGAACCCGTGCCCGCCTCCAAGAGCTTCGACGGCACCGTCTCGCTCACCGGAGGCAGCGCGGCGGACGAGATCGCCGCCGCCCAGGCGAAGCTCGAGGCCCTGGAGGCCGAAGAGAAGCGCAAGGCCGAAGCCGAGCGCCTCGCCGAGGAGCAGAGAAAGGCAAGGGAGGCGGCCCATGAGGCCGAGCAAAAGGCCAAGCGCGAGGAGCGCGAGGCCGCGCGGCAGGCATTCGAAGCCGAGCAGGCCGAAGCGCGGCGGCGCGAAGCCGAACGCGCCGAGGCCGAGGCCAAGACGGAGCAAGACCGGGCCAAGCGGATCATGAAGAGCGTCTACGGCGGCTTCAAGAAGTAGCTACCAGACCTCGTCGCCCACCCCGTCTTCGAAGTCGACGGTGATCCCCGACCGAGTGACGATGCGGTTCTGCGTATTGATCCCCGCGTTCACCGGCGACGGCGTCTGCGCGTTGGGGACCGAGCCGACGATGAGCGGTCGATCCGGATCGCCATTCTCGAACCCGATCAACACCTCGATCCCTGGCTTGAGCGGAAAGTGCGTGCCGTAGTTGGGCCCGGCGTGCGGCTGGAGGAACCGCGTCACCACCGACGGACGGTTGGGATTGGGGTCGGGATCGAGCATGAGTCGCACCCAGTAGCGCCCCACGTCGTCGATCTTGGCGTAGCGTTCGATCCCCGTCGGTCCATTCACCACGGTGCCGTGAAGCAGACCGGAGATGAGCGGTTTCGGGGTGCATCGCGGCGGTCGATAGGGCACGTCGGCTGAGATCGCCTTGAAGTGGCATTCGTAGCTCGGCCCGTCGCCACCGGTACCCTGCAGCACGGCCGAGAGCGTGGCCTCGTGCTCCACCTCGGTGAACAAGACAGCCTCGTTGCCCACCCCGTCGATCTGTAGCTCACCCCGGTACCCAGCCTGGATCCCAAGCACGTTGCTGTGGGCCGTGATCGTGTCTCGGCGGCTGTGCTGCTCCTGGGCGCGCAGCTGAGCGATGCGCGCGGCCCCAGCAGGGTCACCGACGTGGGGGCCGTAGTCGACGAAGGCGCCCGCAAACCCGGATTCGAGCTGGTGCTCACCGAAGACGGGCGTCTCGGGATGCTCGTAGTTGTAGTCGACCGCCGTGTAGAAGGCCGGAACCGGCGCGCGGTGACGCGCGAGTCGAAAGACGCCCTCTTCGGTGCCGGCCTCACGCACGAGCAGCTCGACGTCGAGGTGTGGGAACGAGGCCGCATCGTCGATGAAGTGCAGCTCATCGAGTTGGTCGTTGTGCACGAAGTAGTAGGCGATACCGAGGTGCTCGGCGAGACGACTGATGAAAGCGAAGTCGCTCTCGCGCCATTGCACCACAAACTCGCGCGGGAGGTAGGTCTCGCCGAGGGCGAAGAAGACGTCCGTGTCTCGCGCGAGCTGAACCCGCTCGAGCTTGTCGGCGATGATGTCGGGCACCGAGGTCTTCAGGTAGACCTCCTGCATCGTCACCAGCGTCGAGCGCCATAGCCGCGGCCCCAGGTCGAGCGAGATGCGGTTCATGGTCGCTTGGAGATCGCGCTCGATGGAGACCCCGTTGACCATGGCGTGGATCTTTCGCTCTTGCCCGCGCCCTTTCATCACCAGCGTCAGCGTCGCCCCCTCGAGGTCGTCCATCGGCGGCGTTTGATCGAAGGGGCAGATCGATCGCACGGTGAACTCGAAGGGTTGTGAAATGGCTTCCCAACCCCGAACCTCGTAGACCTGGAATCCGGTCAAATCGAGGTCCGCGCACTCGAGGTGCGCCTGAAACACATCACTCATCGGTCGTCTCCTTCGGAGCATGAGAGAGGAGCCACGCCAGCGCGGCCCCCGAGGCTTGGTCGCCAGCGCCCACCACGTCGGGGGTGACGCCACGGCCCCGCAAATCGGTGCCGTCGGGAAGCAAACATCGCCCCACCACTTCGGGCTCGGGGCGATCGAACCGCAGGACTTGGCTCTTTCCCCAGGTCTGTTTCCCAAAGACCCGTGCCCGTCCGTGGTGCTGCATGACCCCTGCGAAGAGCTCGGCCGCCGATGCCGTCTCCCCATCGACGACAATGGCCAATGGTGCCGTGCAGACCGGGTGTCGGGTCGAGCACAGTGGCAAGGCGATGCCGTCTTGCTCTCGAACGAGCAATGGCGTGTCGCGCGGCAAGAAGAACCCGCAGAGTCGGGTCATCACGTCGAGTCGCCCGCCAGGGTTGCCGCGCAGATCGAGCACTACCCCCGTGGCGCCGTCGAGCTGTGAGAGCATGCGACCCGGAGCCGTGAGGTCGAAGGAGGGGACGGCGGCAAAGAGCAACCCCTTCTCGCGTCTCACCTCCGCGCCTTCGGGGGCCTGCGCATTTGGCCTGCGCGTGAACAGCACGGTCGACACGCTGGGCACGGTGGTGGTGCCCACGGCGTTGCCCTTGTTCTGTGAGGTGGGCGACGAAAGCGTGACGGCGGGCTTGCTCTCGATCATCACGACCGCATTGCCCGCGGTCCACAACGAGTTGCCCTTGATGGAGTAATGGGCGGTGCCGGCCTCGTCACCGGTAGTGGTCGATACCTGCGAGCTCGTGTTGCAGGCATTGCTGTTGGCGATCATGACGATCGTCGAGAAGCTCACCGATTGTGTGCAGTCGGCCGTGTTCACGTAGGTGATGGGCGAGGTGCCGGTGCCGATCGGCGTATTGCAGACGTCGGGGACGGCGATGTTTGTGCCGCTGCCACGGTGAACGGGAGGAAGCATGACGATGATCTCAGCCGAGGTGGACGGTCTTGCCGTTGATCTTCACCCGCTCGCGCGTGACGATGTTGGCGTTCTTGGCGCGCGTATGGTGGGTGCCCTCGACGGTGGTCTCCACGCGACCTGCTTGTCGGCTCGCGAGCTCGCGTACCGATTGAAAGAGGTTCGTGCACCGCTCGGTGACCGAGTCGAAGAGACTGAGCAGTCGTTTGCCCTTCAGCTGCACCTCGGGTCCCTCGACCGCCACCCCACGTCGCCCCACCAAACGAACTTGCCCCTGCGCTTCGATGGTGAGGTCTCCTTCGACCTCGAGGGCTGCGGGGCCGAGGGCGGTGATGACGCCGATGACGTACCAGCCTTCGTCGTTGCCGATGATGAGCACCTGGTCACCGCAGGTGGGCCGGTAGGGCGCCGCAGTGGCGAGCGTGACCGACACGACCTGGCCGTCTGTGCGTTCGACCTCCACCTGAGGCCCAGCGCTGACCACGGTGGCGGGGGAGAGCTTGGGCGTCGACGGGGCGTCGGCGGAGAGGAGGCGGGCGACGTTGTTCATGAGGGGGGACGCTTGGGTTGGAAGGCTTCGGCGGCGAGACGGTCGGGGTCGGTGCGTTTGACCGCCTCGAGCTTGGCGCCGGAAAAGTCGGCGCCCTCGTCATCGATGTGGTGGAGGTTCGCGGTGAAGAGGTTGGCCTTCTTCAGCTTCGCGTGGGCGAGCTTGGCGTGAGAGAGGTCGCAGTACTGCATGCTCGCGCCTTCGAAGTGGGCGAGGGTGGCGTTCATCTCGACCATCAGGCCATCGTCGAGGGTGGCGCCGTCGAGCACCGCGCCCGACAGATCGGCCTTCTCGAAGATCGATGCCGGAAGCATGGCGCCCTTGGCCTGCACCTTCCGCAGCTTGGCGCCCCCGAAGTAGACGCCCTTGGCGATCACACCCTCGAGCTCGGCTTCGTCGAGCACCGCGTCCATGAAGTTGCAGGCGGTGAGCTGGGCCTTGTTCAGCTTGGCCCCCGCGAGGTCGGCCTCCATGAAGTTGCTTCCGGTGAGCTCACATCGAGACAGGTCGACACCCTTCAGCGGGCTGTTGCGGAAGAAGCAACGGGTAAAGCTGAGCCCGGCGATCGAGAGTCCCGAAAGCGAGGTCTGGCTGAGGTCGACGTTGTCGAAGGTGGTGCCTTCGAGCCGCACCCCATCGAGCTTGGCTTCGACCACACTCGCGGCATCGAAGGTCGCGCCGTCGAGGTTGGCCTCCGAGAGACGAGCGCCGTCGAGGTTGGTGCGCTCGAGATGTGCGCCCGATAGATCGGCTCCGGTGAGGTCTGCGCCTCCGAGCTGGGTGAGCAGCAGGTGTTGTCCCTTCAGGTCGGCGCCGGGCAGCTTGGCTCCTCCCAGGTTGCATTGGCCCAACCGGGTGCCGGATAGATCGGCGCCGGCGAGGTCTTGCCCCGCGAGGTTGGCCCCTTCGAGGTTGGCCCCAGACAGGTCGGCCCCGCGCAGGTCCATGCCGCGCAGCACGGCCCCACGCAGATCGCGCTGCCGAAGGTCGACCCGAGCTCCGGTCTCGGTGAGCACGGGCGCCGTCACGTCGGCCACCTCTTCGGTGTCGCCCATCGGAGCCACGGGGCCGGCGCCGATACGCTCCCCCGCCTCGACGTCGCTGTCGCTCAGCTTGGCCTGGATGAGCACACAACCCACCAATGCTGGGGGCAGGGTCGCGCCCCGCACGTCCGCTTGCACGAGAATGCAGCTGTCGAGCTCGGCTTCGCTGAAATCCGCGTCCCGCAGGTCGGCGGAGGTGAAGCCGCAGTGCCGCAGCTCGGCGCCTGCGACCTTGGGGCCATCCAGCCTCGCGGCGTCGAAGCCCACCTCCGTGAGCTGTGCCCGTTGCAGGTCGATCCTCTCGAGGCGGCTCCCTTCGAAGTGACAACGGGTCAGCTTCGCGCCCGCCAGCACGACCCCTTTGAGTCCGCAACGAATGAAGCTGAAGCCCGTGGCTTCGAGACCGGCCAGGTCGAGCTCCGCCACGTGGCTCTCGACCACCCTCAGCCCTTCGAGCTTCGCCCTCAGCGCCGTTCCTTTCAGGCTGCACACCGAGAACAGCGCGTCCTTCAACGCCGCGTCCGTCAGGTCCGTCTCGTGCAGGTAACAGCGCACGAGGCGCGCTTCGCTGAGGTCGGTGCCCACGAGTTTGGCGCCATTGAGGGTGCAGCCCTGCAGCACCACCCCAGAGAGGTCGAAGCCCGAGAGATCGACCCCGGTCATGTCCACGCCCTGCACGACCCGCTCACGCAGGGTGTCGGCCGCGCGCATCGCATCGAGCGTGGTGATGATCCCCGCCATCAGGTGCGCTCCAAGCTGGAGAGGGTGAGGATGGCGTCGCGCAAGTTGGTGTTCTTGCCCTGGGCCCCGAGAAAGGAGCTGCCGTAGAGGTTGGCGCCCACGAACTGGGTTTGGCTGAGGTGGGCGCGGTCGAGCACGGCCTCGTAGAGGTCGCTGCCCGAGACGTCGGCTTCATCGAGCACCGACTTGAGCAGACGCGCCTTGCGCAGCACCACCGCGACCATCTTGGCGCGACGCGCGATGCACTTGCTCATCTCGGCGGCCGTCAGATCGATGCCGCTGAGATCGGCTTCGCTGAGGTCGGCGGTGATCCAAACGCTCTCGGCCGCGCGGGCGTCCGTGAAGTCCGCTTCGCGAAGCGCGGCCCCATTGAAACCGGTCTGGGTGAGGGTCGCGCCGCGAAACCGCGCCTTTTCCGCCCTGGCATCGCCGAGGAAGGCGCGGGTCAGGTCGGCGCCGCTCAGGTCGGCACCGCGCAGGTCGGCTTCACTGAAGTCGGCGCGTTCGAGCTGGGCCTGCTGAAGGCGGGCGTCACCGAGCTTGGCGCGGGTGAAGACGACGTAGCTTCCCGTCGCGCCGCTCAGATCGGCGCCGCGGAGGTCGGCGTCTTCGTAGAAACCTTCGTCGAGACGACAGCCCTTGAGGCTCGCGCCGCCGAGGTCGACCCGCGCCGCATTGACTTTGCTCAGGTCGGCCTCGTCGAGCTCCGCCTCGCGAAGGTCGGCGCGATAGACGACCGCCTTGTAGAGCTTGGCCCCGCGGAGCTTGGCCCCTCGGAGGTTGGTGCGAACGAGCAGGGCTCCGGTCAGGTCTGCGCCGCTGAGATCACGGCCCGACAGATCCTGATCCGTGAAGTCGCGCTCCGAGAGGTTGGCGCCTGGCCCTGGCGCATCATCCGAGAGCGGCTCGAGCGGGGGTTCGTAGTCGGGATCGATCTCCTTCAGCCGCGGGTCGTGCACCACGGCCTCGGTGGTCGCGATGGCGGTGAGGGTTTTCTCGCGCTGCGCGTCGGGGAGGTCGTCGAGCTTCCCGAGCTCGGCGCGAGCTTCCGCCGCGCGCGACAAGACCTGGCGCATCTGCGCGCGCAAGTTGGTCTCGGGTGGTGCCCCCGGCCGAATCCTTCGTGCGGCCGGCGGGGTATCCGCGGCTGCGCGCTCTGCGCCCTCGGCGAGCCTTTGCTCCAGCCGTTCGTGGTGCTCCGCGGGGACGGTGTCGCGCGCCTGCTCGATCGCGTGCTTCACCTTGGCCTGCAGCTCGGGCATCGCCTCGCCGAGGCGGGCCTTGAGCATGTCGCTCACGGGGTTGCCGGTTCGCTCGTCGTCGGTGAGCTCGGCCGGTTCGATGGCCAGCACGCCCCGCACCTCGGCCAGGGCTTCGTCGATGCCCGCCGGGTCGGCCTCGTAGGCCTCGAGCATGGCCTTGGCCTCATCGTCGGAGGGGGCGGCGGCATCGCGGGGCTGGTCGATGAGGGCGAGCGTTCGCACCACCTCGGGGTCGTCGATGGGGACGGAAGCGACCCCACGCCACACGAGGCGGATGTGGCTCTCCTCGAGCACCGCATGCACGGTGTCGAGCACCAGCTCGACGCGGTGGAACCCTCCGGCGCTGTCGAAGAAGGCAGCCGTGACCCGGCGCTTCGGCACCACCACGTCGATGATGGCCCGCTCGGGGTGCATGTTGTCGAAGCCGAGCTTCTCGCCGCCCTTGAAGTAGCCATCGATCTGCTGGTCTTCCGGGGCACCTCGGAAGTAGCGGTAGTCGAAGTCCTCGGCGAAGTAGGGCGCCCGGGTCTCGAGCCAGGTCTTGTCGTATCGGGTTCCGAGGTGCCGCTTTCGCGCCTTCCAGTCGGGGTGGATGGGCCCGAAACCGACGGGCTTCGGTTTGTCGGAGGTCGACGTGATGGGCGCGTCGGGGCGTTCGATGTTGGGGAGCATGTCGCTCTCGCCACCTCGACCTGCCGGGTTCACTTCGTTCTTGGTTCCGCCGAAGGCTCGGCTCCACCGCAATGGCATCTCGCTAAAGGGAAGCGGTTTGCCGGGCTTTCGGCCGAGGCCCGCCTCCCACACCCTATCCCCCACCACCCGGACCAGCTTCTCGCGCTCCCCGATACGGAGGCGCACGGGGCATTCGGTGACGGCCTTGCCGCCTGGCGGGTGGCAATGGGCGCGAACCAAGACCTCCCCATTGAGCTTGAAGTCGGCGAAGTCGGAAGCATGGAGGCATTCGAGCCCGCGGTCATCGTCTTCGAACAGATCACCACACGGGGGCGCAGCGCCGATGAAGTCGTCGACGACCGACATGCCTTCGGCGCTGTCGTCGAGCCGGTAGGTGCCCACCGCGATCACCGTCAGCTCGGGCTGAGGCGGCTTTCGCGAGCTCGCCTTGGTGGCGAGGGTAAAGGGGCTGAGGTTGAGCACGCGCATGCGGATGACGCTCAGCCGAGCATGATGGAGGCGCCGGACACCTTGAAGCTCATGGCTTCGACCTTGAACGAGGCGGCGGTGTAGCTCACCTGGGTCGCCGTCATCTCGTACTGCATGATCTTCACCGATTCCTTGAGCTTGGTCTTCATGTCCTCGGGAATGGTCACGCTCTCGTCGATGCCCACATGGATGCCCAGCTTCATGCCGGCGGAGAGTCCGACCACGACCCCGGTCACG
>JAUHZF010000335.1 GCA_030426145.1 Polyangia bacterium
TGAGCTCGGAGGCGAACTCGGCGCCGTCCTTGAAGTAGTCGGGCGAATCGAGGCCGTTGAACATCGACAGCGCGAAGACGGCCATGCCCTCGCACTGGCCGCGGTTCATGACCTTGTTGGCCATGTGCATGAACTCGCGGGCGCCGGGGCTCAGCACACACTTCTCACCTTCGCCGAGGCAGACGTTGTCGGTGCCGAAGAGACGCTGCATCCCATCGACGTCGAGGAACCCATCCGACGAGCCGGGGTACTGCTTGCGACGACCGCTCTCGTCGCGGTCGCCATTGGGAAAGACGAGGCCGTGTTTGGAGGGACGGAACCCGCTGTCGACCATGAACTCGCCGTCCTCGGCGATGCCCATCCGGTTGCCGCCGCGGTCTGGGGCGTTGACGGTGGGCTCGTCGCCTTCGTCAGCGACGTCCTCGTCGTCGTCGTCTTTCTCGTCTTCTTCACCGTCGTCGTCCGAGGTCTTGCTCGGCGCGTCGCGGTCCATCTTGCAGCCAGCCATGGGGCCCACACAAAGGGTCGCCACCAGGGCCATCAAGAAGAGGCGCAGTGCGAGCGGCAATGCGGCATTGCGTCGCGGGGTCTTGTACAGCGTCATCCCAGCTCCTTCGCATCGAGACCGGGCGCACGACCGCCAGCCTTCCCATGCGATTTCAGACATACGCGAGGTTCGGATGATGGCTGCCTCCTCAGCAAGGATTCGCCGTCCGCCCCCCAGTCCGCACATGATGGGGAAGGGCTCGCACCGCGGCAAGGGCCCGTATCGTGCTCCGGCGAAGACAGGCCTCGTCCAGCCCGATGACGCGACGGAGACATCGATCCAGGGCGGTGGCCAGTGATCCACCCATGTGCCGCACCGGGCCACGTGATTCTGCCGATCTGGGCGCGACGTGTCTTGGCACGGTGGGTGCTTAAGCGACAGTCGAACACAAGGTCCTACATCAACGCACCCAAGAGAGAAGTCATGAAGACCCTACGATTCCTCGCCGTCGCTGCCACCATCGCCTCCTCCTTCGTCGCCTGCGCCGATGACGCCGCCCAGACCGGCGACGAGCAGAACATCACCCTTCGCGACGGCGGAGAGGTGGAGATGTACCGGAGCCAAGCCGACGGGGCGTACCGATTCCGCCTCAAGGCTGGCAACGGCCAGATCATCGCGGTCGGCGAGGGCTACCAGGGCAAGGCTGGCGCCATGAGTGGGGTCGAGACCTTCCTCCTCAACGCCCAGTCGAGTCGCAACTTCGAGGTCTTCGAGGGCGCCGACGAGCAGTTCTACTGGCGGCTCAAGGCCGGCAACAACGAGGTCGTGGCCATCGGTGGTGAGGGCTACTCGACGCGCTCGAGCGCCAAGCGCGCCGTGAACACGGTCGTTGGCTACGTTCTCAACGGCGTCGACCTCGACAACTGGGCCGACATGTGTGGCGCCGAACTCTACCAGGGCGGCGACGAAGACCTCTACTTCCGCGTCCGCGCGGCCAACGGCCAGATCATCGTGCGCTCCGAGGGCTACACCACCGAGGCGAGCGCCAAGAACGGCATCGACTCGGTCATCGAAAACGGGGCGAGCGACGCGCGCTACGAGTTGAAGGAAGCCCAGAACGGATCTTTCTACTTCAACCTGAAGGCAGGCAACGGTCAGGTCATCGCCACGAGCGGGATGTACCAGACCGAGGCTGGCGCCGAGAACGGCATCGAGGTGCTTCAGCGGCTCGTCGGTGACCAGGGTGCGTGCCAGGCGCTCGAGGCGGGCAAGGCCCTCGAGTGCTCCTACAGCATCGAGACCCCCGTGACCGACACGTCCTACGACCTCGACGAGAGCGTCGTCAGCTCGGTCGAGGTCACCAACGAGAACTTCGCAGAGCAGAACGAGCTCGCACAGGACCAGATCCGCGCCGCGGTCCTCTACCACACCGAGCAGTTCGACAACGACGCGTTCATCGATGGCGTCGACGAGAGCTACGTCGACTACCACCAGGTCACCTACGAAGGCACGAGCTACGACTGGGTCGAGTTCGCGCTCGGCGACACCGAGGTCGGCGTCATCTTCGCCGACGACAGTCTGCAGATCGTCGCCCTCGTGGGCGACGGCGACATCTACGGCTGCAAGTGAGCTCGATCCCCTTCGTCAGAAGGGGATCTCCTCGTCCGGATCGTTGAAGAAGTCCGGGTCGTCTCCACCGTCGAGCGCTTCCGGCGGAAGGTCGTCGTCGAGACGGCGCTCGTTGGGGTCGTCCGGGGGAGGCTCTTCGGAAGGCCCACCCCAAGGCCCATCGCTCTGCGGTGGGCCTTGCTCGTTGGGAGCATCGCCTCGACGCGCCCCGTCCGAGGCACCGCCGACCTTTTTGACGAGCGGTTGGTCGACCCAGTAGGTCTCGCCGTCGTCGTCTTTGATGCCGTAGCGCATCTGGTCGCTGTACCGGGACTGGCCGGTCCAGAAGACCTCTCCCTGTTTGCCAGCGTCTTTGCCGGACACGATCTCGGCGCGGTCACCCTTGTCGAGCACGGGGCCGGCCGGTGGCGGAGGCGGAGCGGGAGGAGCGTCGGCTTCGGAGCCGATCTCCGCTTCGTCGAGCCAGTAGGTCTGGCCGTCGTCTCCCTTGAGCCCGTAGCGCATGCCGGGGCCGTACTTGTTGGGTCCGATCCAGAAGACCTCGCCGCGAACACCGACCCCCTTGCGGCCGTTGACGATGGCGGCACGGTCACCCTTGTCGAACTTGGGCTGCGACTTCTCCTCGCTCATGGCGAGGTCACCCTGACAAGGTCGGGGCGTCGACGCCAGTCCCAAGCTGGCGGCGGTGGGGGGTGGGGTCTACACAGGGGAGGTGGCACGTCGAAAGGCCCGCGAAGCGACGCCCGCCTACCTCGAGGGCGTGGCCCTCTGGTACCTCGAGCGCTTCCCGGGCTCGGAGGCGCGCGTGCGCCAGGTGCTTCGCAAGCGTGTGGCCCGCTCGGTGGCCGAGCTCGAGACCGACCCCACGGTGGGCGAGGAGAACCTCGAGGCGGTGGTGGCGAAGCTGCTGCGCCTCGGGTTCATCGACGACGAGCGCTTCGCGCAGAGTCGCGTTCGGTCCCTACGCAGCCGCGGCAAGTCGACGCGAGCGATCCTCGCGACGCTGAGGCAACAGGGGATCTCGGCCGAGCTCGCACGCGAAGCCCTAGCGGGGCACGAGGACGGCGAGGCCGGCACCGATGAGCTCGAGGCGGCGCTCACTTTCGCCCGGCGACGACGGCTTGGACCCCATCGTCGACCCGGTCGACGCGCCACCGACGAGCACGAGATCCGACGCGAACGAGAGAAGGACCTGGCGCGCATGGCCCGTGCAGGTTTTTCGTTCGACGTGGCGCGTCGCGTCATCGATGCGACTCACGAAGAGTAGCCCTTGTGGTACCGGCGGCGGTCGGGCACTTTGGTCTCGGTGACCGTCCGGCCGAGCCTCCTCATCGTCGACGACCGCGCCGATGTGCTGCGAACCATCGCGCGCTACATGAGCCTCCACTTCGAGGTCCATGCGGTGAGGACCGTCGAAGAGGCGGAGGCGTGTCTCACGGTGGCCGCGCCGTCGAGGGTGCTCTGCGACTACTGGCTCGGTCGCAAGGTGCCCAACGGCGGGGAGCTGCTGTTCGACTGGCGCCAGCGGTTTGCTTGCATCGAGAAGACCGCGCTCATGACGGGAACCAAGACCGCGGCGCTCGAGGCCTTGCCCGGTGTCGACCGCGTCTTCGCCAAACCGCTCAACTTCGATCGCGTGGCCAGCTGGCTGCTCGAGCGCGAGATCGAGGCGCCCCCGTCCGACCCCGTGATGCGCGTCAGTCGACCTTGAGCCACTGTCGGACCTCGCGGTCGAGCTCGGGTCGGTCGGCCACGATGAGGTCGACCATGGCGAGGGTCACGACCGCGACGGCGGTCATGTCCATCGCGTAGCCGGTGCGGCTCGGATCCTCGTGTTGGCAGCTGAGAAGCAGGGCCTTCGCGGTCTCGTCGAGGCGCTCGCCGTGGCGTGCTTCGACCTGCTCGGCCAGCCGCTGCGCTTGGGCTACGGCGTCGGGGGCGAAGTGCTGGCCGTAGGCGATGGCGCAGCGGTTCGCCACCCACTCCTCGTGCCAGTGGTCTCGCGAGAGTCGCCCACAGGCATGCCGCCAGAAGTGGAACATCTCGTGTGCCATCACCACCGGCAGCTGAGCGACCATGATCGCCTCGAGGCGCGTGAGGTCGTCGGTGCCGAGGAGGGTCGCTTGAAACGCGAGCACGTCGGGCGCGAGCGACTCGAGGTCGGGGTAGAAGATCGTGTTGGCTTCGGGCACGAACATCCAATGGGCCTGGGCCCAGGGGCGCAGCCGAGGGGGCGTCGTCGAGAGGCCGACCTCTTCGACGCGGTCGCAGAAGCGCTGCTGCTCCTCCCGCACGCGGTCGTGCCAGGCGCCCGAAGGCGACCAGAGCTGTCGGGTGACGTCGAGCTCTGGCACCTGGTAGACGCTTCGTGCGAGACCATCGACCACGTCGAGCATGGTGCGGCGCCCGGCTGCACCCGGCGCGCGCACGGAGGCGAGATGTGTGTGCATCTCGCGCCGCAGCGACTCGAGGGTGGTCGCCGCGCGCTGCACGGCTCCGGACTGGTAGAGCAGTCGGCGTAGGGTCGGCATCGCGTCGGGCAGCTTCGAGAGCGCCTCGTCGAAGGCCATGCGTTGTTCGGCGTCGGCCACTTCGTAGAAGCAG
Organism: Polyangia bacterium; assembly: GCA_030426145.1. Lineage (GTDB taxonomy): Bacteria > Myxococcota_A > Polyangia > Polyangiales > Polyangiaceae > JAPYTK01. Next base: position 4,721 of record JAUHZF010000335.1, read on the forward strand.
GCCACGGGATAAGTACGACGCGCCTGCGCGAGGTCGGGGCTGAGCGCTTTGCCGTACACGTCGCGGAGGTCGTCCCGAACCTGGATGAACATCGCGAACGACTCTCCGAAGGCTCGCAAGTGCGCGCGGTCGGCCTCATCGTGCGCGGCCAAGATCGCGGCGCTCTCGGTGAGCAAGCTCAGGCTCGAGGTCTTGTCCCGCTGCATGGCGAGAACCTCGTCTGGCGTGGTGGCGCCCAACGCACCGATGAGGTCGCGATGCTGACCGGTCACCGCACGTAGGCTGATGCAGCTCGCCAGCTCGTGCAGCGCGTCCGACGCCGATGGAAGTGCGACGCCAGCCCGCCTCAGCTCCTCTTGGGCGAGGAAGAGCAAGGCCAGACCGGTGTTCAGTGCGACGCCGGGCGCCTCACCTTCGAAGGGGCTGCCGTCGAGGTCGTCGTCTTGCACGTCGTCGAGCAGATCGAGGGCGAGGATGTAGAGGATGATGAACGCGCCGAGGTGGTGCCACGCGCGGCTCGCGGTTCGCTGTCCGGCGAGGCCGAGCAGGTAGACCGTGCAGAGGGGGTCGCCCAGTGGCTCCTGGCGTGCGCGATCGTGTGCAGGGCGCGTGCTCGCGTAGAGCAGGCTGCGTTGCGTCTCGTGCATCGGGACGGCGTCGATGGCGCGCGCGACCCGGCCGTAGACGGCATCGAGGTAGCCCGCGAGGCCCCACTGGTCGGGCGACGGCAGCGCCTCGTTCGATGTCGGCGACACGGCGTCTGGGGCGAAGCGCGAGATCTCTGGTGCTTCGACCGCGGGCGATTGCACTGAACGCATGGTGGGGCGGTATACGGCTTCGCGGATCACGGCCAACTTTTCACCCGTCAGGTGTTACATTGATGCACTCGTCATGGACTGGGTGCAGCGACAGTGGAAAGCAGCGCAGCGCTCTTACGAAAGAGAGCAAGCGGTCGCTGGTTCGCACCCGTCCTCCATCCTCTTCGGGGCGGGGTTGCTCATCGCCATCCTCTCCGCCGTAGCGTTCATCGAGCCGATGAAGAGTACGTCTGGCTTCTCGCGTCCGTGGCTCGCCATCGGCCTCACGCTAGGAGGCGCGCTGTCGAGCTACACGGCGTGGCGCCAACGTTGTCAGGGCAACCTCGGCACGCTCGCCACCATGTCCGACAACGGCTTCTACTCGGCAGCGCTCACGGTGGCGGCGGTGTCGTCGAAGTCGGGCTACGACCTCGGCTTCGCGGTCACCCATGGGCTCATGGTGCTCATGATACCGTCCCGCATCTACGGCCTCACGTTGCCCTACGCGGTGGTGATGGGCTTGCCGCTCGTCTTGGGGCTGGTCCTGCGACCCGCTCCCTCGGTCGGGATCATCCTCGTGTCCACCTACGTGGTGTCGATGACCATCTCGATCCACACCGCGAAGCAGCGTGCGCTCGCTGAGGCGCAGGCCAAGCTCTCGCAGGCGGTCACGGCGACCGACAAGCTCGCCGAGGAGAGCGTTCAGGTCGCACTGTCGACCACGCTCTTGAGCCTCGGCAACTTTCTCCACGAGCTTCGCAACGCGCAGACCGCCGTTCGCGCGAGCCTCGAGTACCTCGCCGAACGAGGGCAGCTCGACGGCGAATCGCGGGCAGCCCTCGAAGATGCCCTGCTCGCCCAGAGCAACGAGCAGGAGCTCGTCGTCGACACCATCGACTCGCTCAAGCGGCGGGTCGCTCCGGACGCCCAGCGCTTCTACCTGCAGGAGGCCTTGGAGCATGCGGCGACCAAGTGCCCCGACCTCGAGATCGACGACCACCTCCTGCGCAAGGTGGTCGTACGCGGCCTCGAGGAGCACATGGTGGGGGTGCTGATCAACCTCGTGCGCAACGCCGAGCAAGCGGGAGCACGGCGCGTGGTCGTCACGCTCGACCTCGACCGAACCGGCGAGGCGGTCGAGATGCTCGTGCACGACGACGGGCCGGGCTTTCCTGCACACCTTCGGTCCTCCGTGTTCCAGGCTTTCTCGACGGAAGGGAAGGCTCACGGCACGGGGCTGGGCTTGTATCTGTGCCGCCGCTACGTCGAACTCTTCGGTGGCACCATCTCGCTCGAGGACGGCCCCCTCGGAGGGGCTGGATTCCAGATTCGCGTACCCGCGCGATTCGACGAAGAACCGAGCCCCCCGTAGCGGTGGGCCAGGTTCCGCGTTGTTGGCCCGGCACCATTCTGAGCGGCAGCTTCCCGCCTCGGATCATCACGATCGGAGGACGTCATGCAGGAAGCATTCGAGATTCAGGTACACCCTCAGGAAGAGTTGGAGCGCAACCTCGGGGCCGAGACCCCCGAAGAGCAAGAGGGCTTCGCCGTGGTGTCGGCGAGCGGCTTTGCCGTCGTGTCGGCGAGCGGCTTTGCCGTGGTGTCGCCCAGCGGCTTTGCCGTGGTGTCGCCCAGCGGCTTCGCCGTGGTTTGAGTCAAGCGTCGAGCTGAGCCCAGGCGCGCTCGAGGCGCCGGGCTCGGACGCGCTCGGCCACCTCCAACAGGCGGCGGTCTCGTTGCCATGCTTCGAGCACCGCCGGCGCCAGCCCACCGTCGCTGAGTGCTGTGGTCACGTCGTCGACGATGCTTTCGAGTCGACGTGTGGCGCCTGCGAGGGCCACGTGCACGCTCGGTGACGTGGGAGACGACGCCGCGAGCTGACGCAGCGTGGCGACATGCGCGACCAGCGCCTCGACCTGGGTGTGCGAACCATCGATGGATCGCAACAGCCTCAGCAGGTAGCCGCTTACCGCAGCTTGCACGCGGAGATCTTCGACGGTTCGGAAGGGGCGCGCGTAGCGGGTGTAGCCGTCGCCCGGAAGCAGCTGGGATGGCTCGACGGCCACGTCGAGACGAACGGCGGCGTGCGGCACGTCGGGAACGAAGGGAAACGGCGGCAGCATGGCGAAGTCCGCGCCGCGCGCGCCGCGCGGGATCTCCACCAACACGAAGCGCTTGCGGCCGTCGTCATCGAGTCCGCGGTGCGCGAGAATGAGCATCTTGTCGGCCCGCGCGCCGAAGGTGACCATGGTCTTGGTGCCGCGGAGACGTAGCTCACCGTTCTCTTCTGCGAGATGGCACGCGAGGGTGCTCGGATGAGCTCCGGCGACCTCGGTGATGCACAACGCAGCAAGGTCGGTCGTTCCGAACAGGTAGCTCGTGGCCGCGTGGTAGCCGGCGGTGAAGGCCCAGGCCACGGTCGGTGCGGCGAAGCCCCCGGCGACGCCCGCGTCGAAGGCATGTGACCACTGGGGAAGGCGCTTGCGATGCGTGGCCCACCAACCTTCGAGATCTGCCACCGGGTCGGCGACCGTCGGTGCGGTCAGGAGGTGCGCGAGAATGTCTTGGGCGGGGTTCATGAAGCCGAGCCCTCGAGTGCACTACGCAGATCGCCGGTGATGGTGTCGACGGCAGCGCGGGCGACGTCTATCGCGCCCGCCATGTTGGCGAAGCCGTGGATCTGGTCCTCGAAGCACCGGTAGGTGACCGCCACACCAGCTTCGGTGAGGCGGCGCGCGTAGGCTTCACCTTCGTCGAGCAGGGGGTCGAAGCCGGCCGTGTAGACGAGGGCAGGGCAGACGCCGGCGAGATCAGGTTCGAACCAAGGAGACACGTCGGGCCGATCCCGGGCGACGTCGGGGGGCACGAACTGTTCGAGGTACCAGTCGATCTTCTCGGCCTCGAGCACATAGCCCTGACCGAAGTCTCGGAGGGACGGGAAGCTCTGGGTCAGGTCGACGCCGGGATAGATGAGGAGCTGCAGGAACGGGCCCGCATCACGTAGCGCGTTGGCCACGAGCGCCGATAGGTGGCCGCCAGCGCTGTCGCCGCCGATGGCGATGCGCCGAGGGTCCATGCCCAGCCGGTCGGCGTGGGCGACGACGTGCTGAAACCCGCGGCGCGCGTCGTCGAAGGCGGCGGGGTAGGGGTGCTCGGGCGCGAGTCGGTACCTCAGGGATGCGACCCGAAAGCCCGTGCCGAGCGCGAGCCGGCGACACAGCACGTCGTGGCTGGCCACACTTCCCACGACCCAGCCGCCACCGTGGATGTAAAGAAGGCCGGGTCCTGGCTGCGACCGGACGTTCTGAGGGGTGTAGAGGCGAATGGAGGTGGGGAGCTCGCCGTCGCTCCCGAGCGTGAGGTCCTCGCCGTACACACCAGTTGGAGGTTCGGCGTCGACCGTCCAGCTTCCGAGGGCGAGTTGCCTGCGTTCGCTGGTGGGCGTTCTCGGTCCCGCGGGGCCGATGCGGCGGGCGAGCTTCTCGAGCGACGCGAGGGCTGCGTAGGCGGGGTGCACCTGACGGCCGCGCACGGTCTCGCGGCGGCCTGCCACGAGCCGGACCCACGCCGGATGACGGAAGAGCCGCGTCACGAGGGCGCGCTTGATGGCGAGATCGACCGCTTCGGGACCTTTGGGGGGCGGGTCATCCATCCAGCCTGGAGCGTTGGAGGCCACGCTCGTTCATAGTCCGAGCGGGACGCCCTGTCCGTTGCCTTTCGGTGCGAGTTGGGTGAACATACGTTCCGTGCAGGAGTCCCCAGGGCCAGAGGCCACCTCGCCCCAGTTCGACATCGTCGACATCCCTCAGGCCGACGACCTCGACACCGTGCGCGCCGTCGTGGCCGCGGTCGCGGCTGGGCACCTCACCCGCGCCGCGGTCCAAGAGGTGACGGGGTACACCGAGCGGCACATGCAGTATCGCGTTCGTGCTGCCGTCATCCTCGGCCTCCTAGAAGAGCAGGACACCGGCCTGTCGATCACTGCGCGCGGACGGGCGTGCCTCGATCGCACCGCCCGCAGCGAAGAGGAGCGCGCGCTGCTCCGCGAAGCCGTGGCTCGCATCGCCGCCTTGCACGACATCGCGCCGCGACTCTTTGCCACCACAGCGCCCAAGCGCCCCTGGATCGCCAAGCGGCTCGCGTCGCGTACCCTCATGGCACAGTCGACGGCCCTTCGCCGTGCCACCACACTCCTTTGCTGGCGCCGCCGCCTCATGCCCCGGCAGCTGAGCCTCTTCGACGAGGTGTTCCCCGTCGAGGCCTTGGAGGCGACGCCGGCGGTGGCGATGGCGCCGTGTGTCGGGGCTTGAGGCGTCGGTTCTCGAGGGCTGCGATGCGCTGGCGTGCGAACGGCTGGATCACGGTCCTGGCGGCGGGCCTGTTCTGCGCGTGCGGCGCAACCGAGAGACGGGCGTCTCCCGACGCGGCGCCCAACCCGGCGCCGAGCTCTACCCCGACTCCCCCAAGTGTCGCGACGAGCTCACCCGTCGCTTCGGCGACGGCAGCTCCCACGGCTGCGCCCGTGATGTCTGCCACCCCAGCTCCCTCTGCACATACGACGGCGCCCGAAGACCTCGCCCCGGTGCATTTCGTCGGTCGCTTCGATCGCGATCCACCCGGTCCCGGCGCGACGTCTACCTGGTCGGGCACGGCCTTCCACGCGCGGGTACGAGGGACGGGCGCCTCCATCCGGTTGAGTGGCGCTTCGGGGGTTTTCTACGAGGTGCGCGTCGACGGTGAGCGCGCGCGGGTGTTCTCGACGCAGCGAGGAGAGCGAAGCTACCCGCTCTTCAACGGCCGGCCCTTGGGCACGTACGACGTCGAGGTCTATCGTCGCAACGAGGCGAGCGCGGGCAAGAGCACCTACCAGGCTTTCGAGGTCGAAGGCGGCGAGCTGGTGCCTTCACCGCCGCCCTACGCACATCGCATCGAAGTGCTCGGTGACTCCATCACGTGTGGCTACGGCACCGAAGGTCCCAAGGGTTGTCACTTCAGCCATGCCACCGAATCGGCCTACGTCTCTTACGCCGCGGTGGCGGCGCGTGAGCTCGACGCAG
>JAUHZF010000336.1 GCA_030426145.1 Polyangia bacterium
GTACCCGGTCGGGCCGAGCTCCGCCTTGAGCTCTCCGTTGCAGAAGATCTTCACCACCGGGTGGACCGGGTAGGACTCGCCCTGGTTGTAGTAGTAGTGCACGCCGATCCGGAACCACTCGTTGGTGGGCGGGTAGTCGACGTTCGTGTTCTCGGGGTTGCAGAACTGGAAGTCGTTGGGGTCGGTGACGTTGGGGTCGCAAGTGACGTTGTCACTGTCGAGCCGCGGGTTGTGGCACCCCTGGCTGCCACCCTGCCAGATGGCACCTGCGCCCTTCGGGGCGTAGAAGCAGAGGTTCTCCTCCATCACCGGCGACAGGTACCAGTTCACGGGCGTGGGGGGCGTACCGTTGGCCGCAAACCAGTTGATGTTGCTGAAGTTGTTGACGAAGGCCGACGCGGTGCAGTTGTCGTAGGCGCAGTCGTCGGGGGAACCGCCGTCTCCCCCCCAGGGCGCCGTGCTGTTGGGACGGTGCAGGTGCAGGTCGAGGTCGACGGTGCTAGTCTGGTTGGGGTCCCATTCCCAGGTCAGCTCGACGCGGAGGCCGGGCGCGCCCACGAAGAGCGGGAAGGTGCACTCCTCGGTCGACTGGTTGGACAGCGTCTTGGTGTAAGTGACCGTGTATTCGCCGGACTGCTGAGGCGTGAACTGGTCTCCGGCCGGCATGGGGCAGGGGCTGACGCCGCTCGGGCACGCCACGGTCCACGACTCGCTGACCGCGTCGTTGCCGAAGGTGCCGAGGCCGTTGCTGAGGGTCGCAGTGACGAAGGGCGCGGTCTGGATGGGCGAGCAGGCGCTCATCCCCCCCATGCTGCACATCTCGGTGGCGTGCACGCCGCCGATGCATGCGCCCCAGCTGCCGAGCTCGTTGCAGCTCTGGGTGCCGGGAAAACAGCCTGGATCGTTGCGAACGGAGGGGTCGCCCTTGAAACAGGACTGGCTGCTGCCGGCGCTACAGGGACAGGTCTCGTCCACGATGCCGTCGCAGTCGTCGTCGAGGCCGGCGTGGATGCCATCGCATAGCTCCTCGGGACCACACTCCGAGTCGCACGGATTCATGAAGATGCCGCCGGAGCCTCCGGAGCCAGGCCCTACCGTGACGGAGAGGCCGCCTCCATCGCCGGAGCTCGAACTCGGACCACCGCTCGACGTGGCCCCACCTTGGTCGGTGGTGTTGCCGGCGCCGCTGCCATCGTCGTCCGTATCGTTGCCGCTCGCCGAGCACGCGTTCGCCGCCAGAAGGGCGACGACTGCCGCCCCCCCGAGCCAAGTCCACCGAACTTTCATTGGATCACAATACCCGAAGGAAGCCCTTCGAGGCGCCCTCAGAAGCTCAGCTCGACTTCTTCTTGCGACGGCGCTTGGGCTTGACCACCTCGTGGTTCACCCCGAGCTCGGGCGCGTTCCCCTCTGCCAAGAGCTGGTCGAGGCGTCCCACGCGGTCGCCCAGAATCCGGGCCATGACCGCACTGACGTCGTGGCCGTAGCGCTGGGCGAGCAGGGTGATGTCGAGCGCCACCTGGCCCACCGCGAACTCCGCGATGGCCGAGGCCTCACTGAGGACCGCGGTGTCGTCGTCCCGTTGCTCGGTGCTCGCGATGAGGGTTCGCTTGTCGTCGGCGACGATGACCAGACGGTGCTCCCAGAACTCCTCGAGCCCCGCCTCGGGAAGGGCGTAGGCGAAGTGCACCCCGGGGACCGTGTCGGGCAGCTTCGCGTGCGAGAAGACGACCACGTAGGCGCCAGCCTTCTGGGCCACGATCATGTCCTTCTCGACGCGCGCCAGCTCGCGAGGCCAGCCGCTCACCACCAAGAGGTCCTTTGCGCTCGCCGCGATGCGTGACGCCTCTTCGAGCACCCTGTCGTAACCCTTGACGCTGAAGGCGTCGGGCACGGCGGGGGTGACGTCCATGCGGTCGATGGCATCTTCGAGCGTCTGCCTCGACCCCTCGAACCGCGAGCGCAGCAGATCGAGCAACGCATCGGGCGGCGTCGCCATGAACTTCTCGGGGTTTCCCGCCAGGGAGCGCGCGGCGCCATCGTCGACGAGGCGCCGCAACACGGCGTAGACGGCCGAGCGCGGCACACCGGCGCGCTGACTGACCTCGTACCCGGTAGAGGGTCCGAGGCGCAGCAAGGCGGCGTAGGCCCGCCCCTCGTTGAGGTTGAAGCCAAGGGCCACCAGGGCGTCGACGACATCGGCCTGCGTCATGGGAGAAGACGATTGCCTCATGTTGGGGCCCGATGAAACCCGAGTGTGGTTTCGAACGTGCGGGGTGACCGTGCGCGTGGCCCGAGGAGAACTGCTGTGATCCATGATGTACTGTCTCGCCGTCGTGGTCGGTGACGCCTCGGCTCTGCCGTTGGCGGCCCTCCACGCTCCACTAGTAACTCTGCTATGAGTCACTAGCACACCCCCGCCGCCCATGACCAGCTACTCCAGCCCCGCCGTTCCCCGTTCCCTGGCCCCGGAGCGTCTGCGACGCGGCCCGAACCTCGTCTTCTGCATGGTGGGCCTCCCCGCGCGCGGGAAGAGCTACATCGGCCGAAAGATCGTTCGCTATCTCAACTGGCTCGGTCACGAAGCCCAGGTCTTCAACGTGGGCCAGTACCGCCGAAGCAAGCTCGGCGAGCGCAAAGACCACACCTTCTTCGACCCCGACAACGACGAGGCGGTGAAGGGCCGTCGCGCCATGGCGCACCTGGCCCTGGACGACATGTTCGGCTGGCTGAAGAAGCGCGGTGAAGTCGCGGTCTACGACGCCACCAACACCACCCGTGCGCGCCGCGCCATCATCGCCGAACGCTGCGCAGCCGAAGGGGTGCGATTGGTCTTCATCGAGACCATCTCCGATTCGCCCGAGATCATCGAAGCGAACATCCGCGCCACGAAGCTGCACTCGCCCGACTACGCGGGCATGGATCCCGAAGAGGCTGCCCGCGACTTCCGCATGCGCATCGCGCACTACCGCCGCGCCTACGAGCCCGTGGAGGCGGAGCGGCTCAGCTGGATGAAGGTGGTGGAAGACAAGCAGCTCGTGCTCAACCGTGTGGATGGCGAGGTTCCGTCGAAGGTCGTGCGTCTGCTGATGGCACTACGCCACCGAAAGGTGCGGCACTTCTGGCTCACGCGTCATGGCGAGAGCCTGGCCAACGTGGAGGGGCGCATCGGCGGCGACCCGGGCCTCAGCTCCCAGGGGCGTGCTTTCGCCGAGCGACTCGCGGAGCACTTCGAACGGGTCGAGCCCCAGCCCACGCAAGTTTGGACGAGCACACTCGAGCGGACCAAGATCACCGCCTCGTATCTGCACGCGCTGCCGGCTTCGGTTTCCCGACGTGACCTCGACGAGATCCAGGCGGGGGCGTGTGACGGCATGACGTACGAGGAGATCCGGGAAAAAATGCCGGAGGAGTTCGCCGCCCGGCACGCCGACAAGGCCCGCTACCGCTACCCACGCGGAGAGTCGTACCTGGACGTCATCGCCCGGGTCGAGCCGGTGGTGCTCGAGATCGAACGAGGGAACGACCCCCTGCTGATCGTGGGCCACCAAGCCGCTCTCAGGACCCTGTACGGCTACTTTCGCGGTGAGCGCGCCGAGGCATGCCCACAGCTCCAGCTGCCGCTACACTGGCTGGTGGAGATGCTTCCTACGCCTCAAGGCCACGACGAGCGCCGGACCTACCTCGGACCCGAGCCGCTCTCAGCGGGTCGTGCTGGCGCTTCGTCCGACTTTCCGGTAAAAACGTAACTCACCACTGAGTCACTCCCCGCCCGGAGCCCCGACCATGACCGCTTCTCGCTTTGCCTGGCGCCTCGTCGCCGTCGCCTCCACCCTGGCTCTAGCCGGCGCGTGTGCCGACACGAACAACTTCGTCAACGAGAACCCGCCGCCGGTGGGCGCGGTGGTCGGCGCGGGGGGCAGCGTGGGAAGCTACGGGTACGGGGCGAGCAACCCGCAGGGCGGCGCGGGTGGAGGCGAGCCCCCGCCACCGATGTGCGCGGACGAGTTCAAGCAGTGTCCGCACACCTTCACCATCCCGGACAACGGAGAGATGACGGTGGAGCTGCGCGGCAACTTCGCGCCCGACGGCTGGGATGTCGGCGCCGACTTCACCACCGACGGCACCGAATGGTCGGTCACGGTCGACACGATCCCTTGGGACACCCAGGTCGAGTACAAGCTCATCATCGACGGGGTGTGGCAGCCCGACCCGACCAACCCCAACCAGGTCGATGACGGCTTCGGCGGCTTCAACTCGCTGCTCGCTCCCCTCACCTGCCCCGACGACTTCACCTGCGCCCCGCCGCTGCTCGGCGACTTCGATTGGCGCGACGCGGTGCTCTACTTCGTGTTCGTCGACCGCTTCTTCGACGGCAACCCGGGCAACAACGGAAGCCCGGTGCCTGGTGTGGCGCCCCCCGCCAACTATCAGGGCGGTGACTTCGTCGGCGTGACCCAGAAGCTCCAAGAGGGCTACTTCACCGACCTCGGGATCAACGCCCTCTGGATCACGGTGCCGTTCGAGAACACCAACTCGGCGGGTGCGGGCATCGGGGGCGACACCAACAACTACAGCGCCTACCACGGCTACTGGCCCACCGATCTCAACTCGGTCGAGTCACGCTTCGGCACGCAGCAGGAGCTGCAAGACCTCATCGACGAAGCCCACTCGCGCGACATCAAGGTCATCGTCGACTACGCGATGAACCACGTGCACATCGAGTCGCAGGTGTACCAGCAGAACCCGGGGTGGTTCTGGCCCCTGAACGACAACGGCAAGTACTGCGTCTGCGGCGCCGACTGCGCATGGGACGGAGCCGACGGCCGCAAATGCTGGTTCACCGACTACCTCCCGGACTTCAACTTCAACGTCCAGGCGGCACGGGACTACTCGGTCGGCAATGCGATCCAGTGGATCAAGGACCTCGGCATCGACGGCTACCGCCTCGACGCGGTGAAGCACATCGAAGACAGCTGGCTGCTCGACCTGCGCTCCCGCGTGAAGAGCGAGATCGAGACCGAGACCCAGCAGCACTTCTACATGGTCGGCGAGACCTTCACCGGGGACAAGGGCGTCATCGCCTCCTACGTCGACCCCAATACCAAGCTCGACGGCCAGTTCGACTTCCCCATGCGGAACGCGATCGTCAACTCGGTGTTGATCCGCAATGCACCGATGACCGACCTCGAGAACTTCCTGGCCGGCAACGACGGCTACTACGGCTCGGGGATCATGAGCACCTTCGTGGGCAACCACGACGTACCGCGGCCCATCCACTTCGCGCTCGATACGCCGCTCTGGGCCGACGCTTGGGCCGACGGTAAGGAGCGCGCATGGCAGAACCAGCCGGGGTTGCCCAGCGGCACGAGCGCCTTCGAGCGTCTCGCCACGAGCTTCACCATCCTCTACACGCTCCCGGGCGTGCCCCTCGTCTACTACGGCGATGAGATTGGCCTCCCCGGTGCCGGCGACCCCGACAATCGCCGCTTCATGCAGTGGTCGGGCTACTCGGCCGGGCAGACTCTGTTGCGTGACCACCTGTCGGTGCTGGCGCAGATCCGAGCTGACCATCCGGCGTTGCGGCGCGGAACCCGGTCGACACTCAGCGTGAACGCCGACACCCTCGCGTACCGCATGTCGACCAACGGCGATGAGGTCGTGGTGCTGCTCAACCGCGGTGACAGCGCGCAGAGCGTGGCCAACATCCCCAACCAGGCATGGGTCGATGCCCTCGACGGCAGCAACCACAACGGCGGCTCGGTGAACGTGCCGGCGCGCGGGTCACGCATCCTCGTCAGCCCGTGAGGGGCGGCGCACTGCTCGTCGGCCGCGCCGGCGCGAGCGCGCTGAGGACCACCTCGAGCTCCTCGAGGCGGTAGGGCTTGTCGAGGAAGGCCACCGCACCGTCGTCGATGAGCGCCTGGATGTCGGCCCCTTTGGGGTAGCCCGACGTGATGGCGATGGGGGCTTCGGGATCGATGGCATGCAGGGCGTGGAAGGTGTCGGTGCCATCCATGTCCGGCATGGCCATGTCGAGCAAAACGAGGTCGAAGCGCTCCCCCGCCCGGTAGCGGGCCACCGCTTCTGCGCCGCCACCGACCAAGGTCACGTCGGCCGCCCACCTGCGCAAGAGGCGCCGCGCGCCGCTGCGAACGAGGGGCTCATCATCGACGACGAGGACCTTCAGGCCTCGTCGTGGCTCGCGAGGCGCGGTCGCGCCCGAAATGCGTCGCGGCAAGTCCGTCGCGACCGGGAGCAGGAGGCGCACGGTGGTGCCTTCGCCGAGCTCGCTCTCGATGCGCACGTCGCCGTCGTGCTGACGGGCGGTCCCGAAGACCATCGAGAGACCGAGGCCGGCGTGGTCCCCTCCCGTCTTGGTCGAGAAGAACGGCTCGAAGACTTGGTCGCGGGTCTCGGGGCTCATCCCGGCTCCGTCGTCCCTCACGCACAACTCGAGATACCGCCCAGGTGGAAGGTGGCGGTCTTCTTCGATGGCGACCTCACGCACCTCGATGTCGATGCGTCCGTGTCCATCGGTCGCGTCTCGGGCGTTGACGCCGAGGTTGATGAGCACGTGACCGAGCTGTCCCTCGTCCCCCTGCAGGGCGGGGAGGTCGTCGTCGATGTGCAGGCGAAGCTCGAGTCCCTTGGGCAGCGTGCGGCGTAGGAGTGCGACAGCGTCCTCCACCATGCCCGCCACGTCGACGAGCGCGTCGCGGCGCTTGCCCCGCCGGGCGAAGCCGAGGAGGTTGCGGGTGAGCGCCGCCCCTTGTCGGGTCGCGGCCCCGATCTGCAGCATGTCCTCGCGGGTCTGCTCCGGCAGCTCTCCGTCGGCGAGGGACGCTTCGGCGACCGACGCGATGGCCGCGAGCACGTTGTTCATGTCGTGGGCCACACCGCCAGCGAGCGTCCCGAGTGCCTCGAGCCGTCTCGACTCGGAGAGCTCCTCTTGCATGCGGACTTGGGCCTCCGCCATCGAGACCCGCTCCGCTTCGGCCCGCACGCGCTGTGCGAGCTCGTCGGCGAGCTTCTGGTAGGCCACGCGAAGCTCGGCCGCCTGGCGCTCGGTGGCCTGCCGGAGCTGGGTCAGGCGCTGCGTACGTCGCCGACGGGCCTGCAGGATCACCGCCGCTGCCGATCCGCCCGCCGCCACCGATACGATGGTGTTGGACAGGGCTCGGCCGCCTTCGAAGCCCACCGCCGCGGGCAGAGCCAGCGCCGCGGCCAGCCCCACCGTCCAGATGAGCCCCCCCCAGCTGAGCGAGGTAGCACCAGCCCCGATGATGATGAAGGCGAGATAGGTGAGGTTGTCGGGGACCGTGAACAGGACCGCTGTGCTCACGATGTTGGCGATGCAGGCCGTGGCATAGCCCGCGATGATGGCATGGGCGCGGACGTAGCTCGGCGAAGCGGACGCGCGAGGCCGAAGCAGGAGGACCACGCCCACGGTGGCGATGTCGAGGAGCGCCTCCCGCCAGCCGTAGCCTCTCGCGCCGAAGAGGGACTCCGTCAGCGCGAAGATGGTGATGACGCCGACGACGGCGAGCGCAATGGAACGCACGCTCTCGCGCAGACCACGTAGGACCACCTCGTCCTGAGTCCAGGCTGACGCGGACGCCTCAGACGGCGCGCGGTGGTCGTTCTGGTCCACGCTGCCAAGGTAAATGGGTCCGGCCCAGTGCGCCACCTCCCTCTCTCGGGCCCTCAGAACGAAAAAAGCACGACCCTGCGCATTGCCGCGGGCCTCGAACGGCGCGAAAACGCGCACGTGGCGAAGTGCACGGCCCTCAAGATGGACGTGGTGACCAAGAAGTCGGGTCACACGATGACCGGCGTTGCCGTCAGCGTGTGCACGACACCGGCCGCTCCGAGTCCCATCCCCATTCCCTATCCGACCGTGGGCACAGTCTCGGAGGGAATCACCGACCCGTGCATGCGCACGAAGATCGGCGGCGCCATCGTCATGACGGTGGGCTCGTGCATGTCGAAGTGCCACGGCAACGAGCCCGGCACCCTCAAGGAGGTCGTGAGCCTCAACACGGCCGGCCCCTGTTTTCCCGCCCTCGGCGCGCCCATCGTCTTCATGGAGCTGGGCATGGCCGGGATCACGACCAGCTTCGGTCAAATGAACAAGTCGATCACCGTCGGCGCGAGCGGCAGCGCGAGCGGAGCCGGCGGGGGCGCCGGTGGCGGCGGCGGCGGCGGCGGTGGCGGCGGCGGGCCTGGGGGTGGCAATACCCAAGGCCCCGGGGGCGGCGGCAGCGGCGACGGCGGCAATGCCGACGGGGCGGGTCCCCCCAACCCACCGGCCTCCGAAGACGCGGAGGGACAGGCCACCGCCGGTCACCCCGTCGACGTGGTCACCGGGGCCGTCTTCACCGGCCCGCTCCTCGACTTCGCCCTCCCCGGCCCCTTCTATCTCAACTTCACGCGCAGCTACGCGACGTCCTCGGTGCGCCGCCGAGGTGAGCTGGGCTGGGGCTGGAGCCACGCCTTCGAGCTGTCGCTCACCCGGAATGGCGACCAGGGCCGCCTCCGCACCACCGACGGGCGAGAGGTCGAGCTGCTGCTGCCCGACGACGGTGAGACCGTCGTGCTGCCCTTCGGCCACCTCCTCACCCGGGAGGGCGGAAGCTACGTCGTCGAAAAGGGCGACGGCATTCGACGCGTGCTGACCGCCACCGACGAACGCCATCGGACCTATCGGCTCACGGCGCTGCGGGACCAGGCGGGCCATGAAGCTCGCCTCGAGTGGTCGGGGCGAGGCCTGACGGCCATCGTCGACGCGGTAGGCCGTCGGGCCGAGCGTACCGTCGAAGACCGGTTCATCCGCTGGGACCTGGTGGTGGAGACCGGAGGCGAACCCTACCGCCGACGCCTGGTGACCTACCTCCACGACGAGGCGGGCCGCCTGGTCTCCGTGGTCGACGCGGGAGGCGCCGAGGTGCGCTACGGGTACGACGACGACCACTACCTCACGTGGGAGCATGGTCCCGACGGCGTGACCTGGCGCTTCGTCTATGCCGATGTGGGCGACGAGCGACGTTGCGTGGAGACCTGGGGTGAGCACGAGGCGGGCGACTTGCTCGGGGCCCTCGGCGCGCGTGAAGGTGAGGTGCCGGCCAACCTGCGGGGCCTCTACCACGCTCGGCTCGACTACGGCCCGAACGGCCGCACCACGATGGTCGACGCAGCCGGAGCGACCCATCGGTACGAGGGCAACGACCTCGGGCTCGTCGAGCGCTACGTAGACCCCGAAGGCGCCATCTTCACCTACGACTACGACCAGCACGGGCGATTGCGCAGCCAGGGCACGCCGGCCGGACGTACGACCCGAAGCCTTCGTCCCGATGGCCGTGTCACCGGCATGGTGGATGTCGACGGCGACCGGCTGCGCACGAAGACCGACGAAGACGGAACGACCATCACCTTCCCGAGCGGCCTCACCTGGCGCCGTGAGATGTCGGGGGGCCACGTGGCGAAGGTCGTCGACCCCCTCGGCCGCGAGACGAAGTACACGCGTGACGAGGTGGGGGGTGTCACGGCGGTCACCGCAGCCAATGGTCTCACCGACACCGTCGAGCACGACGCCTACGGCAACCTCACACGCTTTCTGCGCGGTGATGGCGCGACCTGGTCCCTCACGTGGGACCTCGATGGGCTCCCGGTCGAGCTTCAGAGCCCGTCGGGTGCGGTGACCCGCCTCGAGTACGGCTCGCGGGGGGAGGTCGCGCGGGTCCACCATCCCGACGGCCACTCGATCGAGCGCGCTTTCGATGACGCGGGCCGGGTCGCCTCCATTCGGCACAACAACGGCAGCACGACCGCCTTCGAACGGGTAGCGGGCCGAGTCGTACGGCTTCAACGACCGGATGGCACGACGTGGCGCTTCGGCTATGACGCCATGGGCCGCCGGATCTGGGCCGAGGGACCCGACGAACGCCGGTGCCGCTGGAGCTATGACGCGGTAGGTCGGCTGCGGAGTCATACCGACTTCGCAGGTCGACAAACCCACCTGGTCTACGACCCTGCCCACCGCGTGGCCGAGATCCACCGCGACGGCCAGATCACACGGCTCGGCCGCGACCGCGCCGGGCGCACGACCCGCATCGAGCACCCCGACGGCGCCGTCGAGACCTTCGCGTACGACCGCTTTGGTCAGCTCGGCATGGCGACGACCAGCCACACCGAAATCGTCTTCGAGCGCGATGAGATGGGTCGGCTTCGCCGTGAAGAGCAGCGGGTCGGTGGATGGTCTTTCGGCGTCGACTACGACTACGACGCACTCGGTCGGGTCACCCGGACCCGCTACACCACCGGGTGGGCGGTCGAGTACGCGCATCAGGACCAACCCGCCGGCACCCTGGCCGCGATCACCCTTCGGGAGGGTGAGGCGGCGCGCGGGCGCGTCGCCTTCACGTACGACGTTTCAGGGCGCGAGACGGGGCGGGAGCTCGACGGGGGGCCCCGCCTGGAGACCGAACGTGACGCCA
>JAUHZF010000337.1 GCA_030426145.1 Polyangia bacterium
CGAGCACGGCCCGGATGGAACCCGTGCCCTTGGCCTGTGCACCGGTGCCATTGGCCGCCCCACAGCCAGCAACGGAGCCGAGGATCAGGGCGCAGATGCCGGCGCGCAGGCTCACTCGCCCCGCGTCCGCTGCTTGGACTCTTCCGCTTCCTCGGCAGCCATCGCCTCTTCGAGGGCTGCGAAACGCTCCTCGAGCGGATCGGCGGAGATGGTCTTGCCGGCCCCCGTGGCTTCGGCGTCGATGCGCACCATGGTGGACGGGGCGAGCACGAGGCGCCCGTCGTCGGTGACCCGTGAACGAAGATCGTCGTCGACGCTCAGCTCCGCGAGCAGCTCTTCGGCCTTGCTCTCTTCGAGCCCGAGCGCCTCGCCGATGCCCGAAGCCGTGACCCCGTCGCTCTGCACCACGACGTCACGCGCCGCGGATTTCCAGGCCTCGTCGAGGGCGCGCGTGAGGTTGGTGGTCTCGCCCTTGGCCTTCTGCCGGGCGACCAGCGCGAGGATGACCCAAGGCAACACCATGGCCACACCTCCGAAGGCGCTGGAGAAGCTCGCGACCACCGCCACCAAGGCCGCCACCGCGAGGCCGAAGGCCGCGACGACGCTTCCGAAGAGCGTGGCCACGCGCCAGAGGGTCCGGGTTCGCATCGCGTTGCGGGCAGCTTCGAGGGGGGCCTTCTCCTTTCCGGAGAGCTCCACGCCTTTGACGCCGATCCGCGGCGCCCCGCAGATGTTGCAGATGGCACCCAACTCGGGGTGGGGGCTAGTCTTGGCTAAACCACCGCAATGAGGGCACTTGCTCGCCCCCGCGAGGGGGTTGTTTTCGGCCAGATCCCGACCGAAGGGGTTCCCGTCGTCGTCGCTCAAGGCTCAACCACGCCCCGCAGGGCTACGCCGGCGGGGCCATGTGGATCCATGGGCTGCCGCTCGGTCTTCATCCGTGCTCGTAACGCCTTTGTCGGCCGGGGCAAAGGGAGGTCGATGGCCAGGGGCCGGGAGGGATGTCATATTGCCGCGTGATGACGAGGGGCGGCTCCCGCTTCAGCATCGCATCGGCCGCTGGTCGAATTGCGGCTGGCTACGCGCTACTGGCTAGCCTCGCCACAGGGCTATCGGTGGCCCTGCAGGATGGTCGACCGTGGCAGCTCGCGACCAACTGGCTCGGTCTCGACCCGATCACAGGCCTCGCTGCCTCCACCGTGCTGGGCCTCCTGCTGGCCGTGATCGTCATCGGGATCACCCGACTCACGGTGCCGCGCCTCGATTGGGCCCAGCGCCTGCACATCGATCTCCGCCCCATCGCGCACGACCTTCAGTTGAGCCACATCGCGCTCATCGCCTTCTTCTCCAGCCTGGGCGAGGAGCTACTCTTCCGTGGGCTCATCCAGCACTGGCTCGGCGTGTTGCCCACGGCCGTCGTGTTCGGGCTGTGCCATCAGATCCCAGGCCCGGCGCGATGGGTATGGGTCACCTGGGCCACGGCCGTCGGACTCAGCTTCGGCTGCATCTTCAGCGCCACGGGCTCGCTGGTGGGCCCGCTGGTCGCGCACGCGGTGATCAACGCGGTCAACCTGACTTTCCTCCGCGACTTCGACCCCCTCGCCGAACCCGAAGCCTGAGCGCCCGCTAGAACGCGGTCGCTCGAACCGACCCATGGGTGAGGTGCTGTCTTTCGAGCGGAGCACCAGCGGAATGACACCGCGACTCCGCGGAGTCGCCGAAACCCAATGATTTCAAGCAGGCCCTCACGCACCCAACTCCGCGGAGTCGCCGAAACCCAATGATTTCAAGCCTGCCCTCACACACCCAACTCCGCGGAGTCGCCGAAACCCAATGATTTCGCGCCTACCCTTCCGCGGAGTCGGGGTGGCGCCCAGGAGACGCAACTCCGCGGCGTCGCCGAAACCCAATGATTTCGAGCCTACCCTGCCGCGGAGTCGGGGTGGCGCCCAGGAGACGCGACTCCGCGGAGTCGCCGAAACCCAATGATTTCGCGCCTACCCTTCGCAACTCCGCGGAGTCGCCGAAACCCAATGATTTCAATTCTGCCCTCACGCACCCAACTCCCGCGGAGTCGCCGAAACCCAATGATTTCAGGGCTCCGCCCATGAACGCGACTCGGCGGGGGTCGACGCGTGCGACTACGGAAACGGCTGGCCCGGCTGGCCGCGCTGAAAGACGAATGAGAAGTCACCGCTGAGGCGGCTCGTGCGCTCGGGTGGGATGTCGAGCGTTCCCGCAGGCGCGTCACGAGGATCGGCGATGGTGACGTCGAACGTCGCCTCGGTGAGCTTCTCGCTTCCGTCCGACTCGTTGGGGTCGTTGCTGAACAGCTGGTCGAAGACGATGGTTCCGTCGACGGCGTAGAGCGTGGTGTTGGTGTTGCGGCAGGAGAAGTTGAGGAACAACGACAAGCTCACGGGCGCCGGCTCGACGGGTTGCTCCGGCGCGAGCTCCATCGCCAGCTGCGGTGGCAAACCGACCCGAACCGCCTGCCCTCGCTGGTCCTGCGCCTGGCACATGCCGTCGGCGCCGCAGACCCCCGAAGCGCAAGCGGCGTTGAGTGTGCACGCGCGGGGACGAATGTCGGAAACGCCGTCGATGGTGAGGACCAACCCGTCCGAGAACTCCTGCAGGTCGTTGCCCCGCTGGATCCGGATCGTCATGGTGTCGTCGAAGGGCACAGCGGCGAAGAAGTCGGGCCGCAGCTCGAACGCGTCGTCCCAGCAGTCGATGGCGTAGAGGCGATCGCTCCGCACCTGGCCTTCGCCCTCGCCGACGATGGTACAGCCGGCAAGCACACCCCCAGCGCTCACCAGAACCGCGGCCTTCGCGAGGACCTTGGCTGTCTTGGTGTGGTTCATGGCGTCACTTCGGCGAGGGCCTCGACGATGGTAGCCCCGCCGAGCACGCGGTCGCCATCGTAGGCTACCGCATATTGGCCCGGGGCGACGGCGCGCACAGGCTCGGCGAAGCGCACCCGGCGGCCCTCCTGGTCGATCTTGGCCGGAACCGGCTCTTGCCTTGCCCGCACCTTGACCCGCGCCTCGAGGGGAAACTTCACGTCGGCCGCCCACTCGCCGGCCTCGAGGCGTGCTCCGGCGCTGCTCGCGCCACCGGCATCGGTGACCACGACGCGGTCCTCCTCGATGCGACGCACGAACGCCGGCCGACCCAGCGCAACGCCTAGCCCTCGGCGCTGCCCCACGGTGAAGCGATGGATCCCGTCGTGTTGGCCCAACACCCGCCCGCCGTCGTCGACGATGGGCCCGGGGCGGATGCGTCCATCTGCGCGCGCTTCCACGAAGTCGGCGTAGCTCTTCTCCGCGACGAAGCAGAGCTCTTGGCTCTCGCCCTTCGTGGCGCCGGGAAGATCGCGGGCGATGGCCTCCGCTCTCACGGTGTCTTTGTCGTCGTCGCCAAGGGGAAGCAGCACCCGCGCGAGCTCGTCCGCGCGGAGCATGTGCAGGAAGTAGCTCTGATCCTTGTGGCGGTCGCGCGCCCGGAGCAGCTGGGTTGCGCCCCCCTGACCCTCGATGCGTGCGTAGTGACCGGTGGCGACCTTGGCCGCCCCGAGGCGGTCGGCGAGCACGAAGAGCTCACGCATCTTCACCGACCGGTTGCACCAGACACAGGGACTCGGGGTAGCGCCCTCGAGGTAAGCCTCGACGAACGGCGCCACCACCTGCTCGGCGAACATCTCGCGACGGTCGAAGGTGTAGTGGGCAATCCCCAGGTGATCGGCGACGAGCCGAGCGTCGTGTGCGTCTTCGGGCGCACAGCAACGCGACTTCTCGGGTTGGTCGTCGGGATAGTCCCAGAGATGGAAGGTCACCCCGACCACTTCGTAGCCGGCGTCGACCAGACGTGCGGTGGCCACGGCGGAGTCGACCCCGCCGGACATGGCCGCCAAGACGCGGCCCTTCTCGTCCCTCGGCGAGCCCATGGCGGCGCACATCCTAGCAGCCTCGCCCCCATCGACCATGCCGGATGACGGCCATCCACCCGAGCCGGGAAGAAAACACCCCTTGCCCCGACATCCAACTTGGGAACGGGATTGTCCTTTCCCGCAACGTCTTGGCAGCGGTAGTGTAGACGGGTTCCGGGCATGGGCAGACCACCACCACCTCGAAGGCCGCCACCGCGGCCCAGTGGCGCAAGCGCCGCACATCACGCGCCTCCTGCTCCCGGTCCATCGGGAGCGGTCACGGCAGCGGACCGTCCAGCGCCATCTGCTCCGGGAGCGCCGCCCCCTGCGCCCAGCAGCGCGGGAGCCCCCGCATCCAGCCGCGATCTGCCGCAGACCTTCTTCCTCGGGCGCTACCGCGTCGTCGATGAGATCGGCGTCGGCGGCATGGCGAGCGTGCACCTCGCGCGCGTGGATGGCCCGGGTGGTTTCCAGAAGTGGATCGCCATCAAGCGCATCCACCCCCACCTCGTCGAAGACGATCAGTTCGTCGACATGTTCCTCGACGAGGCCCGCATCGCGGCCGGCATCAACCACGCCAAC
This sequence comes from Polyangia bacterium, assembly GCA_030426145.1. Classification (GTDB taxonomy): domain Bacteria; phylum Myxococcota_A; class Polyangia; order Polyangiales; family Polyangiaceae; genus JAPYTK01. The sequence goes on from JAUHZF010000337.1 coordinate 4,511, forward strand.
GTGGCCCAGGTCTTCGACCTCGGAAAGGACGACAACACCTACTGGATCGCCATGGAGTACCTCCACGGCGAGCCACTCCGGGAGGTGATGCGCCGGGTCGAGGACAAGACGAGCCGCATCCCGTTCCACGTGGCGGCCCGGGTGGTCGCCGACGCGGCCGAGGGTCTGCACGGCGCCCACGAGCTGCGGGGCCGCAACGGCCAACTGCTCAACCTCGTGCACCGCGACGTTACGCCCCACAACCTCTTCGTGACGTACGACGGCTACACCAAGGTCGTCGATTTCGGCATCGCCAAGGTGGTCGACCGTCTCGCATCCACGCGTGCGGGAACCCTCAAGGGCAAGCTGGCCTACATGTCCCCCGAGCAAGTGCGGGGACAGGACGTCGACCGCCGCACCGACATCTTCGCGCTCGGCGTCGTGCTGTGGGAGCTGACCACCAGTCGTCGCCTCTTCCGCCGCGAGACCGACCTCGACACCCTCGAGCAGGTTCAGGCGTGCGTGGTCCCACTCCCGTCGACCATCATCGAAGACTACCCGCCGGAGCTCGAAGAGGTGGTCATGAAGGCGCTCTCGCAGCGCCGCGAGGACCGCTTCCAGACCGCGCGTGAGTTCTCGCGTGCCCTCCAGCGCTTCCTCATGAAGCAGGGGATCTTCGTCGGTCCCGAAGACGTGGGCGACTACGTGAAGGGCCTCTTCACCGACCGTGTCGCCAAGCGTGAGCGCTACCTCGAGTGGGCGGCCGAGGTCACCTCCGCCGTCGACCTCGAGCAGCTCCAACAACAGCAACAGCAAGCGGAGGAGAATGCCCCGAGCTTGCTGCACGCGACCCCGGAGGCTTCCCACAGCGGGCAGCCGTCCTCGTCCCACGTGCGTCAGGCCGAGCCACCGCAGAACGCACGCTCCGACGGGCAGGATTCGGCGGCTGCAGCCGTGGTCGCGCAGCTGCCACACGCCCTCGCCTCGCACTCCTTGATGGACGAGGACGAGGACATCCCTACCATCGTGGCGCAACCCCGCTTCCACGATCCCGACGAGCAGATCGGACCCACGAGGTCTGCGCACCGGGGACCGGGTTGGCAGGGTCAGGGCGGCGGTCACAACTTCGAGTCGACCATCGCCCTCCCCGATGCGCCTCAAGCCACGGCGATGGGTGCCCACGCCAGCGCCCAGAGCGGGAGCCACCAGTACCTCACGCCCATCGCCCCCCAGGGTGCGCCGGTCGACCCCATGGCCCACATGTCGAGCGTGGCCCTCAGCGGCGTACACAACCCGTCGGGTCAGGCCAACGTCGAGACCAAGATGAGCCTCCCGCGCCCGGCCGCGGTCGCACAGTGGCTCATGGAGCAAGGGGACGTCGAGATCCAAGGCCCCCGCAGCACCGGGGTCATCATCGCCATCGCCGCGCTCGCCACCCTCTGTGTGATGGGCGTCGCCTCCCTCATCGTCTACAAGCTCCGGCTTCCTCCGCAGCCCGACCCGCGACAAGTCGTCATCCCGCAGGTCACCACCCCGAGCCACGCAGCCGCCCCCGACGGTGCGGCCCCCAAAGATGGGGAGCAAGGGGGTGACACACCAAAGGGAAAAGCGCCACGCGGCCCTGAGGCCGCGGACGCCGAACCCAACAACGACAGCAGCGGCAAGGGCGACGCGCCCGCCTCCCGAGGGAAGGCGACGGGCAAGCTGAGCATCGACTGCCGTCCGGCCTGTTCCTCCATCGTCGCCGGTGGCCAGGCCCTCGGCGCATCGCCGGTGCTGGGTCACCCGATGCCCCCCGGGCAGCACCGGGTCAGCCTCACCAGTAGCAAACGAAGCAAGACGATCGTGGTGCTCGTGCAAGCGGGAAAGACGACGACCCACACCGTCTCGATGAAGTGACGTGAAACGACGACGGCGCGCCGAGACCGCTCGGCTCGAGATCACCGGGTGGACCACCCGCGGTGCCGGAGAGGCCACCCACAACGGGCAGCCCATCGCCGTGCGCGGCGCGCTCCCCGGCGAAGCGGTGGAAGCCCGCATCGAGGGCCGCCACGCGACGATCACCTCCATCGTCAGCCCCCATGGACAACGCGTCGAGCCGGTCTGCGCGATCGCAGACCGCTGCGGTGGTTGCGACTGGATGCACGCCTCTCTCCCCCTGCAGCGCGAAGCTCAGCTCGCCATGTGGCGAGCCCAGCTCGGGGCACACTGGGAAGGCGACCTGCCGCTGCACGACGTCGGTCCGGCGCTCGGCTACCGGTGTCGTGCGCGCCTCGCCGTGCGCGCTCGCAAAGGCGTGCGCATCGGCTACCGTCGCGCGCGCAGCCACCAGCTCGTCGAGCTCGGCGCCTGCCCTATCCTTCGCCCGGAGCTCGAGGCCGCCATCCCCGCCATTCCCACCGTGCTCGCGGGCAGCCGGGGCGACGGCGAGGCGGCCCTGGCGCTCGGCCATGCGGGCAAGCCGGTGCTCGACCTTCACTTCAACGGCGAGCTCGACGGTGCCGTCTTCGGGCGGATTCACGAGGCGGTGCAAAGCGAACGCTGGGCCGGAGCCCGAGTATGGGAAGGCGACGTCGCCGAGCCGGCTTCGTTCGGTGATCCGCGCCCTTGGGTCGAGGGCGCCGATGGCGAGCCGTTGGTGATCGCGGCGGGGGGATTCTCGCAGCCGTCGCTGGAAGCCGGCCGCGTGCTCGCCGATCGGGTCGCGGCGCTGGTCCCGACGTCGGATGCCGTGGTCGAGCTCTTCGCGGGCAGTGGAACCCTCACGGTGGCCCTGAGGGCAGGTCCCCTCCGAGAAGCGTCGGACTACCTCGCCGTCGAAGAAGTGGCCGCCGCTCGAGAGGCCCTTCTCGAGAACTTGGAGCGCCGTGGCCTACCTCCGGTTCGCTTCAACATCGGGGACGCGAACGCCGTGCAGCTCCCGCGAGGTCTTTCCCTCGTCGTGCTCGACCCACCTCGGCGCGGCGCAGCCGGTGCCATCGACGCCATCGCTGAGGCCCGCGTGAAGCGCGTGGTCTACGTGTCGTGCGACCCCGTGAGTGCAGCGCGCGACCTCCGGGCGCTCGGCGACGACTACCGGTGCATCGCGGCCGAGGCCTTCCGGCTCTTCCCCCAGACCCATCACCTGGAGACGGTGATGTTGCTCGAGCGCCAGTAGACGCCGCATGAAGCCCACCCTCATCACGCTGGTGAAGCGGCTCCACCGGGAGAAGCCGCTGTGGCCACGCGGGGCCCATCTGCTCTGCGCTTGCTCGGGCGGGCCGGACTCGACGGCTGCGCTCCACGTGCTGGCCGGTCTCGGCCTGACCCTCACCGCAGTCGGTGTCGACCACGGTCTGCGCGCCGAGGCGCGGGCCGAGCTCGAGGGGGCAGCCGAGCTGGCCCAGCGTCTCGGCGTGGCCTTCGAGACGCGAACCGTGCACCTCGAGCCGGGGCCGAACCTGCAAGCGCGCGCTCGAGAAGCGCGGCATGCCGCCCTGCAAGCGGCAGCGAACCGCATCTCCGCCGACGCCATCGTGCTCGGCCACACCGCCGACGACCGCGCAGAGACCGTGCTGATCCGGCTCCTGAGGGGGAGCGGTGCGCGCGGCCTGGCCGTCATGCCCCCGCGGGCGCCGGGCCTCGAAGGCGGGGTCCCGCTCGCGAGGCCTCTACTCCTGGCCCGCCGTGCCGACGTGCTCGCCCACCTGGAGCGCCACCGCCTGACCTGGTCGGAAGATCCGAGCAACGAGGACCGGAAGTACCTGCGCTCCCGCATTCGGCACGAGGTCCTCCCTCTTCTCGATCAGCTCGACCCCGGCATCGTCGACCACCTCAACCGTCTCGCCAGCGAGCTGGGCGACGAGGTCTTCGGCCCCGGCGACGACCCCTGGTCGGGCATGACCCGCGGCCAACGAGACGCCTTGGCCCATGCCATCCGCGCCGGACGAAGCGGGATCAAGGTGCGTCTGGGCGCTGGTCGTGACGTCGAGCTTCGGTTCAGCAAGGCCGGAAGCGATTCCGAGGAGCTGCCTAAGCATTGACACATGAGTGTCAAGTTGGATTGTCAGTCGACTTGCCCGGTACTCGATGGCATGCTCAATGACCGGCCTCGAGGAACTAGCCACATGGCTAGCTGTCCATTGGGCGGGCTGCCATCTCATCGATCGCTGGTTAAATCCTTCGTTGCGGACCTAACCGCTCGAACCCCTGAGGAACCCCGTGAAGCAATCCCACAAGACCCTCCTGCTATGGGTTTTGCTCATCATGATCTTTCTGGGCATCTGGACTCTCCTGAGTCCTGAGCGCGCCCCAGACCAGAAGATCTCGTACACCGACTTCCTGGCTTTGGTCGAAGCCGACAAGGGTGACACCCACGTCGAAAAGGTCACGATCAAGGACGGCGAGTATCGGATCACCGTCAAGAAGGCCGACGGCCCGCCCGAGTCCAAGATCGCGCAAGGCCCGCTCGAGGTCGACAACGCGGTCATCGAGAAGCTTCGGAAGAACGAAGTCGGGGTCACCTTCGAGAAGGACGACAGCTCGCCCTACTGGTCGGGAGCCCTCGTCACCATCGTGCCGATGGTGCTGCTCCTGGGCATGTTCTACCTCTTCATGAGGCAACTGCAGGCCGGAGGCGGCAAAGCGATGAGCTTTGGCAAGTCCAAGGCGCGCATGCTCAACGAGTCGGCCAACAAGGTCACCTTCGACGACGTCGCGGGGGTCGACGAGGCGAAGGACGAGGTCGAAGAGATCATCGCCTTCCTCAAGGATCCGAAGAAGTTCCAGCGCCTCGGGGGACGCATCCCCAAGGGCGTGCTCATGGTCGGTCCTCCCGGTACCGGCAAAACGCTGCTGGCACGCGCCATCGCGGGCGAAGCAGGCGTTCCCTTCTTCTCCATCTCCGGCTCCGACTTCGTCGAGATGTTCGTCGGCGTGGGCGCCAGCCGCGTCCGCGACCTGTTCGAGCAGGGCAAGAAGCACGCGCCCTGCATCATCTTCATCGACGAGATCGACGCCGTCGGTCGCCACCGTGGCGCCGGCCTCGGCGGCGGTCACGACGAGCGTGAGCAGACCCTCAACCAGCTCCTCGTGGAAATGGACGGCTTCGAGTCGAACGAGGGCGTCATCATCATCGCGGCCACCAACCGGCCCGACGTGCTCGACCCCGCCATCCTGCGTCCCGGTCGCTTCGACCGCCGCATCACGGTGAGCCGGCCCGACGTGCGCGGTCGTGAGGCCATCCTCTCCATCCACACCCGTCGCGTGCCGCTGGCCCCCGACGTCGAGATGGGCACCATCGCGCGCGGCACGCCCGGTTTCGTCGGCGCCGACCTCGAGAACCTCGTCAACGAGGCAGCGCTGCTCGCCGCCCGTCAGGACAAGGAGTTCGTCGAGATGTCGGACTTCGAGATGGCCAAGGACAAGGTGCTCATGGGCACCGAGCGCCGCAGCATGGTCATCGGCGAAGAAGAGAAGCGCACCACCGCCTGGCACGAGTCCGGGCACACCCTGGTCGCCAAGCTCCTCGAGGACCACACCGACCCGGTCCACAAGGTCACGATCATCCCCCGTGGGCCGGCCCTGGGTCTCACCCAGCAGCTGCCCAAGGCCGACCGGCTGAGCATGTCGAAGCGATACGCCAAGGCGAAGATCGCCGTCCTCATGGGCGGGCGCGTCGCCGAGGAGATCGTCTTCGGGCACTACACCACCGGCGCGAGCAACGACATCAAGCAGGCGTCCGACATCGCGCGCCGCATGGTCACCGAGTTCGGCATGAGCGATAAGCTCGGCCCGGTGGCCTACGGCGGTGACGACCAAGAGGTCTTCCTCGGTCGCGACTTCAGCAGCAACTCGCGCAACTACTCCGAGACCACGGCCAAGCTCATCGACGAGGAGGTCGCCAACCTGGTGCGGGAAGGTGAAGCCGAAGCCCGCCAGCTGCTCACCGACAACCGGGAGATCCTCGACCGGATGTCGGAGGCCCTGCTCGAGCGG
>JAUHZF010000025.1 GCA_030426145.1 Polyangia bacterium
AGGACGGCGAATACGAGGACGAGGACGGCGAATACGAAGACGAGGACGAGGACGAGGACGAGGACTACGAAGACGAGGACGGCGAATACGAGGACGGCGAATACGAGGACGGCGAATACGAGCACGAGGACGGCGAATACGAGGACGAGGACGATCTCGATCTCGTGACCGACGAGACCGAGACCGAGACCGAGACCGAGACCGAGACCGAGACCGAGACCGAGCCCGAGACCGAGCCCGAGACCGAAACCGAGACCGAGACGGCGCTCAGCCCCATCGCCCCTCCAACGTCCTCGGGTAGCCGCGTGTGGCTCGTCGTCGTGGTCTTGCTCATCGCCGCCGCAGCCGGCGTAGGGATTTACGTCACGCAGTTCCTCCGATGAGGCGATGGCTCATGTCGGCACGTTCGCGCATCACCCTGGGGCTGCTCGTGGCCTTTGGCCTGGGTTGCGGCGACCGCGCCAAAGATGCGCCGCCGCCATCGGAGAGCGCGACCGCAACGGCAACCGCGACGAGCACCGCGGGCATGGTCGCCTCCGCCGACACGCCTCCCCCCGATGTCTGTGGTGAGGTCGAAGGCGTCGACGTGCACGTCTCACCTCGGTCGCCGCGTCCCGGCGTGCCGCTGCGGTGGGTGTCGGTGAGTCGTTCCGGTGCACAACTGAAGCCACCGAAGCTCGTGCGAGGGGATGCGTCGGCCAAGCGTGAGGTCGAGGTCATCACCGCCCTCGGACATGGGCCGCCGAGCTGGGTGAGCGCGACCCTGTCGATGCCCGTGCTCGGTGCCTACACCCTCCAGGTCCCGACCGACCGCGGTCTGCACTGCCACACCGTCGAGGTCACCGAGGAGGTCTCGACGCGGCCAAAGGCGCCGTGGTCGGCGGTCTGGCCTTACGAGCACGGCTGGGACGAGCGCTACGAAGGCCTCTACGGCGCATGGCTCGAGCACCTCTTCGATGCCCCGCTCTCCGAGCAACCCGTGTGGAAGGCCCTGTACGAGGCGCTTCGCGACCCCAAGCGCAACCTCCTCCACAACCACCTGGGACTGAAGGAGGACGACCCCGAAGAAGCGCCGAACATCGAGCCCGACTGCGCCGACCTGCCCTACACGCTGCGCGCCTACTTCGCCTACAAGCTCAGCCTTCCCTTCGGATACTCACGATGCACACGCGGCACCAGCCGGAGCGCACCTGCTTGCCGTCGATGGTCGTCGAGCCTCACCGCCAACGATGGCAGCACCGGCTCCGTTCGCCGCCTCGGCAACTTCCTCCGGGTCAAGCTCGCCAATGCCGTTCACTCGGGCACGGTGCGCGTACGCGGCGAGGATGACGAAGGCGACTACTACCCCGTCAAACTCGACGCGACGACCTTACGGCCCGGCACCGTCTTCGCCGACCCGTACGGCCACATCCTGGTCTTGGTGAAGCGCGTCCCGCAGACCGAGACCTCCGGCGGCCTCCTGCTCGCGGTCGACGGGCAGCCGGACGCAACCGTCTCACGGAGACGATTCTGGCGCGGCAACTTCCTCTTCGACGACGACCCCGTCTTCGGTGGTCCGGGCTTCAAGCGGTTTCGACCGGTGGTGCTCGAAGAGGGCAAGCCACGCGCCCTCACCAATGCCGAGATCATGGCCCGCCCCGGTTACGGTGATTACGGCCTCGAGCAGTACGGGCTCGGGATCGATGGCTTCTACGAGCACATCGATACCGTCCTCTCCCCCAAGCCGCGGGACCCCAAGCAGGCCTTCCTCGAGACCATCACGGCACTCGAAGAGCAGGTGGTACGGCGCGTGGTGAGCGTCGACAATGGAGTGGCCCGGAAGAAGGAGCGGCGCGGGATCATCGACATGCCCGAGGGGCCGGAGATCTTCCAGACGACCGGCGACTGGGAGGACTTCTCGACCCCCTCTCGGGACATGCGCCTGCTCATCGCGATGGATGTGGTGCTCGGCTGGCCCAGCAAGGCCGCCGCTCACCCGGAGCGTTGGGTCGCCCCTGGGGAGAAGCCCCGCGACGGCGCGACCCTGAAAGCCGAGCTCGAGGCCCTGCTAGCGGCCGAAACCAAGAAACGCACGTTCAGCTACACGCGCAGTGACGGTAGCGCCTTCACCCTGTCGCTGGCCGAGGTGCTCGACCGTCGAAAGGGCTTCGAAATGGCCTACAACCCCAACGACTGTCCGGAGCGCCGCTGGGCCGCCCCCGACGAGAGCCCCGAAGCGAAGACGTGCCGGCTCCATGCCCCGGCCGGGCAGCGCCGTCGCATGACGACCTATCGACCCTGGTTCGAGAAGCGACAGCGCCCCCCCCAGTGACGGGGGCCCAGTGACGGGGGCCCAGTGACGGGGGCCCAGCGACGGGGGCCCAGCGACGGGGGCCCAGCGACGGGGGCCCAGCGACGGGGGCCCAGCGACGGGGCCCAGTGACGGGGCCGCCCCATCACGGCGCCGAGGGGCGATCGAGAAGTGGCGTCAGGGTGTCAAGATCCGGTCGCCTTGCGTCACGCGTGTGTTAGGTTCCTTACGGTCGCCTCAGGTGGGTGTGGGATGCGAGGGCGGGTACACCGAAGCGACGAACGAATACCCGGGGTTCATTTGCATGCGACCCCAAACTTGGAGTTGAGCCTTGAAAGCAAGCACGTCCCCCAAGGGGCTAACTGCACACCGCATCCTTGCGGTATCGCTGGCGTCGTTCACCATCTGGGCGTGTTCGGCCGGCGGCACTGTCGATCAGCCCGAAGACGACGCTGGTAGCACCACGACCACCACGACGACCACCACCACCGGCACCGGTGGAAATGGCGGCGCCGGTGGCGAGGACCCCGGCCTCTGCGGTCAGGACTGCAGTCTCATCGACTCACCTCCTTGTCTCATGTCCGTCTGCAACGACGGCACCTACCCCGGCGCGGTTGGCCAGTGTGTCGTCGTGCCCGAGGCGGCGGGCACGGCTTGCGACGACGGCCTCTTCTGCACCGTCGACGACGCGTGCGACGGCAGTGGCGTCTGCATGGGGGGCCCGCAGAACACGTGCGGCATGACCGACGTCGCCTGCCAGAACATCACCTGCGACGAGAACGGCAAGTCCTGCGGCGTCGAGAACGCCGACGAAGGCAGTGCCTGCACCCCGGCCGACCTGTGCCAGACCGGGGGCACCTGCACCGCCGGCCAGTGCGTGGGCACCGTCAAGGACTGCTTCTTCGCCCCGACCAACAACGACTGCGAGATCGCGGTCTGCGATCCCCAGGACGGGATGTGCAAGCCCGAAGCCGACCCGAACCTCGACGGGCAGCCGTGCTTCGTGGGCGACCTCTGCGCGGTCGGAAAGACCTGCGCGAGCGGCGTGTGCCAGGGCGGTCTGCCCAAGGACTGCAGTGCGCTCGACCAGGCCACCGGCTGCTTCGACGGCGTCTGCAACCCCGTCGACGGTCAGTGTACTCAGGTCCAGCAAGCGGTGGGCATGCCCTGCTCCTCGGCCTCGGACGCGTGCAACCAGGGCACCTGCGACGCCAACCAGAACTGCGTCGGCGCGCCCGTACCGAACGGGACCGCCTGCACCGACTTCAACTCGTGCACGACGGGCAACACCTGTCAGAACGGCACCTGCGGCACGCTCGATCCGATGTGCACGATTCTCTACGAAGAGAACTTCGAGTCCTGCCCGCCTCCCGGCATGACCATCAGCGGCAACGTCTGGGAGTGCGGCATGGCCAGCACCAGCGGGCCGAGCACGGCGCAGCAGGGCACCAACATCCTCGGGACCGACCTCCAGGGCGACTACCCGACCAGCATGGCCTACGCCAACGACTACGTCGAGACGCCGCCCATCGACCTGTCGACCAACGTCACCCCAGTGCTCACCTGGTGGCAGTGGATGCACACCGAAGGCTCGACCTACGACGGCTACAACGTCAAGATCAGCACCGATAGTGGGCAGACCTTCTCCGTGCTCAACACGGTGAGCCCTCCCTACAACCTCACCGTAGACTCGCAACCAGCCTACGGCGGCGACGAGTCGGCACAAGGCTGGAATCAGCGCTCGGCCGACCTCGCCCCCTTCGTGGGCGGTATCGTGATCCTGCGCTTCTCGATGCGGACCGACACCTCCGTTGTCTATCCCGGCGTCTTCATCGATGACATCAAGTTGGAGGAGACTTCAGGGCCGACGGTCCCGGTGGTCATCACCACGGCGAGCCTCCCCGGTGCCTTCGTGGGCGATGCCTACTCGGTTCAGCTCGAGCGCACGGGCGGTACGCAAGCCGCGGTGTGGAGCATCGTTGGGGGCACCAACCACAGCTGGCTGTCGATCAACAGCAGCGGTGTGCTCAGCGGCACCCCTGCCGCCGGCAACGTTGGGCCCGTGTCGGTAACCATTCGCTTGGAAGAGAGCCCCACGAACTTCGTGGAGCAGACCTTCAACTTCGAGGTATTGCAGAGCGTCTACTTCGAGGACTTCGACACCGCGTGTCCCGCGGGTTGGACCCTGGCCAGCTCGTGGCAATGTGGTGCACCTACCAGTGGTCCCAACGCGGCCTTCAGCGGTACCAACGTCATCGCCACCAACCTGACTGGCGACTACGCCAACGGCCTGGCCTGGGCAACCAACACCGCAACGTCTCCAACCATCTCGACGAGCGGCACCTCGGCACTCCTTCGTTTCCGCGTCTGGTACAACACCGAAGGCTCGACCTACGATGGCTGGAACGTGAAGGTCAGCACCGACAACGGCGCCACCTTCAGCCTGCTCACCAACGTCACGCCAGTCTACTCCCTCACCGTCGACACCCAGGTGTGCTGGGGTGGTGACCAGTCCGCCAATGGCTGGCAGGAGTATGTCGCCGACCTGTCCTCGGTAGCTGGGCAGGCCATCCTCCTGCAGTTCGCCATGCGCACCGACACGTCGGTTCAGCGTCCCGGCGTGTACATCGACGACGTCGAGGTCTTCGACTGAGCGAAACCCAGAGGGCTCCCGACGCCACGGGAGCCCTGGCTCGAGCCCGCGTCGGCAACGGCGCGGGCTCGCCGCATTTGGGGAGGCGTCGCCTACTCGTCGGGGACGAGGTCTTTGGTGACGTCGACGGCGGCCATGATCATCTGGACCTCGTCGGGGTCGATGTCGAGGGCCTGCGCCAACTTGTCGATGTCGCGCTTCTCGGCCGGGTCCACGTGCCCGTCGGCCTGGGCCATCATGACCGCTTGGGCGAGGGCGAAGCGTCGCTCCACCTCATCGCTGAAGTCGTCTCCGATCGACTCGATGCTCGGAGGCCCCTCCCCCAACTTCTGCACGAGCTCGTCGCGGCGCGCAGCCGGGATGTCGAGCGCGCTCATCACGTGTTCGAGCATCTCGCGCTCCTCGGGCGCGAGGCGATTGTCCGACCAGGCGACGAAGCCCAGCGCCTTGATGAGTCCCTCGGCGTCGTTCGACACGCGACCAAGCTAGCCGCGTTCGCAGCGCCTGACCACGACCACCCCATGGACGATCGTCTGCCCAGGCAGGAACGATCCAACGGGGGCCGTGGCGGCTCATGGTTTCAACCACTTCGCCATGTCGCACCCGCGCACACACTCCGGCACACTGTGTGCACAGGGTCGACCCACCATGAAGTGTGCGCGATCCATGCTGCCGGCGATCCTGGCGATCCTCGCCCTCACCGCCTGCACCGATCAGCCCGTCGGCTACCAGGACCAACACAACACCGAAGAGGGTGGGGTGTTGTCCCGTCTCTTCGGCAAGCTGACCTCGGCCTTCAAGAGCAAGGCCGACCTCGACGACACGGTGGTGCCGGCCTCCGAGTGGATGCCACCGCCTCCAGGTACCGACCCTGCCGTGGAGGAGCTGTTCGGCCTCATGGGGCTCGAGGAGGTTCAGCCCACTGAAGAAAACATGAACCTCGACGGGGCGCTGGTCGGGCTCCACGAGCACTTCCCAGACGACGACGACCCCGAGGACTTCTACGAGGAGGTCTGCTTCTTCGCCAAGTCGCCCAACGGCACGCCGGGACTCGAGGCCATGTTCTGGGCCGAGATGTTCGGCGTGCGCTCGACCGATGGTCGGGTGAGCGACATCAACGGCGAGGAGATCGGCATGGAGTGCGTCGGCTGCGAAGAGGGCAATACCGACGGCGATGAGACGCGCGTCATCTTCTTCGTGAACGGGATCAAGGTGGGTTGGGAGTCACACTGCGACAACCTCGCTCAGATCGCCGACAAAACGGGCGCTGTGGTTATCGGGGTCTACAACGGTACCGAAGGCATGGTGAAGGACGTCTGGCAGACCGCCTGGGACCGCTTCACCGTGCAGATCGAGAACACCCTCGCCGACTGGGGCGTGAACAAGACGGTGGAGATCCACAACAACAAGGCCGTCACGACCCTGATGAACGCCATCATCCAGCGGGTGCGACAAGGCAAGCACGTGGAGGTCTGGGCCCACAGCCAAGGTGGCGCCGTGACCGCTCTCGCGCTGCATCGCGCGCTCCGCACGCTCCACGCCGAAGGCCTCTACCCGGTGATGAAAGACGGCGAGGAGTACCCGCAGGCCATCAAGATCGTGACCTTCGGAAGCGCCGCCTCGCAGTGGCCTCGCGGCCTCTGGCCTGACGGTCCCATCTACACCCACTACGTGCACGTCCGTGACGCCACGCCCAGCGCGCTCGGCGTCGGGGCGTGGGGCGGCTTCACCACCTTCGGTGAGCAGCGTGCCGGCGGTGACGCGCAGATGGTTTTCTTCGATGGCGAGCCCCAGGAGGACCCGGCTGTCGATCCCCCGCAGTTCATCGCCATCGACCCCGACGACGCAGACGTGGGCTTCCTCGACCTCGAGGCGGAGAAGTACCACGGAAGCAACGAGGTCTACTTCGAGATGTACGAGCAGGTGAACGGCGCTTGGTACCACTGATCGCCGCCTCACAAAGCGTGTAGGCTGGGCCCATGGCGCGACCGCCGGCCCCGCTTCGCCACGTGCAGGATCTGGAGCTGCTCGTCGTCGCGCATCATCCGCTCGTCTTCATCGAGACCCTCGAAGAGGATCGAGCGGAGGTCATCCTCGAGCACGTCGCCGACCGACAGAGCATCCCCTACCTCTCGTGGGATCCCGTTGCAGGCCTGCGATCGAGCGATGAAGCCGAACCCATCGCCGACACGAAAGATCCGGTATCGGCCCTCGACTTCGTGCTCGACAGCCCCGACGAGGTGCTCGTGCACCTGCGGGGTTTCACCATCGCGCTCGACATGCCGGCCATCCAGGCGCGCATCACCGAGATCCATCGGCGCATGTGGAAGAACAGAGGGGCCATCGTGATGACCGGCCCTGCGCTCGCCGACCTCCCCGCCCCCATGGCTCGGCTCTTCACCTCCGTGCGCCTCGCGCCTCCCGAAGACGAAGAGTATCGCGAGTACCTCGCAGAGCTGATGCGCGACCTCGTGAAGCGCAAGCCCATCAACGTCGACCTCGGCCCGGAAGACGCCGCTCGTCTCGTGCAACGCATGCGGGGCCTCACCTTCTTCGAGGTGAAGAAGGTCTTCACCCAGGCCATCGTAGAGAACTGGAGCCTCGACACTGCGGTGCTCGACCGCGTGCTCGAAGCCAAGCAGCAGGTGATCCAGCGCAGCGGCGTGCTGGAGCTGACCCCGGTCGAGCGCTCGCTGTCCGATGTAGCGGGACTCGAGCACCTCAAGTCGTGGCTCGCCCGCCGTCGCGTGGTCTTCTCCTCCCCGCGTGATGCGCGCGACTACGGTCTGTCGTCGCCCCGCGGCGTGCTCCTCCTCGGCGTCCCCGGTTGCGGCAAGAGCCTGTGCGCTCGCGCCGTGGCCTCGGAGTTCGGGCTGCCCCTCGTACGGCTCGACCCCGCCCGCCTCTACAACAAGTACATCGGCGAGACCGAAGCCAACCTCCGGCTCGCCATCCACACCAGCGAGTCGATGGCGCCGGTGGTGTTGTTCATCGACGAGATCGAGAAGGCCTTCAACCCCGGGCAATCGTCAGACTCTGGGGTCTCGCAGCGCGTCTTCGGCACCTTCCTCTCGTGGATGCAGGACAAGCCCGACGACATCTTCGTCGTCGCCACCAGCAACGACATCGAGAACCTCCCCCCGGAGCTTCTGCGCAAGGGTCGCTTCGACGAGATCTTCTTCGTAGACCTCCCCCGTACCGACGTCCGGCTGCAGATCCTGGCCATCCACCTTCAACGCCGGCAGCGTGAACCGTCGGTCTTCGACCTCGGACTGCTCGCAGCCGAGAGCGATGGGTTCAGCGGCGCGGAGCTCGAGCAGGTGGTCGTGTCCGCCCTCTACGCAGCCTACGCAGAGGGCGTCGACCTCAACACCGAGCACCTCCTCACCGAGGTGCGCAACACCAAGCCCTTGAGCGTGACCATGGGCGAGCGCATCGCCCGCCTCCGCAGCTGGGCGGATGGTCGGGCCGTGCGCGCGGGCTGAGCCCAGCTCAATCGCGCGGTTGGGCCGCGATCTCCTGCAGCAGCGCCGCGAAGGCGTCGTCGTCGCGGTAGGCCTCGGGATCGCTGGGCGTGGGCTGACGAGGCTTGGGGGGCGCCAGCTTCACACGAACGGGCGGGTTGTGATGCGCACGTCGCGGCGTGTGGCGCGCCACCTTGCTGCTCGTCTTGAGATGCGTGGACGCCGTCGCCATGGGCGGCGGCTCGATGGTGGGCGTGTAGCCGTCGAGCAGGGTCACCTGACGCTGAAACGACAGACGTCGCGCCGCGCGGAAGCGGCGGATGAGCCACGGCCATGCATCCGCTCCATCGAGGGGCGCTACCGGGATGAGGTTGAAGGCCACGAGCATGAGGTTGACCGTGACGAAGGCACGCTTGAGCTCGAGCGCCATCGGGTTCTCGAGAGGCAGGTTCGCGAGCACGAACAGCGTCGCGATGCTGGCGATGAGCAGCTGCACGAGCACCCCGCCCCAGGCGATGGCGCCCTTGTCCTCTTCGGCCTCTTCGGGGAGGTCGTAGCGACACGCTCCACCAAAGCCGGTGATGTCGATCGACGCCACCTGGTGGCCGCCGCGCCACACGAGGATGGCGTGGCCGAGCTCGTGGGCCAGCACGACGGTGATGTACCCGAGCCAGAACAGCGGAGCGATGGCGAAACCACCGAGCAAGAAAGCCCCCAGCGGTAGCGTCCAGTGCACGCGCACTTCCGCTCCCTTCACCCTACCCACCGTCCAGTACTGACCCATCTAGATAAGGACGAGTTTTGTCGGGGAAAGTTCCCGCGCAACACGTCGGTTCACGGTTTTTTCCGGACCCACTCCTGCCGTCAGCCCCCGAGCTACTCGTTTTCGGCGAGCCACTGGTCCTTGACGTACAATGGCGGGATCGATCTGGACTCGAAAACGGCCCCCTTGTCTGCGGAGAACGAGCTCGCGACACACGCCGGCGACACGAAAACCGTACGGCTCGGCGCCTCGAAGAGTTCACGAGGGACGAGCAGCTTCGGCCTCAGCCCAGGCGATCACCTCGACCAGTACCGGATCATGCGTCCCCTCGGTCGGGGCGGCATGGGCGAGGTCTACCTCGCGCGCGACACCCAGCTCGGTCGGCGCGTCGCCCTCAAGCTCGTCCGGAACATGGGCCTCGAGACCGAGGAGGCCCACGAGCAGTTCATGTTCGAAGCACGGGCGACGGCGACCTTCAGCCACCCGAACATCGTGACGATCTACGGGGTCGGTGAGCACGCTGGCACCCCCTACGTCGCGTTGGAATACCTCGAAGGCGAAACCCTGAAGCAGCGTATCGCCCTCCGCCCCCTCCAGCTCCAAGAGGCGCTTCGACTCGGGGAAGCCATCGCTCGGGCGCTCGAAGAAGCTCACGACCACCGGCTGCTGCATCGTGACCTGAAGCCAGCCAACATCATGCTACCGCCCGACGGCCGGGTACGTGTGGTCGACTTCGGCCTCGCGAGCTGGACGGGACCGCTATCCGCTGCGCCGTCAGGACGCCCGGACGAGTTCAAGTCGCGCTCCACCGTCGCCGGAGGGACGCCCTCCTACATGGCGCCGGAGCAGTGGTTGGAGCAAGAGTGCTCCCCCGCCACGGACATCTGGGCCCTCGGGGTCGTGCTCTACGAATCGCTGACCCAGCGGCGTCCCTTCGAGGCAGCGAGCGTCGAGGAGCTCGGACTCGAGGTCGCGATCCGGCGCGCCAAGGCCCCATCCTTGGGCGCGCACGGCGAGTTCCCCGCCGCGCTCGTCGACCTCGTCGCGCGGTGCTTGACGTACGAGCGCGAGGAACGACCGTCAGCTCGCGAGGTCGCGGAGACGCTGATCTCCCTCCTCAATCCGCGACATCGCGACCTCCCCGACGAAGAAGGGCCATTCCGTGGCCTCCTGCCCTTCCAAGAGGATCACGAGTCGCTCTTCTTCGGTCGAGAAGACGAGGTCGCGAGCCTGCGAGAGCGCCTACGAACGCAGCCCATCCTCCCCGTCGTGGGGCCGAGCGGGGCCGGCAAGAGCTCGCTGGTCTTCGCGGGACTCATCCCCCGATTGCGCGAGGCCGGTCAGCTGACGGTCTTGCGCTTGCGCCCAGGTGCGACGCCTTTCCTCAGCCTCGCGCAACGCCTCGCTCGCCCCGACGACTCCACCCGGGGGTCGCTCCGAGACGACGGCGTGCGCGACGGTTGGGAAGATGTTGTCGAGCTGGCCGCTTCCCTGCGCGCGCATGAGCGCGCCTTGGGCATTCGGCTGCAGGAGCTCGCGCTCGCGAGCCACACGCGGGTCTTGCTGGTGGTCGATCAGCTCGAAGAGATCGCGGCCCTCGTCGACGATGACGACGAGCGGGCCGCCTTCATCGAAGCACTCTGCGCCGCCGCGGACGACGCGACCGATCCGGTGCGCGTCGTGCTCACCCTGCGTCACGACTTTCTCGATCGGGTGGCGACGAGTCGCCGCGCGCGCGAGGTCTTCGGCCACGTGGCCGTCGTGCAACAGCCCTCCGAAGACGTGCTGCTGCGAACCCTCACGGCCCCGGTGGATGCCGTCGGCTACCGATATGACGACCCCGAGCTCCCGCTGGAGATGGTCCGGGCCGTAGCCGGCGAGGCGGCCTGCCTGCCGCTGCTGCAGTTCGCTGCGAAGTCGCTGTGGCAGCGGCGCGACCGCGTCCAGAAGCAGCTGACGCGCGGCGCCTACGACGCCCTCGGGGGCGTGGAGGGCGCACTCGCGAGTCACGCCGACGGCGTGCTGGAGGGCCTCGCCGACGAAGACCTCCGGGTCGCGCGTGAGCTGATGCTTCGCATGGTGACGCCTGCACGCACCCGACGCGTGGTGCGCCGGGCCGAAGCCCTCGATGGCCTCGGCCCGGCCGGCGAGCGACTGCTCGCGCGACTGGTGGAAGCGCGCCTCATCCACGTGGTGAAGGCCCGGACCGCCGATGGTCGCAGCGAAGTGCGCGTCGAGCTCACCCACGAGTCCTTGGTGACCGCCTGGACGACGCTCGCGCGGTGGCTCGACGAGAGCCGCGAGGAGATCTCATTTCTGCGCGACGTGATGCAGGCCGCAGAGCTGTGGGAAAAGCGAGGCCGCCGCCCCACCGAGCTCTGGGACGGCGACGCGCTCGACGATGCCCTGCGGCGCCTCCAGCGGGCGGCCACCGCCGTGCCCGCTCCCGTCATGCGCTTCCTCGAAGCGGGTCGCAAGCGGGCCCGGGCTCACCAGCGCCGCCTGCGTATGGGCGTGGTCGCTGCGCTCGGCCTGATGGCGGTCATCGCCACCGTGCTGCTCCTCCAGAAGAGACAGGCCGACACACTGAGAGAGCGGGCGCTCGAGGCGCGCGACCAGGCCCGAGACAGCCAAGCCATGGCCTTGAGCGAGAGCGCCCGTTCTGCGCTTGCGGAGCGACGTTTGGTCGAAGCCCGCGCCAAGGTGCGGGTCGCGCTCGAGACCGACGACACCCCCATGGCGCGTGGCCTTTGGTGGCAAGTTCAACGCGACTTGCTGCAATGGCGGCGGAGTCTCGGGGGGGCGGTCTACCGCCTCGACTTCGACCCTCGTGGCGAGCGGGTGGTGGCGAGCTGTCAGGACAAGGTGGCCTACCTCTTCGACACGACCACCGGCGACGCACGCGAGCTGCACGGGCACACCGATCAGGTCATGGCCGCGCGTTTCTCCCCAAGCGGCGACCGCATCGTCACCGCCGGCTACGACGGTCAGCTCATGTTCTGGGCCCGTGACGCAACCGAGCCCACGGCCATCTGGTCGTCTCCGGTTGGGGGAGGGGTGCGCAGCATCGTGTGGGTCGCAGAAGACGAAGTCGTCGCGGGGTCGTTCGCTTCCGGCAAGCTCATCCACGCGAAGATAGGCCCCTCACCCGTCGCCCCGCGCATTCTCGAGGGAAGCGCCGGCATTCGCGCCCTCGACCATCACCCGAGCCATGGCCTAGCCGTCGCCGCCAACGCCGAGGTCGCGGTGTGGCGCTGGCCGGACGCAGAGCTCGTCGCCACCTACGACGCGGAGGCGCCCATCAATGACGTGGCATGGCTGCACGACGGTCGCCTCGTCGCCGGCACCGACAAGGGCACCTTCGTCCTCGGTCCCAACGGTCGCGTGGCCTTGCCGGGTAGTCGCCCCGGCGTGCGCGGCGTCGCCGTGACGCACGAAGCGGGGCTCATCGCTTCGGGCGAAGCCGACGGCGCTCTTCGCATCTGGAAGACGGACGACCTCGCCCTCTTCGACACGCGCGAGGGCGGTCACGCATCGCGCATCGTCGGCGTGGCTTTCTCCAACGACGGCCGCTTCGTGGCGACGGGAGGCAACGAGCAACGCATCAACCTGTGGCGCACCGATCGTCGAACCGAAGCGCCAGCCGGCCATCGAGGCATGGTATCGGCGGTGGCGGTCAGTCCCGACGGGACCTCCGTCTTCAGTGGTGGCATCGACGGCAAGCTCCGGGTGTGGGATCGAAGCACCGGCGAGCAACGTGCGGTGGTCGACGGCAACGGTTTCGTCCGCGCCCTCTCTGTCCATCGCAGCGGTGAGCAGAGCTTCCTGCTGAGCAGTGAGCAAGGCGGCTCCGTGCGCCTGTTCGGACTCCCTGCCCTCAAGACCGTGGTCCACATCACCTCGCCCGAGCTCCGCAACATCGGCAGTGCCGCCGTCGACGTCTCGCGCCGCCAGATCGCCACCGTTCGCGAGAGCGCGTCCATGCGCCTGTGGAGCTTCGAGGGCGAGCAAACCTATGCCGCTCCGCACCACGTCGACGCCGCGCGGAGCATCGCGCTCTCGAACGATGGGTCGATGATCGCCCTCGGCGGCGTCGGCCTGGTCGTCTACGACACGAGGACCAGGGAAGAGCGAACGCGCTTCGTCATGCAGGACGGGGTCCGGCGGGTCCTCTTCGAGCCTGGTGACCAAACCCTGCTGACGGTCGACATCCCCGGTCGATTGATGCGGCACCACTTGAAGCCGTCCCGAAGCGAGACCCTCTATCGGCACGAGGGCCGTCTGTTGGGTCTGGCCCTCGCCCCCCGCAGTCGCATTGCCGTGGCGAGTGCCCTCGGTGACATCACCGTGCTCTCGTCGTCGGGAGAGGTGCTCGACCGACGCCGCGGCCACATCGCCGAAGCCAACGACCTCGCCCTCGACGAAGGCGGAGAGGTCGTCGCCACCGGCGGTGACGACAGCAGCGTCAGACTCTGGTCGCTGAACGGGCTGACCGCCGCGTGGCGCGCCCCCTTGCTCCTCGACCGTCCTCCGCGTCTCGTCTCCCATCGAGGTTGGACGTCGCCTGCCACCGGCGCCCCGGTCGCTCGTCCCGCGAGCGCGTGGGCCGACGCGGTCGACGAGGCCGAGCTCGCGCGGACGAAAGACGGTTTGCTCTGCCTGGCATCGAGACGCGGGGTGGCACTCTGGCGCATGGCAGACGACCGGCTCCTCGCCGAGGCCAAGTCGTTCGAGCCACAAGACCTCGAGATCCTCGGCGACGGCTGCGCGGTGCTCGCCGACAGCGAGGTCCATCTGGTGCGACCGGGCAAACCTCCGCTGCGCATCGCACGCGACGCGAGCGCGTTGGGCCGTGGCGCTCAACAGGATCTCCTGGTCGCCACCCTCGACGGCATCCTTCGCTTCGGTGGCGATGGTCGTGAGCTAGGTCGACAGGGCGTGGGTCGAGGGGTGAGCGCGCTTGCCATGGTGGGGGGCAGTCGAGCCCTCGGCTACCACAATGGAACGGTCGTGCTCGAACGCGACGGGCAGTCGATAGCGCTAGATGCCACCGCCAGCGCCCGTGTCACGCGCCTGAAGGCAGGACCCGAGGGCACCGTCGTGGTGGGCTTCGGTGACGGCACCGTCGGTCTCTGGGATACGACTCGAGGTGACCCCATCGGCCACGCCAAGCTCCACGGTCCGGTCATGCATCTGCAGATGGAGGCCGACCACCTGGTCGCGGCCACCTCACTCGGCCAGTCGCTCGATTGGGATCTGTCGGTCTTCTCGCGCGACTACTGCTCCCTCATGGGTGACGTATGGCGCGCGGTGCCGATCACCTGGCGCCACGGCACCGCGGTACGCCAGGGGCCCCCGAGCAGCCACGCTTGCGCCACGCCTTGAAGCGCCCCCAGAGACTTGGCCCGGGCGTCTCGAGAGGACGATCCTCGGCGCATGAGCGTTCCCGCGTCCGCCCTCTACGGGGCCATCCTCGCGATCCTGACCATCTTCCTCGCCGCCAACGTCAGTCGCCATCGTGGACGCGTGGATGCGCTCTACGGCCACAAGGATGACGAGGGCCTCGAAGCCGCCATCCGGGCGCACGCGAACGCCACCGAGTACATTCCCATCGGCTTGCTCCTGCTGCTCATCGCCGAGATCAGCGGAGCCCACACCAGCTCGATGCACGGGCTCGGTGGTTCTCTGCTCATCGGGCGCGCCGCCGCGGCGCACGGGATCGCGACGCGCACCCGACCCACCCGCGCCATCGGTGCACTTGTGACCTGGCTGGCCGTGCTGGGTGCCGCCGCCTACGCGCTGCTGCTGCGCTTCAGGTAGGCCGTCAGCCCCGGGTGAGGGGAACCTTCGGGTCGAGCAGGTAGCCGTCGTCGCGACGGATCAAGAACCGCTTGAGACCCATGCGGCGCAGCGTGGCCACGGCCGTGTAGACGCGACTCTTGCCCGCTTCGGGGAGAAGTCGCTCGCCGGGCCACCCCGCCGACTGAAGCACCTCGGTGCTGAGGGCGACGCCGGGTTGAAGCTCGCGCTGGTCGGCGAGGGCCTTGAGGATCCGGCGCGGCGCTGCCCGCGTGGAGAGGTCGACCGCGTCACCTCCCGGGCTCGAGAAGGCCCGACCAGAAGCGCTCACCACCAAAGCGCCGTCGAGGGTCTCGATGGGCTCGGGCGGGCGCGCGGGCGGCATCGTGGAAGGTCGCGTGTCGGCCTCGCGCAGCGCATCGCGCAAGCGCGCGAGGGCGGCGCGGACATCACCCGACCGCTCGACGGCCGAGACGGCTTCGGCGGAGACGCTACGTGACACTGCACGCGCAACCTCACGACCTCGCACCGCCGCATCCCAGTCGCCGGAAGCCTCCGACTGCCGGGAGAGCGCGAGGTCGAGGTGCGCAGAGCAGACCTGAGCCACAGGGCCCATGATGGTCTCACCGAGCTGCTTGAGCTTGGCCTCCCCGAGCTCGAGGAAGCGACGCGCGTGCTCGAGCTCGTCGCAGTCGGCCTCGAGCCGACCACGCCAGCAGTAGACCATCGCCTCCAGGACCGGCTCGCCGAAGTCGTGAAGGAGCCCCACCGCCTCGTGGTAGTGGCGGCGACAGGCATCCCGATCACCCTCCAGCTCACAACACTGGCCAAGGTAGGCGAGGCAAACGCCTTCGCCTCGTCGGTTGCCGACACGCCGATGCACGTCGAGCGCCCGCAGGAAGTTTTGGTGGGCCTCGTGCACGTCACCGTCCTCGAGCACCACCAATCCGAGACGGGTGACGAAGTTGCCCTCGTTGTAGCGGTCACCGATCTTTCGGCACAGCCCGAGCGCCTCTTCGTAGAGGCGACGAGCGCGGCCTTGATGGCCGGTGTCGTGCTCGAGTCGGCCGAGGTTGCCGAGGGTCACCGCTTCCGAGGCGGGATCACCGTATCGTCGCAGGAGCGCGAGGGCGGCTTCGTAGTCGTTGCGTGCGCCAGCGATGTCGCCCTGGAGGTAGCGAATGTTGGCGCGATAGGAGATGGCGCGGCCCTGGCGTGCCTTGTCTCCGCCCTTGTCCATCAGGCGTTCGGCCTCGGTGTAGCGAACGACGGCTTCGTCGAGCGACCCCGTGTGCCAGGCGTGGCGCGCGAGGCCGAGCTGGGCCAGTCCCAAGAGGGCGGGCTCATCCACCTCGGTGGCGGTGAAGAGGGCTTGATGGAGTTGACGGGCGCCTTCGTCGCGGCGCCCGAGCTCGCCGAGCACGTAGCCTCGAAGCAATGTCGCCTCGGTGACGAGAGGACGGTCTTCACAAGGCTGCGCAAGCGCGGCGTCGAGCAGCTCGAGCATCGGCGTGAGCGGTCCTCGAAGTGAGAAGAGTGCGTTGAGGGCCAGCGCGACTTGCAACGCGCGGTCGCCTCGGCCCATGGCCGCCGCGCGCGCATGCACCGTGAACATGTTCTCGACATCGGAGGAGAGCTGCTCGAGGGCGGTCGCCGCATCGGGACCGTCTACCTGCTTGCGGAGGCGAGCCGCCCGATTGGCGAAAGAGACGTCGCGACGCGTCTCGGCGAGCTCGCGTGCTTCGGGCGAAAGCTGCTCGGCGGCGAAAGCACGCACGCTCTCGTAAACCCTGAAGCGAAGCTCTCCCGCGCGATGCTCGCGGGTCTGGACCAACGACTGCTCGACGAGACTCTGCATCGCGTCGAGCGCCCACGGGCCATCGGCCCCGAGCTCGATCACGTCTTCGGCGGCCTCGAGGTCGAAGCTGCCGCGAAACACCGAGCACTGGGCGAGGGCATCCCGTTCGGCCGGGCTCAGGAGTTGCCACGACCATGCGATGGTGTCGCGCAAGCTGGCATCGTGACCGGAGGCTCCATCGCGCCTCAACAGGGTGAAACGACGGCCGAGCTGGGCCGCGATCTGTCGCACGCCGAGGACCCGCATGCGGGAAGCGGCGAGCTCGATGGCGAAGGGCATCCCGTCGAGGGCACGCACCACTTCGGCGATGGCGATGCGCTCCTCGTCGGAGGGATCGTAGCCGTGACGAACCGCTCGCGCGCGTTCGATGAAGAGCTGAACGGCGGCCGTGTCGTCGCCCTGCTCGACCCCGAGCGAGCCGAGCGGCAGCACCCGCTCTCCGGGAAGCTGAAGGGCGGTGCGGGACGCCACGACGAACCGACTGTTGGCGGCACGGGCGCGCCAACGCGCCACGGTCTCCGTGGCGAGGGGCGCGACTTGCTCGAAGTTGTCGAGCACGAGAAGGGTCGCGCCACGAGCGGCGAGAGATTGTCCGATGAGCTCAGCGTTGTGGTCCGGGCTCTGCGCCTTGGCGAGAGGCACGCCGAGCGCGCCGGCGACCACGTGGCAGATCCCATCGAGGCTGCGCGCCTGGGTGAGGTCGCAGAACCAGACCCCACCAGGAAAGCGCTCGAGGAGGCTGGGCAGGGTGCTGCGCACGAGCTCGAGGGCGAGCCGCGTCTTGCCCGCGCCCGCCGGCCCCACCACCGTGACGAGGGTGCTGTCCTCCACCCGGGTGCGAAGTCGCTCGAGCTCTGTGCCACGGCCCACGAACGACGTGAGCCCCGAGGCGATGTTGGTGTTTGCGCTCGACGCGAGGGGGATCACCTCGTCCTGCCCTCGAGGGCTACGGGGGATCATCTGGCGCGATGCGGGACCTGCGAGCATAGACGGGCTTCCTTCCCGTTGGGTCTCTAAGCAAGCGATGATCCATACAGCCCGCCTGGACGATTCCACGGGACTGAGACACGCCGTGTAGCAGAGTTTCCGACGCTTACGCCCATGACGCACCGCTCCGTGGCCATGGGATCGATGGATCGTCGAAGATCCAATGGAGGAACAGGTCTCCTCGGCGCAAAGGTACGGAGATGTAGGACAATTCCAACTTGGTAACGATGCTGACGCGGGTCAGGACTCGTCGTCGAGGTGGTCGTGCAGCACCAGCAGCGCATCCCGGAGCTGCTGCCATGCCTTCTCCCCAACCGCTGCTTCGAGCGTGCGCTCCACTTCCCGCAGATGTGTGAGCCCCTCCATCATCGATACGCGCCCATGCTCGGTCCACACCACGCGCTTGGCGCGTCGGTCATCGGGGTCCGGTTGCCTCGTCACCAGGTTCCACGCCTCCAGATCATCCACGAGCTGACCCACCGCCTGCTTGCTGATCCCGACCTTTCGCGCGAGCTCCGTCTGCCGGGTGCCCTCGAGGCGAATGTAGGGAAAGAGCGCAGTGTGCGAAGGCCGGATCTTCGCTTTGCTGGGGGGCATCCGGTCGAGCGCGAGCTCGTTGACCAAACGTGAGCACTTGAAGAGGAGTTGTGCGGTGCTCTTACGGCGCGCGTCGTCGAGCGCGCGCCGGAACTCTTTTACGTCGTCCGCCATGCAGAATAGTCAATAGCCCTTGACCAATTGGTCAAGCAACTTTACTAGTTGCGTATGAGCCAACTTCGCCTCCTCGCCGACGACCTCTGGTGTGCCGAAGACGAGCTTCGTGCCGGTCTCGGGATCGTTTTCCCCGTGCGTATGACCGTGCTGCGCGACGCGTCTGGGCTCACCCTCGTCTCTCCGATCGCGATCGACGACGCCTTGGCTGCGTCCCTCGCCGAGCTGGGCGAGGTGCGCGCCCTCGTGGCACCGAATGCCATGCATCACGTGCACCTTCCCGCCGCGATCGCGCGTTATCCCGATGCGCGTGTCTTCGGCGTCCCTGGCCTTCGCAAGAAGCGCCCGGGTGTCGTCTTCGACGAGATGCTCGCGGACGGCCCCGCCTCCTTCCACGCTGGCGTCGAGCTCTACTCCATCGAGGGAGCGCCGGCGTTCGACGAGCGGGTCCTGTTCCACCACCAGAGCCGCACCCTCATCGTCACCGACCTCATCTTCAACATCCCGCGCGCGGCCAATTGGATCTCGCGCCTGGTCTTTCGCTACGTGTCGCGCGCCCTGGGCCGCCCCGCCCAAAGCCGTCTCTGGCGGGCCAGCACGAAGGATCGGGCCGCAGCGGGGCAGAGCGTGGCCCGCCTCCTCGAGCTCGACTTCGACCGCCTGATCATGGCCCACGGCGACGTCGTGAGCAGCGGTGGTCGGGCGGTCCTCGCCGAGTGCACCACCTGGATGCGCGAGGACCTGCCCGCTCGACTTCCGGCCCCCGCCTGAGTTGGCGCCGGGTGGGCGCGACGATATGACCCGCGCACCTTGCGCCTCGTTCTTCCCGCTGGCCTCGCCTTGGCGGCATCGCTGTGGCCTCGGCCGGCGGCGGCCCAAGCCAACTTCGGCTCCGAGCTCCTCGGGGGCGCGGGCTACGTGATGGGGGGAACCGGCAGCGCCGTCGGCACCGACCCCACCGTCCCCTTGCTCAACCCGGCGCGCCTCACCCACGTGCCGGACAAGTCCTTCGGGATCGCCCGCTTCATCCACGGCCGAGTCCACGTCTACGACAACTTCTACGACCCCGATCGTAGCGGTGACCGTCGCACGACCATCGAGCCCGACGACCTCTACTCCGACGCCTTCGACCTGGCGATGCTGCTCGGGGGTCTCTGCTTCGTCACCGACCTCGGAACCGGACCCGATGAACCCGACCCCGACGACGCGTTCCACACCAGGGGCTACGCGGGCCACCACCAGGTCGGCTTTTGCGGCATGCCGACCGAGATCGACGGCTTCTCCGGCACCGCCCTCCACACGGCCCCGTCACCGAGCGTGCAGGGCAGCGGCACGGTCGTGGCCGAGTGGGTGCGGCGCATGGTCGGCTTCGGCTGGGCGTGGAACATCACCGACGACTTCAGCGTCGGGTCAGGGCTCTTCCTCGGGATCAGCCGCTACAAAGAGACCGTCTCCGGCTCGTCGGCTTTCTTCGACGGTGCCCATCCCAGCCTCAGCGCTTTCGGGCTCGACGCCTCGGGGCGCTCTTTCGACCTCGTGGGGCACCTCGGCGTGAACTACCGCTTGGGCGAGCACGTGACCATGGGAGCGTCGGTGCGGTTGCCCAGCCTCAACGTCGACGGGAACTGGACGAGCACCCGCTTCCGCGCCCGCAGCGACGGCCTGTTCTCACGAACCACCCAAGCGGGCAGCTTCGCCACCAACATCCCCATGCGCATCGTGCTCGGGGCAGGCATTCACGTCGACGACGTTCGCGCCGAGATCCAGGGCAGCTACTTCTTGCCTCAGTCGAGCTTCTGGTCGATCGAGGCCGACCGCGAAACGTTGGTCAATCAGGGCGGTGCGACCGATCCGGGGTTCGTCGCGAACCGCAGGGAGCGCGCGCATCCCGTCGCCAACCTCGGCCTGGGCTTCGAGTGGCACGCCTTCGAACGACTCGGGTTCGTAAGCGGCTTTTCCACCGACTTCAGCGCCATCGACCCCATCGTCCCCGAGAGCGCCGAGTCGCGCATCATCTTCCGGCGCCTCGACCGCTTCCACGGCAGCGCGGGCTTCTCGCTCTACGGTGACGTCGGTCAGCTCATCACTGCAGCTCGGCTCATCTACGGTCGCGGTGAGCTTCGCTCGACCGACCCGCTCGCGGCAACGCCCAGCATCGGCGTCGTCGACGACACCGAGCTCGCCTTCGTCTTCCACATCTCGGGACGGGTCGACATGCCGGCCCTCGCTGGCGACCTGCTCTCCTTCAAGTGACACGGCCCGAGGTCCGCCGTGCCTTCAAAGAAGGCTGAGGCGTGGCCCCCCAGTCACTCCGCCACGATCGGGAGCTCGAGCGTGCTGCCCGCCATGACGGTGAAGCGGGTGGTCGCGTGCGGCGGGGCGACGAAATGGTCCGCGTCCGCTCCTGCGAGCGCGAGCCGGAGGCGGCTCTTGGGCCCGAGACACCACGACGTCGGCAACAGGTCGAACGCGACCTCGACCGTCTCCTCGCTCGACACTGGCCTCGCATCGCCCCGCCGAAACGAATGGTGCGGTCCTTCGGTCACATAGGGCGCGTCTCCGCCGACGGCACGCGCCGACACCCGTAGCTCGCCTTCGGTGACGTAATGGACCGTACCGTCGGGGCGCTCCTCCTCGAGGTAGGCGAAGACGAAAGCGTCGGGCACGTCGAAGCGCATTCGAAGTCGCACCACGGGGTGGCCCGTGACCTCGAGCGACGTGGGCAAGGGTCCGCTCCGATACACCAACATGCGCCGCGCACGCTCGGAGCGACCGGAGTATCCGACCGGAGCCAAGAGCCCCAGGAGCGCGTCCCAGCGAGAGCGACGTCCGGTGCCGAGGTCGCGATCGACGAGGTAGGTATCGGCCAGGTCGGAGCTCGGCGCCTCGAGGAGGCGACCGCCTCGACCGAGGTGCCACGACCGCACGCGAGCCACGGGCGGAGGCCAGGTCGAGGCCGACTTCCAACGCTCGTGACCGACGGTGAAGTAGCGCACCGGAGGAGCGTCCTCGGGCCGGTCGCGAAGGTGGTGGTCGAAAAAGCGCAGGAGCTCGCCGTCCTGATCGAAGGCCGTCTTGCGCGCCGGAGCGAAGGGGCTGACGTTCTGGGTCCCTCCGTGGTCCCAAGGGCCGATGACGAGTCGACCGCCCTCGATGTTGCGGAAGCGCTTGATGGCCGAGTGCTGGTAGGCGCCGTCGAGCCAGCCGCTGTAGCTCAAGATGGCCGCCCCCGAGCTGCGGAAGGCATCGAGATAGCGATGAGGAGAGAAGGCATCGATCACCTTCTCGTCGAGCGGGGATTGTGAATCCTCGTCGTCGCGGTGGACCACGCGCGTGGCGCCGTCGTGCACGTCGTAGTTGTCGTGGTCCCCCACGGCGGCGCGCAGGAGCCCTCCATCGTCGCCGTCCACGGGTCGAACGCCCGAGGCCACGGCGCGCAGGATGCGCTCGAGGGCGGCGTCGGCGGCGGGCCCCTCCCCCAGCTCTCGGAACCCGCGCGCCCACCTCGGCCAACGGTCGGGGAGCGATCTCAAGGCGCGGAACTGCGTCTGCAGCTTGAGGGCGAAGGCGCGGTCGAGGCGATTGTCGTCGAGCGCGCGGTTGAAACCACTCCAAGCCTTGGTGAACCAAGCGAGGTGGATGCCGCCCGGAAAGGCAACGTCCGCGTAGATGTCGAAGAGGCTGAAGCGGGGGGCCACCGCGCGAAGGGCTTCACGCCCGGTGGCGAGCATCATCTCGGCCGCGGTGCCGTCGTACGAGACGCCCGTCGCTCCCACCCGTCCGTTCGACCACGGCTGAGCAACGATCCAATCGATGACCTCGCCGTAGTCGGCGACCTCGTCTGGTGACCAGGGGCACGGCCGCTTCCCGAAGGATGCTCCCGAGCCACGCGCACAGACGTCGACCCAAGCGTAGCCCTCGGCCAAGAATCGGTGACGCGTCTCCGCCGCGTGATCGAGCAACCACTCCATCGCATCGAGGCGACGGAATGGCTCTTTGATGGCCACGCCACGGAAGTAGCGCGTGGGGCGAACGATGGTGGCGAGGTGCTGACGCGAAGCCGGCAAGTAGACGTCGACCGCGATGCGCACGCCGTCCCGCATGGGCAAGTAGAGCGAGCGGCGCTCGGTCCCAGGGACCCGGGGTCGCCCGACGGGCGGCGACTGCCACGTGGCGCGATCGGAGCTGATGGCCATGCCGCGGGTTACCCCCTTTGCCATGCTAGCGAAACCCCCTTGGGGACATCCCTCGGCGAGCTGGACCTGGCGGTGAGGGCGAACGGGATGGAGGTGCGCGGTGTGCCCGGGCATCGCCAACTGGAGAGCACCCGGCGCCTGGGATACACCCATGGCATGCGCACGGCTTGGCTCTTGGCGGTGGTGGCCTTCGGATGCGAGGAGCCCGCCCCCCTCACGGCGCAGGCGGGCCTCGCCCCCGGTGACGCCACCCCCAAGCTGGGCGAGCCATGGAAGCAGCCGCTCGCTTCGCCGGCCGCCTTCGACCTGCGATGGACGCAGCACGGGGCCTACCTCGCTTGGTCCGCGCCTCACGGGGCGCGCCAGCGGGTTCAGGGTGTGCTCTTCGACGCGGACGGACGCCCAGGCCCTACCTCGACCCTCGACGACACCGACGCCGAAGTCGTGGAGGTGGCGCTCGGGTACGCGGCCTCGACGGACCAGCTCGGCGTGGCCTGGGTGCAGCGGCGCCCCGGCGAACAGGCTCAGCTCCGGGGCACGGCCGGGCCCCCGAGCGCGCTTGCTCCGGCGGCGACCATCGGCCCCACCCACGTGGCCCACGTGGGCGAACGCGGTCACCTCGCCATCGCCTCGGGGCCCGACCACCTCCGCGTCTACGCTCGCGGGGAAGACCAAGCCTGTCAGGACGGAAAGCCATCCCGGTGCGCGAGCTTCGGCGCGCACCCGCTCCCGCCCGACCCGGCGTCGGGCAACCGTCCCTGGCTCACCGTGCCCCGCCCCTGCGATCGCCCCGTGACCGGGTACCTCTACCGAGCGCCCCACCGCTACTACGGGATCTGCCACCTCCGCGAAGACGACAGTCGCCAAGAGACGGTCTGGTACAGCATCCAGCCCGAGCCGATGTACGCCCAAGCCCACGAGCTGATGGCCGGATGTGAACCCCGGGGCGCGGCGGTGCTGGGCGACGCCATCTGGGTCACCGCGGCGTGCGGCTCGGTCCGTACTGGGGTCCGCGTGCGGGGCATCGACGTCGACCCGCCACGCTCGCTCGAAGGCGTCGAGCTCACCTGCAATGCGGGCGGGCACCCCGTGCTGAGCCTCGACGATGAACATGCCTTCGTCGCCCCCGCGGATCGCCTCGGCCCCCTCCTCCCGGGCGAGGTGGGAGGCACCGATTCGGCGGCGTTGTGGACGGGCGAGGTCCTCCTCGTCGCCCGCCACGTGGCCCGGCAGGTCGAGCTCGCCCGCTACCGCTGCGTCGAAGGCCTCTTCGTACGTGAGGGCTAGCTAAATGCGTTTGTAGCGAATGCACGCTCACGTGTTCAGCTAGCGGCAACGGGCTTGGTAGGCGGAGATGCGCGCCTCGAGGGCGGCCGCGGGTAGCGGGGCGAGTCCAAACGACGCGCGGAGGCGATCCTCGAGCGCGAAGGCTTCACGCTCCCGCGTTCGTGCCGTCGCGAGCCGCCCTGCGCAGTCTCCAACCTCTTCGTCGTCGAAGGGGCTTCCGTGCACGAGGTGGTGCAGGAGGTGCCCATACCGCGCGGCCGACTCGGGGATGGGCCGGTCGCGAACGAGGCGCACGGTCCCATCCGGCGTAATTCCCGCTTCTTGGGCGAAGACCACCCGATGCCCGGGCGCCCTTTCGAGGAGGGCGGCACCTTCGGGATGGCCTCGCAGTCGCTCCGCAATGGCAGCAGGCCCGTCTTCCGGGGGCGCCGATGGCCGGCCGCAGGCCGCGACGATGAGCAAGAGGCCGAACGTGCGCCACACGCGGCCAGCATAGGCCCGCGGACGCGTGAGGACATGGTCGAAGCTCGATCTATCCAGCGCGCGCGAGCTGGTAGGCTGTGCTCATGCGAGGAGTCGACGGTGCCCACGATTGAGGTTCCCGATCCGCCTCCCTGGGCCGACCAGCTCACGAGCGTCGGGGTGACGGGGACCAACGGCAAGACGAGCACCACCCTCTGGCTCGGCGCCATGCTCGCCACCGTGAGTAGACCCGTGGGGATCGCCACGACCCTCGGCTACGCGCTCGACGACGAGGCCTTCGAGGCGGGGCGGGACTTCGGCGGATTCCTCTCCGCCATGCGCGCGACCCTCGATCGTGGCGGGAGCCACGCCGCCCTCGAGATGACGAGTGAGGCCCTCGCCATGGGCTTCGCGAGAGCCTGGCCATCGCAGGTCGGCGTTTTTACCAACCTGTCGTTCGATCATCTCGACGCGCACGGCTCGCCCGAGCACTACCTCGCGAGCAAAGCTCAGCTCTTCATGCACCTCCGCCCCGGCGGCACGGCGGTGCTCAACGCCGCCGACCCCTGTGGGGCCTTGCTCCAGGAGGTGCTCCCAGACGGCATCGAGGTCGTCCGCTACGGGCTCGCTTCACGCGGCGACACCACCGACGCCGACGTCGTGGGGCGCGCGGTGAGCTTCGACTGGTCGGGCACGCGGGTCGAGCTCGAGGATCGCCCTGCACTTCGCGTCCGTGCCATCGGAGAGGTGTTCGCCGAGAACGCCGTCGCAGCATGGCTCGGAGCCATCGCGGCAGGCGCGGAGCCAGCCGTTGCCGCCGCCGCCCTCGCCGAAGCCCCCGCGCCGCCGGGTCGGTTCGACCTCGTCAATCCCGAGCCCGAAGCCGGTGCTCCTCGGGTCGTGGTCGACTACGCCCATACGCCCGACGCCCTCGGCCGCACGGTAGCCACGGCCAAGTCCCTCGCGAGCCGGGACGGTGGAGCGGTGCGCCTGGTATTTGGGGCCGGGGGCGGTCGCGACCCCTCCAAGCGGCCCATCATGGGCGAAGCCGCGAGCGGTGCGGACGCAGTCTGGATCACCACCGACAACCCGCGTCACGAAGACCCATCCGCCATCGCCGAAGCGGTGGCCGAAGGCCTCGCCAACCACCCCGACTGCCGGATCCTCCTCGCCCGGGATGAAGCCATCCGGTCGGCGATAGCGGCGTCGGGCACGGGTGACGTCGTGCTCGTGGCCGGCAAGGGCCACGAGCGCGACATGGTGATCGGAGGCGAGAAGGTGGCCTTCTCGGACGGTGAGATCGCGCTCGCTGCGCTCAGAAGGTGATCACGCCCGCGCTGATCGCGCAGTCGCGCACACTGAGGCAGCCCTCGACGGTGCAGGACATCATCCGCAGACGGGCGTCTTCGGTCAGGCCGTCCATGAAGTCGTGACACACGGCCTCGGTGTCGCTGCACGCAGGTGCGAGCGCGGCGCAGTCGTCGTCGGCCGTGGTGTCGGCACATGCGTTCGCGAGCGCCGCCTCCTGGCAGGCCTGCACGTCGACGCAGGTGTCGGTCTGGGCGAGCGCGATGACGCACTCGACGGCGTTCTGGGCCACCTTCGGCTTGTAGTCGAGCTCGGCGAGCGAGCAGCCGCCCTCCTGGAAGTTGCAGGGCAGCGTGAGCGTCGAGCAGTCGGGAACGGTTCCGACGGAGTCGTCGCACTGGGCACCACCGCCGGCGCCGCCTTCTCCCGCGGATCCTCCCGCGCCGCCGGCGTTCTGCCCGCCGGTTCCGGCTGCGCCTCCCGACCCGCCGTCACCGGTGGTGGTGCTGCTGCTGGTGACGTTGCCGCCGTTGCCCCCCGTGCCGTCATCGTCGTCACTGACGGCCGTGATGGTGCAGCCGCCCGCCGCGATGCTCCCCGCCAACAACAAAAAGGTCGCTCGATCCACGCGCATGTTTCGTCCTCCCCAGCGGTCCCCAGGCGCCCTTCGCCACAGGCCGAGCCGACACGATAGGCACGCCGAGACCGCTGGCAATCCCGGCAGCAGGATTGCTCCGCTCAGATCCCTCCCGGGGGAGGGCACGGGGTAGGGACAAGTGGGCCCGCCGATCGATGGGGTGGCGCAAGCCCGCGGGAGGAGACGAGAACAGCGCACGGCGAGCTGCAATCGTCACCGGTCCCTTTGAAAGGACGACGTCACGAGCTACCCTGCCGAAGTGACTCGCCTTTTCCTGATCTGCAGCCTCGCGCTGTTCGCTCAGGGCTGCAACTTGGTCGTAGCCGGAGACGACGCCCAGTGTTCGGTCGACGACGACTGCACGGCGCGCGGCTTTCAGGACGCCGCTTGCGTGGAGCAAGTCTGTGTCAGCACCGTCAGCTCCGACCCCGTTTGGGGATGCCTCGACAACCTCGACGTCGAGACCCCCGATCCCAGCAAAACCATCTCCTTCGACATCGACCTCGTCTACGCCGTCGGGGGTGCGGCCGTGAGCATGTCGACGGTCGTCGACGTCTGCGACAAGCTCGACCTCAACTGCGAAGCCAACACCCCGGGGCTGCCGAGAGGTCTGAATCCGGATGGAAACGGCAACGTCGATATCACGGTCCCGGAAGGCTTCGACGGCTTCGTTCAGGTCACCGGCCCCAACCTCGTCGACTCGCGCGTCTACGTCGGGCGCCCGCTGTTCGAGCCTCCGAGCGTAGAGGCCGTTCAGCTCCTCAGTCCTTCCGACTTCGACCTTCTGGCGACCCTCGCCGGCGACCCGCCCGACCCCATGCGGGGCACCTCTATCGTGCTCGCGATCGACTGTAGCGGTGATGGAGCGGGCGGTATTCGCTTCGAGTCGAACAATGCCGATGCCGACACCACCGCCTTCTACCTGGTCAATCAGCAGCCGGTGACACCACCCACCACGACCAGCACCGATGGCGACGGGTTCGGTGGCTTCTTCAACATGCCCGTCGGCCCCGCCGTCGTGCGCGGGATCCGCGAAGACGACGACCGCTACATTGGTGAGTCGAGTTTTCAGATCCTGGCCGAAACCATCTCCTACGTTCTCGTCTCGCCGACGCCCCAGTAGCCGTGGAAGCCAAGAAGATAGGAAAGTACCGCATCATCGCCCGCCTCGGGACGGGGGGGATGGCGTCGGTCTTTCTTTGTGTCGCGGCCGGTCCGGTCGGCTTCACCAAGCTGCTCGTGCTCAAGCTGCTGCGGCCCGAGCTCGCCGACGACGACGATTTCCTCGCGATGTTCGTCGACGAAGCGAGGCTCGCCGCCCGCCTCAACCACGCCAACGTGGTTCAGACCTACGAGGTCGGCTTCGAGGAGGGTCACCACTTCCTCGCCATGGACTACCTCGACGGCCAGCCGCTCTACGCGCTGCTCCGCCGTCAGAGTCGCGAGGGCAATCCCATGCCCATCGACGTGCACGTGCACATCCTGGCCGAGACCCTCGCCGGCCTCCACTACGCCCACACCCTCACGGACTTCGACGGCACGCCGCTCAACGTCGTGCACCGCGACGTGAGCCCGCAGAACGTGTTCATCACCTACGACGGGCAGGTGAAGCTCGTCGACTTCGGCATCGCCAAAGCGACCGGCGCGGCCACCGTCACCCAAAGCGGCGTGTTCAAGGGCAAGGTCTCGTACATGGCGCCGGAGCAGGCTCAGAGCAAACCGGTGGATGCGCGGGCAGACGTCTTCAGCGTCGGCGTCATGCTCTGGGAGGCCCTCGCCGGGAAGCGCTTCGCGAAAGGCGAAAGCCAAACCGCGGTGCTCGCTCAGCGCATGCAGGGCACGGAGCCGCGCATCCGCGAGGAGAACCCCGACGTCGATCCCGAGCTCGCGGAGATCTGCGACCGGGCCATGGCGCTCGAGCCCGACAGCCGTTTCGTGAGCGCACAGCACATGCGTGATGCCCTCGAGTCATACCTGCAGCGCTCGAGCCGACGGGTAGGCCCCCGCGACGTCAGCGACGTCGTGTGCGAGCAGTTTGCCGAAGAGCGCGCGAAGATTCGCACGATCATCGACGAGCAGATGAAGCAGATGCAGCGGGAGTCGATGCAAGGCGTGCCCGTCCCCTCGCTCGAGCCCTGGGTGCACACGGTCGACCACACCCCTTCCGTCACCGGACGCGCCATCTCCGTGGTGCATCCGTCACTCCCCGAGAGCGGCACAAGCCCGGGAACGCTCGTCGGCTCGAACGTCAGCAACGCCCCCCCTGCGCGTAGCGTGCCCACGGCGCTCGTGGTCGGCATCTTCGCGGCCGTGGTGTCGGTCATCGGGATCGGTTTCGCCGTGCTCTTCGTGGGACAGCCGCCGGAAGAGAAGAAGAAGCTGCCTCCCGAGGGAGCGGCCACGACGACCGCCCCCGCCGCGGAGACGGTCTCCGTGGAGATCCACTTCGAGCCGGCCAACGCCAAAGCCAAGCTCGACGGGGTCGCCCTCGCCCAGAACCCATTCGTGGCGCAGATGCCTCGCGACGGCTCGGCCCACACCCTCGAGGTCAGCGCGCCCGGCCACGTCACCCAGACCACGATGCTCAGCTACGAACGCGACATCGATCTGACCATCAACCTGGTAGCAGCCACCGCGGCTACGGCCACCGCATCGGCGTCCGCGCCGCCTCCCCCGAGGGTCGGCGGACCTCTGCCCACCATCAAGCCCCCGCCCCCGCCTCCTGAGGGCAAGAAGCCCCTCGGCATCGACGAAGAGGATCCCTACCACTGATGCTCCCCTCGCTCCGTGCATGCCTGCTCGTGGCCGCGGTCGCCTTCGCCGCAACGACCTGGTCGGCGCCCGCCATGGCCGACGACGCCGACGAGAAAGAGGCGCGCAAAGAGGCGAGCGAACACTTCCGCCGCGGCGTAGGCCTGTACCGCGACGCGGACTACGTGGCGGCCCTGGTGGAGTTCAAGCGCGCCTACGAGCTCGCGCCGAACTACCGGGTTCTCTACAACCTCGGGCAAACCTCGCGCGAGCTGAAAGACTACGCGTCGGCCCTGACGGCCTACCAACGCTACCTCGACGAAGGCGGCAAGAAGATCGGCCGCGGTCGCAGGCAGGAAGTCGAGAAGGCGGTAGAAGACCTCCTCGATCGGGTCGGCAAGCTGACCATCACCACGAACGTCGAGGGTGCCGAGATCCAGATCGACGACGAGGTCGTCGGCGTCACCCCCCTCGCGGAGCCGGTCGTGGTCAACATCGGCAAGCGTCGCGTCGGTGCGAGCCTCGACGGGCACGTGCCCGCGCGACGGGTGGTCGAGGTCGCGGGTCGCGACGCGCTCGACGTCGACCTCAACCTCGTCCCGCTCGACGACGACAAGGACGTGCCACTCCCGACCCCCACCCCGCAGCCGGTTGGGGAGGAGGAGAGCGACTTCCCCGTGGCCGGCGTGGTCGGTCTCGGCGTCACCGGCCTGTGTGGCATCACCACGGGTGTGCTCGGCGGTCTGGCCCTGTCGGCCAAGGGAGAGTGGGACGACGCCTTGAACACCTTCCCAGGCGACCCACAGACCATCGACGACGCCGAGAGCAAGACCTCGTCGTTCGCGATCGCCACCGACGTGATGCTCGGAGTCACCGCCGCCGCGGCGGTGACCACGGTGGTCCTCTTCATCGTCGACCCAGCGGCCGACACCGACGATGCATCCGACCCCGACGAAGAGGACATCGACCTCTCTCTGCGCCCGAGCCTGAGCCCCTCCGAGGCCGGCCTGTCGCTACTCGGACGTTTTTAGCGTCGGATCTGGTGCGCCATCACGCCCCGAGGGAGCTCAATCTTCGGGCGTGAAGAGGGCCTCGCCGAAGCGTTCCACACCGAAGCCACCGATGAGGGCGCGCCCCTCCGCGGAACGGAGGAAGTCGGCGAAGGCCTTTGCGCCTTCGGAGGACTCTCCCCCGGGGAGAAGCACGGCGTACACGTTGGCGAGCTCGTCGTCGTCCTGGAAAACGATGGCGAGCTCGAGGTCATCGCGACGACTGACGAACGTGGCGCGGTCGGTCAGGGCAAAAGCACCCTTCTCGGACGCCACCTTCAGGGTCTCGCCCATGCCGGCCTTCGTGGCCGTGATGAAACCGGCGTCGGGCGTGAGGCCGGCCATCTTCCAGAGGGCCTGCTCACGCATGTGGGTGCCCGAGCCATCCCCACGCGAGACGAAGGTCGCTTCGGCCTTCGCCAGCCGTTGCAGTACCTCGCGAACGTCGCCGGCGCCCGCCACCAGGCTGAGCTGCTCCGAGGGTCCCACGATGACGAAGTGATTGTGCATGACCGGTATTCGGCTCGCCGCCTGGCCTTCGGCGACGGCTTTCTTCTCCGCCTCGGGCGCGTGGGTAATCGCCACGTCGGCCTCGCTTGCCCCCAGCCGCTTCAACGCCTTGCCAGACCCTACGGCCGCGACCTCGACCTTCAGCCCGGTCTTCTTCTCGAAGGCCGGCAGCAAGACCTCGAGCAGGCCCGAATCGTGAACGCTGGTGGTGGTCGCCAAGCGAACGGTGCCACCCGACGAATCGGAGCAGCTCCCGAAGCACGAAGCGAGGGCCATGACGAGCCCAGCGAAGAACACGGTGTGAAGGAGGCGACGGGTCATCGGGGCGAAGCCTACTCCCAGGCCACCGAGGGTGTCGACGTTCAGTCGTCCTGGCCGAAGTGGCCGGGCGTGACGGTCGGAGGCGAGAGCCACAAGACGGTCGCCCCCAGGGGCACGACGTGGACCGGCCACCCGTCGTTCATCACTCCGTTTCCACGAAGGCCGAGAAGAAGTCCCAGGAGGCCTGAGCGCCGAAGTCGGGCCATTGGTGGCCGCCGGGATGGTCGCAGTAGTGCACGGGCGTGCCCGCGGCACATCCGTCGTAGGCGACGCAGCCCGCGGGCGTGGTGTCGGTCGAGGTCTCCATGCAGCCCGCTGCATCGCGGAAGTGATCGCGGTAGGCGAATCGCCCTGCACTCTCATCGCCGTCGCTGATCGCGATCCAGGCGGCGGGGGCGTGGATGCAGTTGGCGTCGTCGAAGTAGATCACGCTGCCGCCCACCGCGATGGCGCGGATGTCGGGTCGTCGACAGCCCAGCACGCCGGAAAACGAACCACCGCCGCTGAACCCCATCGAGAAGATCGCATCCTGGTTGATGCAGAGATCGTTCTCCATCTGGGTGATGACCTCTTCGAAGTAGACCAGCTCCTGCTCGATGCGGGCCGGCCACGTGGACGGATCGGCGCCGTAGTCGCGCCACTGGTTGTCGATGGCCTCGACGATGACCAGCACCGCCTCGTTCTCGAGAACCGCGCGGATGTTGCGGGGGCCGCTGGTCACGTCCCAATAGCTCACGCTCCCGCCGTTGCCGTGCAGCGCGAGCACGAGCGGCCAGGTCCGGTCGCGGGTGTAGCCCTGGGGGAGCCGAAGCACGTACCGGCGTGAGAGGCCGTCGAGCATGAAGGTGTGCTCGCCCTCGTCGAGACCATTGCCATCCTGACACCCTGGGCTCCGGGTCGGCCCGGTGTAGGGCGTGCCCCCCTCGCCGCCGGTGCCAGTGCTGCTCGTGCCTCCACTCCCGGTCGTCGCGCTCGTGCTCCCGCCGGTTCCCGCGCCACTGGTCGCGCTGCTCGTCGACGTGGGCGGGGTGCTGTCATCCGCGCCGGTGCAGGCCGCCGCCCCCACGAGCACGCCCAGGGCCAAACCCCACAACTTCCACATGACGCCAATCCTACCCCACGGCGAGCCGTGTCTGCGTCGTGTTGCATCCCACGAGAATCGTGCATGCAGGCTGCGAGCTTCAGGTGGGTGGCGTCTGCAGGGCGCCTGCCTAGTCTTGTGGTAGAGCCGAGATGGTGGACAAGGTCGGAATCGCTCGCGGCGCCGTGAAGGCCATCGCCATGTTGGTGGGGCTGCCCGCGACCACACTCTGCCTCATGTCGTTGGTCGGTCTCGTCACCGACAACGGCTGGGTTCGAAGCATCGTGGCCCTCCTGGTCGCCATCATGCTGCCCGCGTTCATCGCGGATCGCCTGCTGCCCGACGACGCCGAAGAGCGTCCCAAAGGTCTGGTGAGCGACGTTCTGGCCGTCACGTGGATGGCCATTCCGGTGCTGGTGGCGGTGGCGCTCAACGCCTTCACGCGCCCGGCGCTCGCGGCCGAGGGCGACCGCCTGCGCCAGAGCGACATGGGCGTGCTGGCCAAGGTCGTCTACAAGATGGCGGCCGTCGATCCCGATGGAACCACCACGACGCCGAGCGTCTCCCCGTCCGCATCGACATCGGCATCGTCGAGCGCGTCCACGTCGGCCCCGGCGCCGAAGCCTCAGGTGACGGCCTCAGCCACCGCCAGCGCCACGGCCCCCGCGGCGGAGGAACCTGCCCCGAAGAACGACACCGACGAGCTCAGCCCCGCGGAGCTGTTTCGCGAGTGGGCCCCGGCCGTCGTCTCGGTGGGTGTCACCACCAAGCGGGGCATGGGAGGTGGCACTGGCTTCCTCATCGACACCGACGGCACCATCGTCACGAACTACCACGTCATCGACCAAGCCGAAGAAGGCACCATCAAGTTCAAGAACGGCGCGATCTACGACGAGATCACCGTGCTCGTCGCCGATCCCGATGCCGATCTCGCGCTGCTCTACGTCGATCTGGAGAAGCCCAAAGAAGGCGACATCCCCTCTGACGTGACGCCGGCCGTCATCGGCGACTCCGACAAGATCGAGGTCGGGGAGCGAGCCATCTCCATCGGCAACCCACTCGGCCTCGACCACACCCTGACCACCGGCGTGGTCTCCGCGCGTCGGGTGTGGCGGGACAAGAACTGGATCCAGATGTCGACCCCCGTCTCCCCGGGCAACTCCGGTGGCCCCGTCTTCAACGGACGCGGCGAGGTCATCGGGGTCACCACCGCCATCGTCGGCGTGGGCTTCGCCCAGAACCTCAACCTCGCAGTTCCCATCAACGTGCTCAAGAGCAAGATCAAGAAGGACTACCCGGCCAAGCGCAAGCTCGGCCAAACGGGGGGAGCCTCGAGCTGGTGATGCGCGGCAACATCGTCATGGTGCTGCTGGTGCTCATGCTCGGCGGCTTCTTCGCAGCCCTCTTCGTTCGCAGCCCCGAAGCGCACGAAGCCCCACCCATCGCAGCCGAGACCCCGGAGGCGCCTCCCACCGGGACCACAACCACCAGCGCGACGGTGGCCTCGGCCACCGCGACCACCACCGCAGCCCCGGCCCCGCCCAAGCCACGAATGGCGCGGCCGCTCCGCGTGGTGGCCCTCGACTGGGAGCTCCTCGCTCCCGGCGTGATGGCCAATGGGGGCGAGGCCACCTCCAAGAAGGACAGCGCCTTCGACGGAGACCAGCTCACCGTCGAGCTGCGGGTCGAGAAGTCGGTCGACAACCTGGAGAACGCCCTCGCCCGCGGCGGCGAAGCCAAAGAGGGCGCGGACATCGCGATCCTTCCGCTCCCGCGTTTCGTCGCTTCGTACGAGCGCCTGAAGGCGCTTTCGCCCGTCATCTTCCTGACCGTGGGGTGGTCGGATGGACGAGAGGTGCTCATCGCCGAGGCCAAGAGCCTCGACGGCCTTCCGGCGCGGGGAAGCGTGAAGCTCCAGGCTGAGGCGGGGAGCCCCGCGGCCATGCTCGGGCTCTTTGCCCTCGACGCCGCCGGTCTCACGCCCGATCGGGTGGAGCTCGTCGACGACGACAAGGCCAAGTGGTCCGCCGTTCCACGCACCGAGATGAAGGGCAAAGGAGGCCAGACCAAGGGCCACCTGCTGCTCTCGACCGGCGAGGCGAGTCATCTCATCCCCTTCGTGGCCATCGCCCAGCGCTCGATGGTCGAGAAGCAACCGGAGGTGCTTCAGGCTTTCGCGCGGGGCTGGCTCAAAGGGCACGACGACGTCGCGAGCGATGCCTCGGGAACCGCGCGCAAGATCGCGACCCTCGAACGCGCTCCCAAACCGCTGGAGGTCCTCGCCGCGCTGGGACAGATCCGACCCGCGTCCCTGCGCGACAACGCACAAGCCCTGGGCCTCGCCGGGCGCGGCGCGGCCACGCTCGAGAATCTCTTCTCTCGCGCTTGGTCCATTTGGCGGCAGGCCAAGGTGCTCACGATCCCCCCCGAGCAAGCGCCCGTCGACGGTCGGGTGGTCGGAGCGCTCATTCGCGAGGGGGGCGAGCTCGAGGGGCCCGCGCCGCCCAAGGCAGCCGTCGAGCGCCCGGATACGGAGGGCAAGCCGCTGCTCGTGCGACGACTCGAGGGAAAGAAGCTCGACGAAGAGGCCGCGATCGCCGAGCTCGGATTTCTCGCCTCCGTTTTCCCTCGCTGCCCCATCCGGTTCGCGGTGCACCCGGGCTTCGCCATCGACGCCA
Source organism: Polyangia bacterium (assembly GCA_030426145.1). Classification (GTDB taxonomy): domain Bacteria; phylum Myxococcota_A; class Polyangia; order Polyangiales; family Polyangiaceae; genus JAPYTK01. The sequence continues at coordinate 34,806 of JAUHZF010000025.1, forward strand.
AGAAGACGGAGGCGCTGCTCGAGCAGGCGCGGGAGCGCTTTGCCCTGAGCCCGGAGCGCATCACCAAGGCCGAGAACCGACCCAAGCCGGGCACCATGGCCACCATCGAAGTCATGCCGGTGCCCTGATCGAACGGGGCTACATCAGCATCGCCCGCGCCAGCATCCAGACGCTCGCCACGGTGAAGCCGATGATGACGAGCTGAAGGATACGCATCAGCGGGCTGACCGGGGGTGGCTCGTGCTCCACGTCGAGCTTGGCCATGGCCAGGGTTGCGATGGCCGTCAAGCGCTGGTCGAGGAGCTCCCTCAGCGCCTCGTCGTCGTCGTCGACGGCGTCCTTGGCCTCGCGGTACCGACGCGCCGCCTCATCGAGCATGTCGTGGTCGGTGCAATGGGCGAGGAAGGCCTGGTGAGGTCCGGTCTCGGACAGATCGGCCTCGACCTTGGCCCAGAGCGCCTCGGCCACTGCGCGCTCCGTCCCTCCGACGTCCTCCATGGCGACGTCTCAGACTCGCGCCGCGGGAAGCACCCGCGTGAGCTGCGCCACGAGCTTGAAGTAGGCGCTGCGCTCGTAGGGTTCGTTGAGAATGTGGAACTCGGCCCGATCGAGGCCGACACAACCGAAGCAGTAGGCGCAGTCGGTGCAGTCGACGCAGCGCTCGAGGTAGGCCGAACGGGTGCAGCGCGAGCTACCCACGCAATGGTTGCACGCGACCAGGTCGACGGCATGATGACAATGGGTCGAGTCGATGCAGCGTTGGGCGTCCACGCAGTAGTGGCAGCGCACGAGCTGGCTCGAACGCTTGCAGAAGGTGCAGTCACGACAGCGCGTGCACTGCTCGCAAGCGACGCTTCCGGGGTTGTGGTCCGAGGCGCCCTCGTGAGCGCGGGTGAGCGCGCGGAAGGCGCGCTCGAACTCATCGGCGGTCATACCGCTGCGTACTTGTCTTTGATGAGCCGCCGCAAGTCCGAAGCGGCCCGCTGCGTGGTGGGCTCGTCGGCGTACGCCTCGATGCGACGCAAGCGCGATTCGAGCACGGTCTGCCGCTCGGGCGGGCTCTCATCGAGGATGTGGCTGAGCCGCTGGATGGCCTCGACGACCCGACCTTCGTCCTTGTGCTCCAGGATCTGGAGCCAGACCTTCTGCTCCGGAGGGAAGTCGAAGCCCGCGTCGACGTAGGCGTCGCAGGCCTTGGTGATCGAGGGTCGACCCTCCGCGATGAGCACGCGGTCGAGAAGTCGAACCCGCTCGAGCTCGGTCGCGTCGACGTCTTGCTTGGGACCCGCGATGATGCGCGCTCCCCTTCGCTTCACCTGCACCTTGCGACGCGGCTTCTTCGCCGCGTCATCGGTGTCGGCCCCCGCATCCCCCTTGACGTGGTTGAGTCCCGCCGCGACCAGCAGCGGGTCACGCCACACCTTGGTGTCGCCCCGATATCGCTTCCGTCTCATGCGACTGGGTGGCACTTTGCCCCCGCACTCGCCCAATCGCGAGATGCCGGCACGGCCCCCTCCGTGGCGGTCTTCATACCACGGACGCCTGCGGGCGCCCAAGCCTCGAGCGCGCCCTCATCCGGCTCCGCCCTGGATGCGCGCCGCGACCGAGACCAGACTAGAAACGTGAGCCGGTCGAAGCACCGCCCCTTTCGCGACCTCGCCTCGAAGGTCGCGCTCCCCGAGAAGCCGAAGCCGGCGGAGCGCTTCGCGGACGCCCTGGGCTCGAAGGTCGATCGCCTCGAAGACGGGAAGCACCGGGTGGCGCCCCCACCGAGCACGTCCCGCAACGACGCCCCCGACCCGGACTTCGTGGTCGAACACGACGACGCGCACGTGATGGCGTGGCGGGAAGGAGAGCAGGCCCTGCCGAAGGGGCTCGAGCCGGCGCCCTCGTCCACACTCGATCTTCACGGCCTCGACGAGGTCGCAGCGCGCCGTGCGGTTCAGCGGTTCGTGGTCACCCGGGCCAAGCGCGGCGACGAGCACCTGCTGATCGTGGTCGGAAAGGGGCGACGTTCCCCCGGCGGCTACGGGGTGCTAGGCCTCGCCGTCGTGGACTGGCTCACCCAGCGTCCCTGCGCCCAACACGTGGCTGCGTTCCGCACGGCGAGCGCTACCCGCGGGGGTCGTGGCGCCATCTACATACGATTGGTGAAGCGGACATGAGGCGCCTCGTCGTCGCCGCATCGACCCTGCTCGCTTGCGGACCAGCGCCTGCACCTTCTCCTGCGCCCACGCCGCACGCAGAACCGCCCGCTCCAGTGGCCCCGCGGCCGCCCACGATCGAGGTCGACCCCTTCAGCGGGCAACCCGCACCGGGGCGTCCGTCACGCATCCGTTCGAAGCGATATCAGCTCTCTTTCCCCGTACCCGACAGGGGCGGCTGGAAGCTGGACGGCGGCGGCAAGAGCCGCTTCGTCACCCTTCGCCATGCGGAGAGCGGTTCGGAGATCCTCTTCGCGCGGTGGCGCGCGGCAGAGGTCATGAACCGTCAGCGTTGCGCCGAGCAAGCGCACCTTTGGCGCGAGCTACCCAGCGCCGACGCCGACTTCGACCGCGCCGACCTCATCGAGGTCCCCGTGGGCTACGACACCGGCGTCGCCGTCGACTTCGCCCGCGTGGGCCAAGATGGAGCATCGGGGTACGCGGCCGCCTTCGGCGCCCTCGGCCGAAACTGTCTCGCGATCGTGTTTCGCACCGCAGCGCAGGGCACATACGCCGAGCGAAAGGTCGGTGAGCGAATCGCCGTGTTTCGCACCGCCGTTCTTCCCCGCCTTCGACTCCACGACGATCGCGAAATCGATCCTCGCGTCCGTTGAGGGGGCGAGGTTGCTGCGCGCGGGCGGCTTTGCTTAGCTCCCGCCTGGAGGACCTGATGAAGCTTCGTATCGCGACCCGCCTCACTCTGCTCTCGATCACCGCCGCCCTCATCGCAGGCTGCGGCTACAGCGAGGAGGAGTGGCAGCTCCAGCTCGACAAGTACAACAAGCTCGTCTCGGACCATCAGGCCACCGAGGCCAAGCTCGGCGAGACCCAGGCCGAGCTCGACAAGACCAAGGCGAGGGTCGCCAAGCTCGAGTCGGACCTCACGGCCATGGGCGTGGACGTGCAGAATCTCAACCAGGACCTCGCGTCCCGCTCGACCGAGCTCAACAAGCTGAGCGCGACCCTCGAGGAGCGCGAAGCGGCCCTCGCGCAGTATCGGGAGCGCGCCAAGCAGCTCGAGCGGATCAAGGAGCGCTTCGAGAAGCTGCGCAGCAAGCTCAACGCGCTCACCAGCCTCGGCCTCGCGGTGAAGATCCGCAACAACCGCATGATCATCTCACTGCCCGGCGACGTGCTCTTCCCCTCTGGGCAGGATCGCCTGCTCAAGGGTGGTGAAGACATCCTCGGCAAGGTCGCCAAGATCATCGTGGCCGACCCGTCGCTGAGCCAGCGCTACTACCAGGTCGCGGGCCACACCGACGACCAGCCATACCGCGGCGCTTTCCGCGACAACTGGGGTTTGTCGCTCATGCGCGCGCGCCAGGTGCTGCTCTACCTCATCGATCCCAACACCGGAAAGCTGCCCGTCTCGCGCTGGAGCGCGGCCGGCTTCGCCGATACCGACCCGGTTGTGGCCAACGACGACGCGGGTGGTCGCCAGGCCAACCGCCGCTGCGAGCTCATCGTCCTCCCCAACGCCGAGGAGATGCTCGATCTCCAGGCGATCGCCAAGTAGGCGCTACCCTCATCGGGTGAGCACCCTTCGCCGCCGCGTTCTCCTCGCCGCCGGGCCACTCTTGTGGTCCGGCGCGCTCTCGCGGTCGAGCGAGGCCAAGGGCGAGCGGCCGATGTTGCCGCCGCTTCCTCTTTCCATCGCCGTCGCCGTCGACGACGACGGCCACCCCGTGGTCGACGATTGTTTCGTGGCTACGCAGGTACGCCAGGCGCGCCGGCTCCTGAAGCCGCATGGCATCGAGGTGCGTTGGACCGACCGTCGTGAGCTCCCGAAGGGCCACGCGCGTCTCGAAGACGCAAAAGACCGAGACGACCTCGCCGCCTTCCATCGCGAAAAGGTCATCAACGTGATGATCGTCGAGCGGCTTCGCGACAAGGACGACCCCAAGAAGTTTCGCATGGGCGTGCGATGGCGCCTGCGCCGCGACCTCCGCAAGGACTACGTCATCGTCGCCGCCTCCGCGGTGCCCACGGTGCTCACCCACGAGCTCGGTCACTTCTTCGGCAACGGCCACAGCCCGGTGGTCGACAACGTGATGTCGTACAAGCGAGAGAACCCGGACCGCATCGCCTTCGATGAGCGACAAGGGGCGAAAATGCGGGCGACGGTGCGCCTCTATCTCAAGATCGGCAAAGTCGTGACCACCGAGGCCGACGACCGAGCCACCACGACCTGCACCTGAGCTAGAATGTCAGGAGCCGCGCTTCTTCAGCGCCTCATCGAGGCGGCGCTGCACGTCGTCGTTGCTGAGCCCCGCCGCCTTCGCCACCGCAGACAGGTAGGTGCGCTCTTCGTCAGCGATGACACCATCGGCGGCGGCCGAAGCGACGAGGAGGTCAACCGCTTCCTCGCGTACCTCAGGGGGCAGGTCGGTCATGGCTTTGGCTGCTTCCGCCGCGCTCACCGTGGGACAGATGGCTTCGTCCTCCTCACCACTCGCGACGCCGAAGGCATGGAAGGTCTTCAGCATGAACTGCAGCTCTTCGGGGTGCAGGTTGTCATCGGTGGCGATGAGGCCCGCAATGAGCTCGCAGACGCGTCGTCGGGTCAGCTCATCCATGGCCTTCGTCTATCACGGGCGCAGGGCAAACCCACCCAGAATGTGGGGGTAGCTCTGGAACTGCCGGCCCTCGTCGGTCCGGCTCCGCGCGGCGAGGAGGCTGGCCTCGACGAAGCTCCAGAAGACGGCTCCCCCGAGGGTGAACCGACCATAGGCAGACAGCTCGGTCTGGTGCGCCCACCCCGCGGGCGTCGCCACCCCGAGCAAGGTGGCGACCGAGGCGCGCGCGCCCCCCTGCCACCGGAGCCGCCACGAGGGGTGGGCGTCGTAGCGAAAGCCCGCAAAGGCGCCACCCCCAGCGAGGTAGACCCCGTGTCGCCGCTGGCCCGTCGCATCACTGGCCCAGCCGCGATAGCCGAGCGCGGCGCCCTCGAGGCCCAGGAACCACGCGTGATGGCCTGGACACTTCAGTCCTCCAGGCATGGTGGAGACCGCACCGGACAAGGCCCGCACATCGATGCGCCAGGCCTGGTCGAGAGGGAGACTCCGTCGCGCCTCGACCACCAGAGCCTCGGCCCGAAGCGCGTTCTCGTAGTCGCGTGTGGCCACCCCGAGGGGTGCGAAGCGGAAGCGGGCCCAGGGCACCCCGTTGTCCTCGAGGCCCTTGTCGACCTCTCCGCGGAAGCGCACGAAGTAGATCTCCGGGTCGCGCTCGAGCGCTCGGTCGACGTCCTTGCGCACCCTCCCCTCGAGCGCGAGCCGGAACGCGGCCCGACCGTCGATGCTGCCCGCTCCGACCTCCATCCCCAGCGCCAAGGAAGGACCGCCACTTCGCTCTGGCAAAGGCGGCAGGTCGACCTGCGGCACCAATCGAGTCGGCACCACCTTCGACCACGCGCGGAAGAAGTGGGCCCGATGCGCATCGGGTGATTTCAGGGGTGCGCCGAGCCGACGAGCCGCGGACCAAAGCGCCCCCACCTGTCCCACGTCGACCAGGCCGTCGGTCGCGAGGCGGCCCTTCGCCCCGCAGCTCGGAGACAGGTGCCGCATGCCGCCGTTGAAGTCGGTGCCGAGCTGCAACGCCTCGGGCGGCACCACGGTCGCGGCCCGACGGACCATCTCGGCGAAGGCGGGGACCCCCGCACCGCAGGCCTCCTGCGAGCAGGCTCGCGGGCAGAGCTCGTGCGTTCCCAAAACGTCGACGAAGGCATCTTCGCTGGGCAGCAGCCCGATCACGCCCCCGCTGCGCGCCACCGCGGCCAACCTCGACGCCGAAAGCCTCCGCTCCTCGGCGCGTAGCTCTCGCAAGCTCGTGTGGGTGTAGAGCAAAGGCTGCCCTGCGGCGGCCAGGATGGGGAGCATCTCCTCGGAGGCCCGATCGGAGGCGTGGGTGAGGTCGATCCAGACCCCGCGCGCGATGAGCTCGTGGAGCAGGCGGCGGCCCGCGAGCGTGAGGCCGCGTGGGTTGCGCGCGACGTCGGCGCCGAGCTGCCAGTCGAGCAACCGGTCGACGAAGCCGAGGGGGTTGGCGACCGTCTGAAATCCGGTCATCGCGGCCGCACCGCCGAAGTGGTCGTCGGTGAGGTGGAGCGGGGTGACGATGGCGATGCCCGCGCCATCGATGAACTCGACGAGATCTTCTTCGGACTCGAGCACGCCCCAGGCGCCCTCGAGGCTGAGCACCATGACGCGCTTGCCGGACCGCGCCAGCGCCTGGGCCTCGGCCGCCGTTCTGGCGAGCCCCCAGTTGGGGTGGGTGGCCACGAAGTGTTGCGCCTGTTCGATCTGAAGCCGAACCCCTTCACGCAGGTCACCGACGAAGGCGGGATGGGCGAAGAGGGCCACCACCACCACCGTGAGCCCCGAGTCCTCGAGGCTCGCCGCGTCGGTCTTGTTGAAGAGCCGGTCGCCCCAGTGGTCGGCCGCGATGCCTTCCTCGAAGGACCCACGGAAGAGCCACCCGAGGCCGGGTTTCATGAACAGGTGGTTGTGCAGGTCGACGACGGCCTCAGCCCGGCGCGACACGCCGAGGAGGCCGAAGATCACGAGGATGACGACCGCGCCCCGCAACTCACTGCACGCAACCGTAGCTGTCGACGCGCCCTTCGATCGTGAAGGGAATGCCCTCCGCCACGACGTCGAGGAAGAGGGTCGCGGTCTGCAGGTTGTCGAGGTCGCACCAGGCACAACCACTGCCGGGCGTGCCGGAGAGACTCCCCGGCACCTTCACGAGCTCGAGCTGACCGGTGGTGCCGGCGGAGATGAGGCCCGATTGAAGGATGTCGACCTCGAAGCGAGATACGAACTGATCGTTCTCGATGCTCACCTCGTTGACCGCGACCTGCAGGGCCTGGGCGTTCATGGTGTTGTCGACTTCGAGGGTGATCCCCATGCCCATGGGATCGGGTGGAACCACGGGCTGGCAGTTGGCTTGCCCGATGGCCGAGACGACCTCGATGGTGAAGTCGCCGGGCATGCCCGAGGAGGTGGACATGGTGCTGGTGGTGCCGTCGGTCGTCGAGCTGCTGGTGCTGCCCGTGGCCCCTCCGCTTCCGAGGGGAGGATCGATGACGGCCTCGCCGCCGCAGCCGATGGCGAAGAGGGAGAGAAGAAGCCAAGAGGAACGCATGTCCCGATCGTGACCTCCGAGGTACCCCGGCCGCAAGCTGCAACCCGAGCGAACCGCCGGCTCGCGCGCTACAATGGGGTCGCAGGGGGCAGACCATGGCGTACCGCACCGCCCAGTCCGCGCTGGCCGAACGACGTGAGGAGCACTTCGCTCGACTCGAGCGCATCGATGAAGAGCAGCCGATCAGCCATCGACGGCTGTCGCCGCCGCTTCAGCGGAGGCTCGCGAAGCTGCGCCGAGAGGCGCAACCCGACGACGAGACCGCGGCATCGCTGTTTCAGGCCGAAGAAGCGGTCGATCGATACGAAGCGAAGCTGGACGAAGCCCTGGGTCTGAGCGCGGAGATGCGCAAGTGGATGAACCCGATGCTGCCCCGGCGGAGCGACGTCTTGCGCTGGACGAGCTTCACCTTCGCGGCCCTGCTGAGCATGGGGGCCGCCGTACACTACCTCGGCCTCACGAGCTTCATGTACCGCGCCCTCGGAGGCGAGCTCGCGCGTGCACGACCCGACCTCACCGCGAGCGAGCTCTTCCTCGCACCCGCGGTGCTGCCACCGGTGGAAGCGCAGACCGAAGCAGAGCTCCCGGCTGAAGACCTCGACGTGTCGCTCAGCCACGCCACCCCCGTGCGGGAGTGAGCGCTCAGATGTTGCGCACGAGCCAGACCGCGTCGGAGAGGCTGCTCTGTGACATCTTGTCGAGAAGCGAACGGATCTGGGTCTTCACCGTGTTCTCACTCACCCCCAGCACCTCCGCCAAGCGATTGCGCGGCACGCCGTCGAGGGCTTCGGAGAGAATGCGGGTCTCGCGCCGCGTGAGCCGGAACCGGGTCGTCGCCTCTTCGAGCGCGGCGACGAAGCGGTTGTCGCCCTGGTTGTTGGGGTCGATGCGATGCAGAAACGACTGGAGATTCTCGTCGAAGTCCGGCTTGCACACGTACTCGGCGCCCAGCGCATGAACGGCGTTGATCAGCTCACGATCGAGCGTAGCCGTGAGGACCATCACCGGAAGCTGCGGATGCTTGTCGCGCAGCCCTTCCACCACTTTGAGGCCGGATCCATCCGGCAAACCAATGTCCACGACGGCCCCCGCGAGCGGAACCGGCATGGCCATGGCGCCGAGGGCTTCGGCAACGGAAGCGACCACGACGGTCTGTAGCGAGTCGGGCACGCGGCGCACGACGGCGCGCGCGACCTCCCGGTCATCTTCGACGATGAGTGCTACTGGCGAAGCAGTCGGCGACCCGTCCCCTGTCGCAGCGTCAACCATGTATGCGGTCATAGTCCCACAGTGAGTCCGGGATAGCTACTTTCGACCTCATCCAGTTCATATCGGTGTGCGCGTGATGTCAGGCCCTCGAAATTGACCCAGATGTCGGGCACTTCGTCGCAGAGGGCGCTCAGGTCCGTCGATGGGTGCTATGAGGAAGGCGATGGGCGGGTCCGAAGCTGAGAGTCTCGAGCAGACCGCCTATGCACTCGAGCACCAGCTCGGCTCCCGTGGCCTCGAGGCCACGATCCCCGCGCCCGCGCCCGAGAGCCGGGAGACTCAGGAAAAAATTCTCGCGATCTCGGCGCTCCCGGTGTTGTCGGTCGGGCCTCAGGCGAGCGCAGAACTCCGTGTCGTAGGTGAGCTCGGCGCAGGCGGGATGGGCATCGTCGAGCTGGCCGAGCAGGGTGCCCTCGGCCGCGAAGTAGCCGTGAAACGCGTTCGAGACGACGTCGAGGGCAAGCTGGCCTCGGCGCTCATCCTCGACGAAGCCCGGATCACCGGCTCGCTCGAGCACCCCAATATCGTCCCCGTCTACGCCCTCGGTCGCAACGACGCCGGCGAACCCGTCATGGTGATGAAGCGGGTCGAGGGTACGCCGTGGGCCGACCTGCTCGACGATCCGAACCACCCGGGCTGGCCCGAGGGCGTCGATGCCGACCGCTTGGTTTGGCACCTCGAGACCTTGATGCAGGTCTGCAACGCGCTTCACTTCGCACACGACCGCGGCGTGATTCACCGGGACGTGAAACCCGAGAACGTCATCATCGGGCGGTTCGGCGAAGTCTACGTGCTCGACTGGGGCTGTGCTTACCAGACGGCCGCCGAGCCCGAACGCACCATCGTGGGAACGCTGGCCTACATGGCACCGGAGATGCTGCGGGGCTCCGGCCCTCATCTCACGCCCCGCACCGACGTCTATCTGCTCGGCGCCTGCCTCCATCACATCCTCACCGGGCGGCCTCCCCATCGCTGCGACGACCTGATGACGGCGCTGCAGCACATTCAAAGCTCCGCGTCGCACACCTTCCCCGTCGGTGCGCCCGCAGAGCTCATGGACATCGCAGGCCGGGCCATGCGCCCCGACCCGGAGGACCGCTACGCGACGACCCTGGAGATGCAGGAGGCCCTCAAGGACTACCTCCGGCACCGCGGCTCCTACGCAGTGGCGGAGGCAGCGACGACGCGATGGCGAGAGCTCCAGCTGAGGGGCACGAAGATGCTCGAAGGCAAGGAGGACGACGACCCCATCCTCGATCGGCTCTTCATCGAGTGTCGTTTCGGCTTCGCGCAGGCGCTCGATGCCTGGCCCGAGAACTACGAAGCCAAAGGCGGGCTCGTGTCGGCCATCCGACTCATGATCGAGATCGAGCTGAAGCGGCGAAACGCCGAGGCTGCGACGGCCCTCCTCGCCGAGCTCAAGCGGCCTCCCGACGAGCTCGTAGCCCGCGTCGAAACCCTCCGCGACGAGCTCAGCGCCCAAGCCAAAGAGCTGGCGGAGCTGCGGGAGGGGGCCCACGAACGTGACCCTCGGGTCGCGAGCCGCGCCCGCGCCATCTCGAGCATCGTGACGGGCGCCGTGCTCGCCGGCTCTTTCATGGCCCTCGCCGTCTACTTCCCTGGCGCGCGGGGTCTCACCCACGGCGTCGTGCTCGCCGTAGCGGGAACGGTGACCGTGGGGATGGCCGCAACCCTCTACGTGAAGCGGCAGGAGATGCTGGCCACGGCCATCAATCGCTTCCTCTGGGCCGCCATCTTCGCCATCGTCATCGCGTGCGGCGCCGTTCACGTCGCCGGCGTGCTCGGCGCCATTCCCATCGGCTTCGCCCTCGCCGCCGACATGGTGGTCTCGGCCGCCGTGGTGGGCACGGTGGGCCTCAACCTCAACCGAGGCCTCATCGCGGTCGCCCTCGTCTACCTGCTCGGAGGCGTCGCTGCCGCCGTGTGGCCTGCACGCGTGCTCGAAGCGCTGGCCGGGACGTTCCTCATCTCCCACGCCGTCGTCGCGTGGACGTGGCTCGCGCTCGGCGAAGGCGACACGGGTGCGGTTGCGGCTCCCGAGCCTCGCCGCTAAGTCCCCCTCATGTCTGGCATCTCGGAATCCGAGTTCGAGAAGGTGGCTGACGTCGAGCTCCGCCGCCTGATCGATGCGCTCGACGAGCTCGGCGACGAGATCGACCCCGAGCTGCAGATGGGCGTCTTGAGCATCCTGTTCGAGGACGGCACCAAGTTCGTGGTCAACAGCCACCGGGCCGCACGACAGATCTGGATGGCTGCCGACCGGCGTGCCTGGCACTTCGACTACCGAGAAGGCCGCTGGCTCACCTCGTCCGACGACGAGCTCTGGTCGTCGCTCACCGCCGTGCTCGCCTCCAAGCTCGGCTCAGACGTGTCGCTGGCCGCCTCGTAGTCGACCGCCCATAGACACAGGCCTTCGGGATCCGTGGGTGGCGCCGTGGCGCGGGGATCACCGAGCGCGCAGAGCTCGACCAAGCGACCCGGAGGAGCGCCGCCTTCGGCCTCGCGAAGCACCGTCGCGACGAGAACGCGCATCTGACGCCGCAAGAAGCCGGACGCGGTGACGTCGAAGCAGATGTGCTCCCCGCGCCGAAAGGCCGTGGCCGCCATGATGGTCTTCTTCGTGGAGGCCCCGGGTCGAGGCCGACGGGCGAGGGCACGAACGTCGCGCGTGCCCTCCAGGGCTCGGAGCATGGCGTCGACGTCGGCGACGTTGGCGTGGTGGCGCACCATGAAGCGATACCGGCGGGCACGGGCCGAGAAGCTGGCGTGGAAGCGCCGCGGCACCGCAAGCACGTCTCGGATGAGAATCGCGCGCCCGTCGAGTGCCCGGTCGAGCTCGTCGAAGCCCGTTCTACGGTTGCTGCCCGACGGTGCGCCTTCTGCCACCGCCTGCCGTACCGTGGACAGGTCCAGCCGTCGCTGCGTGCGAAAGCTCACCACCTGCCCCCAGGCGTGAACCCCGCGGTCCGTGGCGCCGGCGAAGGCCATGGCCGTCATCGCGGGGTCGAGCTCGAACAGGGCTTGGCGGAGCACACCCTCGACGGTCGTGCGCTCACCCTGGCGGCGGAAACCTGCGAAGCAGCCTCCGTCGTAAGCCAGCCGCAGCCGATATGTCGTGCCCACCGGGTCGGACTTACCCGGTCGTCGCCCTCGCGTCAGGCCGCGTCGGATAGCGGGGCTACGTCGACCGCGGGGTCGAGTCGGTATCCCCCGTGCCGAAACTCGAGCGCCTCGCCGAGGCCGAGCTTGCGAAGGGACGATACGGCGACGTGAAGCCTCGCGCGGGCTGCACGCGGATAGATGCGTTCACCAGGCCACCCCGCCGCGATGAGCGCGGTTGGCGTCAGAACGTGTCCGGGTCGCTCGAGGCGGTGGAGCACGAGCGCCGCGAGCACCAGTCGGAGCTTACGACGTCGATGCAGGCTCACCACGATGCCGGAGGCCGCACGGAAGCGCCAGGCGTCGGGCTCGATGATGGGTCGGTACGTCACCCTCACCCAACGCAACGCGTCGAAGGGGACTTACACTGATCGTTGGCACCTATCGTTGGTACCGATGGTTGGGCAG
>JAUHZF010000338.1 GCA_030426145.1 Polyangia bacterium
ACGATGACTCGTAGTGCTTGGCGGCCTCGTCGTACTTCTTGGCGTCCCAGAGGCAGAAGCCCACGTAGCTCTCGGTGTCCGCCCGAAGTCCCTTCTCCTCCGGTTTGTCGGGGATGGCGTCGATCGCGGGCAGCAACACCTCGAGAGCTTCCTTGCAACGAGGCGGCTCGCTGGCCGCGTAGAGCGCCCCGAGCTGGGCGCGGGCGAGGTAGAGGTCGGGGTCGAGATCGACGGCTTGCTTGAAGCTCACTTCGGCGGCGGCGGCATCGCCGAGGTTGAGCTGCGTCACGGCGAGGTAGTAGCGCGCTTCACCGTTCTTCGGCATCGACTCGATGGCCTTCTCGAAGTTGGCCTTGGCCTCCTCCCACGCTTCCTGCTTCACGTAGGCGATGCCGCGGTCCATGTCGCTCAGGCCCTCGCCGGGGGAACCGTCCGAGGGGGGCGGGTCGGCGATGAGCGCGCTGTCCGGCGGCGGTGGTGGTGTGCCGCCACAGGCGAGCCCGGTGGTCATCAGACAGAGCGCGCCGAAGACGCTGAGGCGAGGAGACTTCATCGACATCCCAATACTCCAATTCATGCGGAAGGCTCCACGTCTTGTGGACCGCGCTCGAGGGCTTCCCGAAGGGAACGCCTCAGGGCTTTGATGCTTGCAGGGTCGGTGACCTTGCCACCGCTGTCCACGTCGGTGACGTAGAACACATCTACGACGCGCGAACCCTCGGTTGAGATCTTCGCGAGGCTGATCGAGAGCTTCGCCTCGAAGAGCGCGCGGGCCAACCGGTACAGAACGCCGCCCCCATCCTGAGAGAAGACCTCGACCACCGTGTGCTCTGCGGCAGCTCGATTGTCGACGATGACCCGAGTCCCCACCTTGGGCCCACCGTTACGCGCCGAACGGAGCTGGGCCACGGCGTCGGGCCCTTGGACCCCGGAGACGACGTCGATGAGGGTGCGCTCGAGGCGGCTCATCAGGGGCGCGACCGCATCGCCGCCCGGGCGCTCGACCCAGAACAGGTCGACCGCGAGCGGGGTGCCGTCGGTGCGGTCCCACGAGTGGATGGAGGCGGCGTGCACCTGGAGCCGACATCGGGAAAAAGCCGCCGCGATCTCGCTCAGGAGGCCAGCCCGATCGGGCGCTACGACGCAGATCTGCGCTGGCCCCGCCAGCCCGTCGACCAGCGCTCCGTGGGGAGGCACCAGGCTCACCCCGACGGGCGCATCACTGCTGAGGAAGGCGTCGACGGTACGCGCGTGGAGCGCGATCTCGTGGGGACGAAAGCTCAGCGCGTAGCGCCGCGGCATGCCCTCGAGAAAGCGAGACAGCGCCCGCTCGGAGAGATCGCTCACCGCCATCACCTGGGCCACCACCGCTTCCCTTCCCTCTTCGGACCCCTCCCCATCTCGCAGATAGGCATCCGTCGCGACGAAGAGGTCGTCGAGCATGCGCGCCTTCCACGACGTCATCGACGTTGGGCTGGTGGTCGACAGGTCGGCGACGGTGAGGAGGTAGAGGTTGCGCAGCCCCTCCGGGTCGCGCACGACCTCGGAGAACTCGGCCGAGGTCGCCGGGTCGTCGAGGTCCCGACGGGTGGCCGTTTGGTACATCGTGAGGTGGTTGTGGATGAGGGCGGCCACATCCTCGATGTCGCGGGCGGCGAAACCGAGGCGATCGAGAATGACGCGGGACATCTCGGCCCCACGCTCGCTGTGGTTGCGGCTGCCGATGCTCTTGCCCACGTCGTGCAGCAACGTCGCGAAGAAGAGCACCGCCGGCCGCGCGACCTCTTGACCGACCCGACATGCGAGCGAGCCCGCCCAGCGGTCACCCTCGTCCTCGTCGAGCACGATGTCACCACGCATCACCTCACAGAGACGATCGACCGCGGCCACCGAGTGAACGTCGACCGTATACACGTGATAGGTGTCGTGGTGCACGCGACCCACCACGGGGGCGAACTCCGGCACCATCGCGAGCAAGAGCCCGAGGTCGTGGAGCTCCCGCATGGTGGAGCCTTGTTTGAGCTTGGGCACCTTGCAGTTGGTGACCAGCTCCACGAAGCGGCGGGCCGCCTCTTCGCTCTCGCGCAAACGCCGGGCCCAAGCCTCGTCGGTGCAGAGCTTCATCACTGCGTTGCGGAACGTGTGTCGCAGAGGCAGGTCGAGCCGTAGGGCGCCCGCGACGGCGCGCAGGGCCAGGGCGGGTTCGTCCTGGAGCCGCGCGAGCTTGGTGACGGTGAGCCCGCCGTCGAAGACCTGCAGCCCACCGTCGAGGTCGTAAGCCGACGGGGGCCTTCGACGCACCACCGGTCGGGCCCGCGCCACCACCAGATCGCGAAACTGCGAGACCGTGCGGGCGGCCCGGTAGTAGTCGCTCATCAGACGCTCGACCCCTTCGGCGAGCCCGGTCTCGTCCTCGGCGTAGCCGAGCAACGTCGCAATGGCCTCCTGCTCGTCGAAGCGCAGGCGGTCGTTTCGACGGCCCGCGCGGTCGTGCAGCAGATTGCGGATCCGCCACAGCCGCTCCCGGGCCACGAGCGCCTCGGCGAGCTGACGACTGGTGAGCTCACCTTTGCGTACGAGGTCCGCGAAGGAGTCGACGTTCCAGCGCGCACGCGCGGCCCAGAGCGCGATATCGAGGTCGCGGAGGGCGCCGGGTCCGTTCTTCACGTCGGGCTCGAGCAGGTAGACCGACCCCCCGAAGCGGCGGTGACGCTGCTCGACCTCTTCTTCGAGCCGGTTGAGAAACTTGGGCAAAGCGGGCTCCGCGAAGATCGACGCGCGAGCTCGCCGGACCAGCTCGCCGGAGAGCTGCTCGTCGCCGGCCACGTGGCGCCAGTCGAGGAGCGCCGTCGCAGTGGGGAGGTCTTCCCGGGCTGCCTCCAGGGTCTCTTCGAGAGTCACCACCTGGTGACCAACCTGAAGCCCAGCGTCCCACATGGGGTAGAGCAACGCATCGACGATCGCGCGGGCGTGGGACAGCTCGCGCGCGAGCAGGCGCACGTCGAGGTCGGCACCGAGCGCAACCGCCCCGCGGCCATAGCCACCGACCCCAGCCAGGGCCAAACCGTCTTCGTCTTGTCCTGCGAGGGCCGCGGGCCAGAGGGTCTCGACGAGCGCATCGAGCACCTCCGCATGCGAGCGCCCGAGCGCGTAGCCGACCTCGGCGTGCCGCCCAGCCTCGGGGTCACTCGCCCGCGCGCGCAGCGGCTCGGTGCCCTCGTCGAGCATCGCCCGGAGTTGTCCGGCCGACACCCCTCCCTCTGGGGATTCTCCGCTCATGTTCACCTACGTGTCGCTCTTCGGATCCGGCCCGGAGGCCCGGAGCCTAGCACCGTCGAGAACGAGCGCGCCCACGAGCTCGCGGAACGAGAACGAGTGCCTATCCGAACGGCATCGACCATCATACGGGAGATGAAAGAGCCCACGCCGCCCGACTGGCTCGAGCCCGACGACCACGTGGTCTTCGACCGCGTGACCAAGTCTTTCGGTTCCGTGCAAGTGCTCAAGGGGATCGACATCCGCTTCAAGCGCCACGAGACGGCCGTGATCATCGGCGGCTCCGGCGCCGGCAAGACCACCCTCCTGCGCTGCCTCATCGGGCTGGAGAAGGCCTCCACCGGTCATATCTGGGTCAACAAGCGTGACATCACCCCGCTCGGCGAGTTCGAGATGAACGAGGTGCGGCAGAAGTTCGGCATGGTCTTCCAGTACGCCGCCCTGCTCGACTCGCTCACCGTGCTCGACAACGTGGCCTTTCCCCTCCGCGAGCACCGGAAGGACCTCTCGCGCAAGGCGGTGAAGGACCGCGTGGTCACGATGCTCAACCAGCTGGGCCTGTTCAACAAGGAGAACAACATGCCCTCCGAGCTCTCCGGCGGTCAGCGCAAGCGCGTCGGGCTCGCCCGCGCCCTGATGCTCGAGCCAGAGGTGTTGGTCTACGACGAGCCCACCAGTGGTCTCGACCCGCTCACGAGCCGCATGGTCGACGACCTCATCGAAGAGACGCGCGAGAAGTTCAACGTGACCAGCGTGGTCATCTCTCACGACATGACGTCGTGCTTCCGCATCGCGCACAAAGCCTACCTCCTCATCGAGGGGGAGGTCGCCGCCGAAGGCAATCCCTTCGACCTCATCAATGGCGACAACGAGCAGTCGAAGGAGTTCATCCGCAAGAGCGGCATCTCCCCTCAGAGCATCGACCGCATCGTCGACTGACCGCCCCCGGAACCCGGAACCCGGAAACCCGGAACCCCGAACCCCGAACCCGGAACCCCGAACCCCGAACCCCGAACCCCGAACCCGGAGCCTCGAACCCGGAACCTCGAACCCGGAACCTCGAATACGGGTTTCCCTTGTGAAACGACCCCACGGTGCTTAAGGGACCCAGGTGACGACGACGCTCGACAAATGGCAGCGCCCCCTGCGCACGCTGCGCATCAGCGTCACGGATCGTTGCAACCTTCGTTGCCACTACTGCATGCCCGAGGAGCGCTACGCGTGGCTTCCCAAGCCCGAGCTGCTCGACTTCGACGAGGTGGTGCGGCTCGCGGGCCTGTTCTGCGATCTCGGCGTGCGGCGCATCCGTCTCACGGGCGGCGAGCCGCTGTTGCGGCGCGACCTCCCCGTGCTCATCGGCATGCTCAAGCGCCATACCTCGGCCGAGGAGGTCTCCCTCACCACGAATGGCCTCCTGCTCGAGCGCTTCGCTGCGGAGCTGCGCGAGGCGGGCCTCGATCGTGTCACGGTGAGCATCGACACCCTGCAGCCAGATCGCTTCGAGGCGCTCTCGCGGCGTGACCAGCTCTCGTCCACGCTGGCTGGGATTCGAGCCGCACGCGAAGCCGGCTTCGAGGGCCTCAAGCTCGACACGGTGGCCATGAAGGGCATCAACGACGACGAGCTCGTCCCTCTGCTCGATTACGCGCGTGAAGCCGAGGCCGAGGTCCGCTTCATCGAATACATGGACGTGGGCGGCGCCACCCAGTGGGACCCCGAGCGCGTGCTCACGCGGGCCGAGATCCTCGAACGCGTCGTCGCAACCCACGGCGACGTCGAGCCCCTGCCCGGCCGCGGCAGCGCCCCGGCCGAGCGCTTCGCCCTCCCCTCGGGCCAAACCTTCGGCATCATCGCGAGCACCACCCAGCCCTTCTGCGGCGCCTGCGATCGCAGCCGCCTCACCGCCGATGGGTTGTGGCTCCACTGCCTCTACGCCCTCGACGGCGTCGATCTCAAGACCCCCCTTCGCGCCGGCGAATCCGACGACGCCCTCCGCGCCCGCCTTCGCGAAGGATGGACGGCTCGCGCCGACCGCGGCGCCGAGCAGCGCGCCGCCTCCCCCGACCGCCAAGCGCTCGTGCCCGTCGATCGACTCAAGCGCAACCCGCACCTCGAAATGCACACCCGAGGGGGCTGACGGCGGGCTCGCGCTACTTCGAGAGGAATCCGGCCTTGCGGGCCGGGCCATCCTTGCTGCCGCCGGCTACGGAGGCCGCGAAGATGTCCTCGCGGGAGAGGATGAAGAGCTCGCCCTTCACGTTGCGGGCCTCGATGAGGCCGCCGTCCTGGATGACCTCCACGATGCGGGAAACCGTGAGGGAGGTGCCCGCATGGGCCACGTAAAGGCTGAGGGTGCGCCCCTCGGGGAGCTTGGCGTGATCGCCCTTCTTCTCGCACTCGGCCTTGCGCAGGATCGCGTCGAACATCTCGTCGGTCATGACCCCGTGGTGGTGAGCCATCGGCGGTGACGAGTCAACCCAGCAACAAACGAAACGAGCTCCCGACCTCGGCGAGGCGGGAGCTCGTTTGCGTGCGCGGTCATGGGACCGCGGCGAAGGTCACTGCTCGAGAAGCTCGGCTACGTCGGCGGCGAAGTTCTCTTCCTTCTTCTCGATGCCCTCACCGAGCTCGAAGCGGTGGAAGCCGGTGATCTTCACCTCGCCGCCCGCAGCCTTGCCGGCCTCCTTGCGGAGTCCGTCGATGGTCTTCTTGGCGTGCTGGGCGGAGTCCTGATCGATGAGGACCGTCTCCTTGAACCAGGCGTTGACCTTGCCCTCGATGATCTTGGGCCACACCTTCTCGGGCTTGGGCTTGGGATCCTCGCGGAGCTGGGCCTCGAAGATCTCCTTCTGCTTGGCCACCGCGGCCTCGTCCACGTCGGCGCGGCTGAGGTACTGCGGGTTCATGGCCGCGATCTGGAGGGCCGTGTCCTCGGCGAAGGTCTTGATCGCCTCGTGACCCGCGACGGCGTCGTTGGAGGTCTCGAGACTGAGGATGACGCCGATGCGCCCGCCCATGTGCACGTAGTCGTGGCACAGGCCCGACTCGGCCACCGTGAGCTTGGCGTAGCGGCGAAGGGTGATCTTCTCGCCGATGACGCCGGTGAGCTCGGTGGCGTGCTCCTCGAGGGTCTTGCCGTCGCTCTCGAGCTTGGCGAGCTCGGCCCCCTCGGGCGCCTCGGCCGCCGCCGCGACGGTGCGGTCGAGCAGCGCCTGGAACTTCTCGTTCCGGGCCGAGAAGTCGGTCTCGATGTTGACCTCGACCACGATGGCGGCCTTGCCGTCGTTGAGGAGCTTGGTGCGAACCTCACCCTCGGCGGCGACCTTGCCGGCGCGCTTGGCGCTCTTCGCCTGGCCGCGCTTCAAGATGAGCTCGACCGCCTTCTCCATGTCGCCCTCGGCCTCGGTGAGGGCCTTCTTGCAGTCGGTCATGCCGGCCGAGGTGCGCTCGCGCAGTTCTTTGATCGCCTGGATGCTGACGCTAGCCATGTATCTTCTTTCCGTGAGTTGGACGGTTGCGATGAACGCCGTCGATGATCAGCGGGCGCCGCCGCGGTAGCGGGCGACCTCGACGTCGGGGCCGCTGCTGCGACGGTTGTCGTCCCGCTGGACCTCTTCGTTCTTGCGGCGGGAGAGCCCGTCGAGGCAGGCGTCGGCGAAGCGCTTGGTGATGACGCTGATCGAGCGGATCGCGTCGTCGTTGCCGGGCACGACGTAGTCGATGAGGTCGGGGTCGCAGTTGGTGTCGACGAGCGCCACCACCGGGATGTTGAGCTTGCGGGCCTCGGCGACGGCGATCGACTCCTGCTTGGGGTCGACGACGATCATGACGTGGGGCAGCTGACCCATGCCCTTGAGACCGCCGATGAACTTCTCGAGACGCTCGCGCTCCTTCTCGAGCCGCACGACCTCCTTCTTGGGGAGCTGTGCGTGCACACCTTCGTCGCGCATGCGCTCGAGCGAACGAAGACGCTCGAGGCCCTGCTTGATGGTGCGGAAGTTGGTGAGCGTGCCACCGAGCCAGCGGTTGGTCACGTAGTGCATCTGGCAGCGGCGGGCCTGGTCGATGACGACGTCCTGGGCCTGGCGCTTGGTGCCGACGAAGAGCACGTGACCGCCGCGGGCCACCGCCGCCGACACGAAGTCGTAGGCGCGGCGAAAGAGTGCGACCGTCTGATCGAGGTCGATGATGTGGATGCCCGAGCGAGCGCCGTAGATGTACTGGCGCATCTTCGGGTTCCAACGACGGGTCTGGTGCCCGAAGTGAACGCCAGCCTCGACGAGGGCGCGCAGCGACACGGTGTTGTCGCCGGGCGTGTAGGTGTCCTCGGTGTCGGTGTAGGCCTCGGGGACCGGAGCCATGCGCGGCTCTTCGGCCGGAGCGGCGGTCTCAGCGGGGGGCGCCTCGGGCGCAGGGGTCTCGGTGTTCTCGGTGGTTTCGCTCATGGCACTTTCCTTTCGGTTGGTCCTCCGCTCCGGCGAGCGACCAACCCCACGCGCGTCGCTGAGACGTTCATCGTGGGGCACCGGGCCGCCCGTTCGTGCTCCGGGGCGTGTGTGATGGGGGATTGAAGGGAGCGGGAGGATACGCCCCGAGCGACGGTTGTCAACCTCCCGTGTGCCACCGTTCGAAGCCGTTTCGCGGGCTTCACAGGATGGCCACCGCGACCGGGGTCGTATTCTAGAGGCCCCTCACTCGGGGAACTGGAAGACGACCTCGCTCTGGCGGATGAGACCCAGCTCGTCTCGGGCGAGCTGCTCCACCGCCGCCGGGTCGTCCCTGAGCCGCGCCACGCGCGCGCGCAACATCTCGATCTCCCGACGCAATTCTTCGTTCTCGTGCTCGACGGTATCGAGCTCCTGCTCCACCGCCTCGAGCCGCGGCATGCCTTCGCGGGAGAAGATCATGAGCGGCGCTCCCACGAGCGCGGTCACGAGCAACCCGAGGGGAAGGAAGCGCTGGAGCCACCGCCGAGGCCGGCGGGGCGTGGGTCGGGGTCCCGACATGGTCCCCTCTGGTTAGCCCGCGCACCGTTTCAGGGCCAACAACGAGGCCTGCAGCGTGACCCCGCCCGGCGTCACACGATGGACTTCCATTAAACACCTACCTGTCACACAGTTGGCTTTCAGGTCGGTGACTTGGCCCCGGGCGAACCGAAAAAGCCCCTTCGCCCTCACAATGTCGCCACAGGGAGATCGACGTCTTCCAGATTCTGTGCGAAAGCCTTCCGACGTAAGCGCCGGGTCACGACCGGCCAACGGACGCGCGCCCTCCGCTGGGGCCGGCGCGGCGTCGTCACTGAATCTACGACCTACACCATGTCGATCGAACTCATCCGGGGCGAGCTCGAGCGCCTGTACTCGCTCGAAGAGATGCTGGCGTTGTCCAATGACCTGCTGGGATTCCAGCCTGACAAGATCGGTGGGACTGCGTCATCCGCATCCTTTGCGCGTGCGCTGACCGACCACTGTCAGGAACGGGATGCGATCGCAGCGCTCATCGACGCCGTGACCGGGACGCGCACCGACGCGTCTCCGAAGCTCCAGCAGTTCGTCGACGACGTCTTGCAAGCGCCCATCGAGCTGAAGAATGGCTCGACGTTCGGGGACTTCACCGTCTTGCGCAAGCTCGGCATGGGGCCCAACGGCACGGTGTACGTCTGCAAGCGCGGTGACGACGAGCTGACGGTCAAGCTGCTGCACAACGCGGCGATCCACGACAAGAGCGCGGTCTACCGGTACCTCACGCGCAATCGCATGCTCGCGGCGGTGGCCAACGATCACCTCCCCGGTTCCCTCGAGGCCGGCATCGTCGAGCATAC
Organism: Polyangia bacterium; assembly: GCA_030426145.1. GTDB lineage: Bacteria > Myxococcota_A > Polyangia > Polyangiales > Polyangiaceae > JAPYTK01. The sequence goes on from JAUHZF010000338.1 coordinate 9,098, forward strand.
GCCATTCGTCGCCTACGCGTCGATCGACGCGAAGCCGCTCGCGCCCCGCATCGCGCGAACCGGTGCCCTGCACATCAACGAGGCCCGGGCGCTGATGCACGGCCTGCTGCAGGCGCTCAAGGCCATCCACGACGCCAACATCGTTCACGGCGCCCTCAAGCTCGAGAACGTGCTGGTGGCCAAGGGCGACGATGGCCCCAAGGTCTTCCTCGTCGACGCCGGCGGCGATCTGCTGCGCTCCTCCTGGGTCCACTCCGACGTGGGCCAGGGCGGTGGTGACCGCATCAAGGGCATGGCGCCCGAGCAGCTCCAGGGCCACGGAACGCGGCCCGAGAGCGACATGTACGGCTTCGGCGCCCTCCTCTTCGAGGTGCTCACCGGGAAGCCTCCCTTCGACGAGCCCACCGCGACCGCAGCCGCCGTCGCCCACCTCTCCAAGCCCCCGCGGCGCGCGAAGAAGCTCGCCCCCAAGGGCTGGGTCACCGACGAGCTCGACGCGCTCTGCAACAAGCTCCTCGAGAAGAACCCGGCCCTCCGCCCCTCGATCGACGAGGTGTTGGAGGTCATCGGGCCGGTCGACCGCAAGGAGAAGGTCAGCAACGACGAGCTGGTCGACGCCATCGATTTGCTCGTAGCCGACCCCACCGACGGCGAAGCCGCCATCAGCCTCGAGCTCATGCTCGACCGGGGCGCCGACACCCGGCAGGTGGCCGACGCCTTCCTCATGGCCGCCGACCTGCTCGACCCTGAAGACGCCGCGAGCGCCGCACGCGCGGAAGAGTCGTCCGGCGCCGTGGCCGAGATGAAGGCCGAGGCGGCCCGCGACCGTGCCGTCGAACAGAAGAAGAGCCTGCTCTTCCGAGCCGCACGACTCTTCGACAACAAGCTCAAGGACCACGCCAAGGCGGAGGAGATCTACCGCTGGCTGCTCGACCTCGCCCCCGACGACGAGGTCGCCCAGAACGGCTACGAAGGGGCTCTCAAGGCCCAAGAGAAGCTCGAAGAGCTCGTCGAGCACCTCCTCGAGATCGGGGAGAACCACGAGTCTCACAGCAGCCGCGCCCTCGCGCTCAACAAGATCGGCCACATCTACGCCGGCCCGCTCGACGAGCCGGACCAGGCCGTCTTCGCTTTCGCCCAGGCTCTCGCGCAGGACGTTCAGAACGAGCAGTTCGCCGAAGACCTCGAGCGCGCCGCTGGCGACAACATGCAGCTCTGGGCCGAGGCCATGCAGTCGCTGCACGAGGCGAGCGAGCACCCGAAGATCCCGCAGGAGGCGGTGGTCACCCTCTTCATGCG
>JAUHZF010000026.1 GCA_030426145.1 Polyangia bacterium
ATGTTGCCGTGGGACATCACCAAGCAGATCCGCTTCTGGCCCCACCTCCGCGTGCACGCTCAGTCATCGGTCGGGTTCTGGAAGCTCGGCTACACCGTCGAGCCCACCTCCGCCGGCACACCACTCGCCCTTCCCGAGTTCCGCACCGGCGATCGCGAGATGGGTCCCCTCGTCGGCGTGACCGGCGGCGCCGGCATTCGGGTCCTGCTCGGCGACAAGACCCCATCCCTCACCTTCAGCGGTGATGCTATCTACACCCGCTGGCTCGATCATCTCTATCGCACCGAACGCCTCGGCGGCTTCGGTCTGCTCTCCTTGGAGGTGGAGGCCGAATGAAACGCCACATCGCCATCCTGTTGCCCCTCGTCCTGCTCTCTTGTCGAAGCCCCGTGCGGAGCGAGGAGCGTGACGAGCTCGGCCCCGAGCTCCCCGACGTCGAGCGCGGTGAGTTCCACCGCCCCGGCCAACCCTGCCTACGTTGTCACGACAGCCAGGGAGGGACGGAGCCTGAGATGGTAGTGGCCGGAACCATCTTCGCGACCCCCGACGACAAGATCCCGGTCGCCAACGCGACCGTCATCGTCGTCGACAAGCTCGATGAGTTCAGGAACGTCACCACCAACTGCGTCGGCAACTTCTACATCACGCGCGACGAGTGGGAGAACCCAGCCTTCCCGCTGCGAACCTCCATCACCTGCCCCGACGGCGGCGGCGGTGTGATGGACACCCTCATCCACCGGGATGGCGCTTGCGCCGGCTGCCACGACGGCTTTCCCAGCGTGGACTCTCCCGGCTGGATCTATTGTTACGACAGCGGCATGTCGACGGTGACCCCCGACCCCAGCTGCCCGGGGAGAGTGCCGTGAAGCGGCTCGGCTTGGTCTACTTCGGCGTGGCCATCGCGGGCGCGGTGGTCATGGGTGCGGGCTGCGTGGGCGAACCCGACCCCGTCGCGTCCGCCTGCCCCGACTACGTGGAGGCCGAGTTCTCCGAGGTGTCGGCCGTGCTGGAACGAAAGTGCGGCAGCCTCGACTGCCACGGTCAGTCCGAGCGCAGCTTCATCGTCTTCGGCCGCAATGGTCTTCGCCGGCCCGGCGGGGGCGTGAACCCGACCACCACGGGAGGCGGCGCCGCCGGCACCGGGGGTGGCGCAACCACCGGCACCGGCACCCTCGTCACGGGCGGCGAAACCACGACCGTCTTCGAGCGCCAGGGCACCTACCAGTCCCTCTGCGCACTCCAGCCCGAGATCATCGCGGAGGTGGTCGCCGGCGAGAAGCCCCCCACCGAGCTGACGGTCATCCGCAAGGCGAGCCTGCGCGAGGCCCACAAGGGTGGGCAGGTGTGGCTCGTCGACAGCCCCGGCGACCAGTGCCTCCAGACCTGGTTCCAGGGCAACCTCAGCGACATCGCCTGCCGACAAACCCCGTAGAGGAGATCCTCATGGCGCGCATCGAGTTGCCCGAGAAGGCCACGATGGCCGACTACCAACGGTACATCCATCAACTCGAGGAGATGCACGGTTGGCTCGACGTCGACCTCATCCACAACGGCTTCCTCATCGCCGAAGAGCTCGGCGAGCTGATCAAGGCGATCCGCAAACACGAGAAGTACTTCTCCAAGGAGAACCCCGCCGGTCAGGAGGCCGCGCGCGAGCACGTCGCGGAGGAGATCGTCGACGTCTTCAACTACCTCTGCGCCATCGCCAACCGCCTCGACATCGACGTCGACGCCGCTTTCCGCAAGAAGAACGAGCGCAATCAGAATCGCACGTGGGAGCCCTCCAATCGCCCCGAGCAGACTTCCGGCGGCGACGAAGACGGCGCGTAGCACGCCTCGGCAGCACCGCGACGGGCCGAAGGCGGCACGACGGGCTATCCTCCTTGGCATGACGCGTCTTCTCGACCTTCGGCGCTACCTGGCCGTCGCCACGCTCCTGGCCTTTGCCGTCTACGAGCTGGCCGGCGTCGGCATGGCCTACACCGTCGAGAGGAAGGCGATGTTCGCCTTCTTCGGGGTCACCCTGGTGGTGGCTGCCGTCGGCGTGGCCAAGAAGCAGTTCTGGGCGCGCCTGCTCGCGCTGGGCGGAAGCATCGGCGGACTGTTGCAGTTCGGGGCCTTCACCCTCGCCGGAATGCGGTCGCCCAGCCTCACCCTCTTCGCGGTGCTGTCGGCGCTCGTCACCGCAGCCCTCTTCGGGCGCCGCATGGCGCGCCACATGGACGGCGGCACCTACGAAGGGGACATCTGGCGCGACGGCGGCACCTACGGTCGCGCCCTCGGCGCGGGCGTCATCATGAGCGTGGCTGCGGTGCCGGTGCTGTTGCTGGTCTCGGACTGGGCGCTCCCTGCACCGATCGCCTACAGCCTCGCGGGCGCCTTCGGCCTCGCGGCCTTGTTGCTCGCCTTCCGCAAGACGGCGGGCTTGCTGGTCATGTTCCCCGCGTCGGCACTCACGGCGGGCTTCACCGGTGATCTCGCGCTCAGCCTCGACTGGAAGGACTTCGTCAAAGACCTCATCCTCCGGTGGCTCGAGGGCAAGATGCTCGTCGTCTTCCTCGGGGTGCTGGCCATCGTCGCGGTCGTGACCCTCATCGTGTCCCTCGTCTTCGCGGTCCCGATCACCATCTACCTCAAGCGGAAGAAGCGCGAGGAAGAGGCGAGCGAGTCGGACTGATCATGCGATGTCGGCGACGACCGGCTCTGCTTGGCGGCGGAGTAGCTTGATCACGGCCGGCGTGAGGCCGAGCACCTTGGCTGCGCGCGGCAGCATGGTCATGTCGTCGTCGCCGTAGCCGAAGCCGAGCTGAACCGCGAGACGGTCCGCCACACAGACCGCCGCCGCCATCGGATGCCGCCGAGCTTGGGCATCACGATGGTGGTGGAACTGGAGCACGTAGGCCACGTCGATGGGCAAGCGCCAATGACGCGCCACGGTCGCCCCGAGCTCGTCGTGCACGGACTGAATGGCGGGCCCAATCTCCTCGAAGGGGGGCGCGTCGCCCTTCGCCACCTCGGCCAGCGCCGCGACGATCCCCGCGTCGTGCAACAGGCCACAGATGAATGCATAGCCTTCGTCGAGCGCGGTCTGACGGCAGACGATACGTGTGATGTGCGCGGTCGCGAGAGAGTGCAGCCAAAGCGCGTGCGACGGCTCCTCGTAGCCCTTCACGCGAAAGACGGGGGCAATGCTAGCCTGCAGCACGAGCTCGTTGAGCGCCTCGCTCCCGAGGCGCATCAGGATCTGCTTCACCGACGCGACGCCCGGCTTACCGGCATAAGCCGGGGCATGGGCGAGACGTAGTACGTCTATGGTGAGGCCCGGGTCCCGTTCTACGCTTTGGATGAGACCGGTGGGATCGGCGTCCGCACGACGACTCTGCTCCATCAACGCCAAGCCGACGCGCGGCAAACGCGGGGGCCGGTAGCTCGGGCGTCGGAAGACATCGAGGAGCTTCGTCGCGGGGTCCGCGGCCGGGGTGCTCTCCCGGGGGTGGACGATGGTGCGCATGGCCATACGCTCCGTGGAACGGCCACCGCCGCTTGAACTTGAGGGTCGCGCCCGAGAAAGTTCAGAAATCGATGATCGCCTGCTGTCGCAGCAGCCAGTCGGTCTGCGTCCCCGGGTCGAGGTCGGTGAGCACGGCCCCACCTTCGACCATCACGCGAAAGAGCGGGTTCTCGAACGGGAGCACGGTCAAGCCGCCGATGAACGCGTCGCGGTCTCCGCCCCCGTGCTCGTCGAGGTGGCTGTAGCGGAGCGATGGCTGGAGCATCTTCTCGATGGTGTAGCCCACCTGCCCCGTGAACCCGAGACGCTGGTAGGCCATGTCGTCCCAGCGGTTCCCATCCTGATCGAGTCGGACCAGCAACTCGGCCACCGCCGAGAAACCCCAGGCGTGCAGCGCACCGTCGACCCCGAAGGCGGCATAGCCGTCGTCGTCGTCATTGGCCTCGAAGCGCAACTTAGAACCCGCCGCGAGGGAGAAGCGGAAGCCGTCGGCCTTGATGTCGATCTCCCGGTAGCGCGTCCCCCCATTGTGGTTGTACGCGGCACGCATGATGAGGCTCGGGTCGAAGCGGGTGGGAACGTTGGTCGCATCTGCGGTCGTGAGGGTCGGATCGCTGGTGTCGAAGACGGCGGTGATCCCGTTGCCGTTGACGAGCGCGACCGCGTACTCGAAAGCGGGCGCGGCCCCGTCGTAGCCGTTGTGCAACGCCAGCCCGATGTCCCGTCCCGCATCGAAGGGGTTCATCAGGATCGAGCGCTCTTGAAACGACATCCAGGGGATGTTGTTGATGAACTGACGGGTCCACGGCATGCGCCATTGACCCACGCGCACCTCGAGCCAGTCGTCGACGAAGCGGTAGTTCACGAAGGCGTCGAAGAGCTCGGGCACCCCGCCCCTTCCGAAGTCGACGTAGACCCGGTAGGTGAGGTCGGGGGTGAAGAGGTTGCCGTTGAGCTTGATCCAGGCCCGCGGAATGGAGAATGCGATGCGGTCCTGCAACGGCGTGACCCCGGCGACGCCGTCGAGCTCCTGCCCCGACATCTGGAGACGGGCCGTGACGCGGCCGCCGATGACGAGCCGGTACTTGCCGTCGTCGGTCTGGATGAAGAAGCCGTTGTCGTAGCCCGCGTTGGGAAGTGCCTTTGGGGGCACCTCTTCGGGAAGCAGCGGCGCCGACGTCGCCGGAGCGAGCTTGGCCGGCGTGAAGGGCTCTCCGCCAACCGCAGGCATGACCGCTGAGAGCGGATCGGGGTCGGCCGGTTGGGCGGCACCTTGTTCGACGCCGTAGTTCTCTGCCGCGCCTGGCTCGACGTCCGGCGGGTCACCCGATTCGCCATCCTCCTGGACGTCCTCTGAGGCCCCGTCGGGCGCGTCGGGCGCAGGGTCGTCGATGGCTTCCTCCGGCGCATGCTCGACTTCCGGTTCGGGCACTTGGGCCAGGGCGAGACCGGGCGTGCTGGCCAGCAGGCACGCTGCCAACCCGAGGCTGGCGCGTCGTGGTCGCGTCGTCATCACTTGCAGGTTCAACACGTCACACGTCGCACTGCAACGATCGGACCACGTCGAGACGGGCCTGGTAGGATCGCGCGGTGACACTTGAAATCGGGTCTGAAGTGCCCTCCGAGCTCCTCGGAGTGGAGGTGCTCGACGCGGAGGGCGGGGCACAAACGTTCCAAACGGTGCTCGGCGATGTCGCAACGCTTCTCGTGTTCCTGCGCCACTTCGGGTGCACGGGATGCGCACAGCAGCTCGACGTGCTGGTCCCTCACCTGTCCTCGCTCCACGAGCTCGGCCTCGAGACGGTCTTGCTCGGGAGTGGAGAGCCCCATCATCTCGCGGCCTTCCTCGAACGCCAACGCCTCGACGGCTACCCCCTCCGCGCCTTCACCGACCCCCAAGCCGGCGCCCACCGTGCAGCTGGTCTTTCTCGGTCGGCGTGGCGTGTCTTCGGGCCCTCGGCCCTCGCCCGCGAGGTGGTGGTTCGAGGCATGGGCTACACGTCGGGCCACAAGGAGGGCGACGTCCTGCAATCCGGGGGGGTGGTGCTTCTGCGCGGTCGCACCGTGGTCTTCTTCCGGCAGGCCCGCGTGGCGGCCGAGCCGGTCCCTGCGGCCCCGATCGTCACCGCCGCCGTCACCACGCTGAGCACGGGTCTCGTCGAGGCGGCCCGCGTGTCGTCGCACCCCGTGATCTGAGAACGTCGATGCAAGCCTTCGCCCATCTCGCCAACGTCCTCATCCTTCTGTCGTTCCTCGTCCGCGACATCCTCTGGCTGAGGCTGTTGAGCATCTTCGCGGGCGTCACCCTCGTCCCCTACTTCCTCTACGGCGAGGCCGACGTGCTCTGGGTTCCGCTCGCGTGGAACGGCGTCTTCACCATCATCAACCTCGTGCAGATCTACCGTCTGCTGATGGAGCGGCGCCCTGTGCGCTTCACGGAGTTCGAACGTCGTTTGCACGACCGTGTCTTCCACGCCCTCGAACCACGCGCCTTTCTCGACCTCCTCGCGCTCGCCGACCTCCGGGAGGCGACCGACCAGAGCAAGCTCCTGGCTCAGGGCGAAGAGCTCGGCGAGCTCTTGCTCATCTGCGAAGGCGAGGTGAGCATCGTCGTCGACGAGCGACCCGTCGCCCATCTCGGCGAAGACCGCTTCGTCGGGGAGATGAGCTTCCTCACCGGCGAGCCCACCTCCGCCAGCGCATGGGCCAAGGGCACCACACGCTATGCGGCGTGGTCGTGCGCGGCGCTGCGCGAGCTCTTCGCTCGCCGCCCCGAGGTGCATTCGGGCATGCAGCTCATCCTCGGACACGACCTCGCCCACAAGCTGCGCGCCCGCAGCTGACCGAATCAGTCCGGAACGGGCGCCCGGAACATCGTATCGACCTGCATGTCGGGGTCGTAGTACACGCGGTTGTTGTCCGAGACCCACACGTAATAGTGGCGGAGGGTTTGGGTGGCCGGCCCCTGCAACACCTCACCGTCGAGGTTGAACTCGGAGCCGTGACACGAGCAGTTCACGCCGGTCGAGGTGATCTCGCCCTTGTCGAACTCGAGCATGTCGCAGTTGTTGTGGGTGCACCGGCTGGTCATCGCGTAGAAGCCGCCTGCGTCGTAGCCGACGAGCAAACGGAGCTGGGGGCGCCCCGTGAGCGCGCCGAACGTGAAGTCCTGCGTCAGTCCGATCTCGACGAGGTTCTCGGGGGGCGCGCCTCCGGAGCCGCCACTCGTGGTCGTCGTGGTGATGGGGCCGAACGAGCTCGACGACGCCATGGCAGCACCACCTTGGCCTCCGCTGCCGCCCTGTCCCGTCTGCTCGCCCTCGTCCTCGCCACAGGCCACCGGAATGGCGGCCGCGCCGACGCCGAGCACTTTCAAGAAAACACGTCGCTTGCTCATGCCTGACTCCAGGCTATCCCGGTTCGCGCCTTTGGGCGAGCCAACACCGGTACGGCTATGATGGGCACCGATGTCGCAGATCTTCTCCGCCATCCTCGGGGGCGTGGTTGGCTTTGGCATGGTCCAAGGCCTCCCGCGGGACGAGCTGCTCGAAGCGGCGGGCGTGGCCGAGGACGACCTCGTCGACCCCGATGGCCAGGTGCCCTACCAGAGCCTGATCGGGGTTTGGCAGCTCCTCGTCGATCGATTTCCCGGTGAGGCGCTGGGCCTGCGCTACGCCGCCATGCAGAGCCTCGAGCTCTATGGTCTGATGGGCCAGCTCTGCCTGGCCGCCCCTACCGCTTCGGAGGCCATCAACCACGTCCAGCGCTACCTATCGCTCTCCGACCCCTACATGCGGCTGGTGGTGGGCGAGGTCGACGCGGGCTACCGCATGGCGATGGAGCACGAGCCCCAGGTCTACGCCCTGGGCGAGCCGGTCGAGCTCATCATCTCGGCCACGGTGAGGCTGAGCTTGCAGGCGCTCGGCGTGACCATGGAGACGTCCGACTTTCTGCGTGAGGTCGCCTTCCAGCACCGGCGACGACATCCGGAGGCGCTGTACACCGAGTTCTTCTCCTGTCCCGTCCGCTTCGAGGCCGAATACGACGGCGTCACCTTCGACCCGGGGGTGCTCGACCGCCCCATGCCCGGCGCCAACCCCCACGTCGCGCGCTACCTCGAGCAGCTCGCGGCACAGCTGCTCGACGAACGCGAGAGCATCACCGAAGCGCCCGCGTCGCCCTTGCTACAGCGCCTCCACGACACGCTCGGTCACGCGCTCGCCGCCGGGGAGGCCACCGCCCCCGAGGTCGCGCGTCGCATGGGGATGAGCGCGCGCACCCTCCAGCGCCGTCTCGCCACCGAGGAGACGTCGTTCCGAGAGCAGCTCGACGTTCATCGGCAAGCGCAAGCGTGTCGACTCTTGCGCGACCCCCAACGCCACGCGGGCGAGATCGCCTACCTCCTCGGGTATGCCGACCCCGCCCACTTCTTTCGCAACTTCCGGCGTTGGACCGGCTCCACGCCCCAGCAGTGGCGGCGGGCGCAGGCGTGACCGGCGGCTTGGCGCGGATCGACATCGATGCGGCGCATCACGCCATGGCACCATAGGGAGGTCAGGCGCAACTTGGAGGCGTCATGCTCCCACCAGGACCCCGCACGCCCAAGATCCTCACCACCTACCAGCTGCTCGCCCAGCCCCATCGGTACTTTCCCCTCTGGCGCGAGCGATACGGCGATCCCTTCACCGTGCGCGCCATCAACGGCGACGTGGTGATCACCGGGCGCCCCGACCTCATCGAGACCATCTTCCGCGCCGACCACCGCATCTATGCGCCATTTGGGGTCGAAGCCGTAGGTCCCCTCGTAGGAACCGGCTCGGTCTTCACGCTCGAGGGAGAACCGCATCGTCGCGAGCGAAAGCTGATGATGCCGGCCTTTCATGGGGCGCGCATGCGCGCCTACGCGCAGACCATGGCCACCGCTGCCGACACGGGCTTCGCCACCCTCGACGACGGGGGCGAGCATCGACTGCTCGACGCCATGCAGGCCATCTCCCTCGAGGTCATCCTCCGCGCCGTGTTCGGGGTGAGCGACGACCAGAACCCCCAGGACTACGCCGAGACCATCGTCTCCCTCATCGAGGCCATCCACCCGGCCTTCCTGTTCATGCCCTTCTTGCAGCGGCGGCTGGGAGGACTGAGCCCCTTCGCCCGCTTCCTCGACCGCTTCGAGGAGGTGAACGTGATGCTCGACGCCCAGATCGAACGGCGCCGAAAGGACCCGGGCGAGGACATCCTGTCGATGATGCTCGCCGCCCGCTACGAAGACGACGGACAGATGAGCAACGCCCAGCTCGCGGACGAGCTGCGCACGTTGGTGGTGGCGGGCCACGAGACCTCCGCTCTTTCGCTCTCGTGGGCCATCGACGCCGTGTTGCGTCACCCTGAGGTCGAGACGAAGCTGCGCGACGAAATCGATGGGCTCGGCGACGACCCCGACCCGGAAGCCATCGCCAAGCTCCCCTACCTCGACGCGGTGTGTAAGGAGACCCTTCGGCGCCACCCCATCCTCACCGAGTCGCTCCGCCTGCTGAAGGAGCCGATGCAGTTGGGCGACGACGCGTTGCCGGCCGGCGCCGTCGTCAGCCCGAGCATGGTGCTCGCCCACTACGACCCGGCGGTCTTCCCTGAGCCCGAGCGATTCGACCCCGACCGATTCCTCGACAAGAGCTACGGGCCCTTCGAGTATCTGCCCTTCGGGGGCGGTCATCGTCGATGTGTGGGCGCAGCCTTCGCGCAGTTCGAGATGAAGATCGTGCTCGGTCGACTGCTGTCCCGCTACGACGTGAGCCTCGCGTCTCCGGTGCCTCCACGGCCGGTGCGGCGCAACATCACCATGGCTCCCCACGATGGCGTGCCCGCTCGCCTCACCTTGCGGCGACGCGTCTCGGGGCGCCCCGCGGCCGAGCCCATGCGGTCCGCGAGCTGAGGACGAGGTTCGAGCTGGAGGCCTTGCCAAGGTCTCCGCGGAGACGTAGCTTCAAGGCTCATGTTCACTGACGCCTGACGAGACCCGCGCTCGCCCGTGTAGGGCATCCGCGCGGGTTCAGATGCATCTCGCGCCCGACGCCTACGCGGCCGGGCCGTCATCCATTTCGCTTCCCGGCGCCGATGGCGCCCCAGGAGCTCGTCAGATGAACACCGATTCTTCGGCCCTCACCGCATTGGGCCTGTCCTCTTTCCATTCGCGCCAGCTCGACGATGACACGTCGAATCTGGTCCCTGCCCGCGTCACGCGCGTCGACCACGCCCGCCTCGAGGCACTTACTGCGTCCGGCCCCGTCGTCGCCCACATCCCCCGCCGTCACCGCACGCCGCCGCTCGTGGTGGGGGACTGGGTGGTGCTCGACGAGGACGCGGCCCAGGTCGTGCGGGTGCTCGAACGTCGCACCACGTTATGCCGTGCGGCGGCCGGCACATCGACCGAGCGCCAGGTCATCGCCGCCAACATCGACCGCGTGTTCGTGGTGATGGGTCTCGACGGCGACTTCAAGGTGCGACGCCTCGAACGTTACCTCGCGCTGTGTGCCGACGCCGACGTCGAGGTGGTGGTGCTGCTCACCAAGGCCGCGGCTTCCAGCGACGTCGAAGCGAAGGTCGCTGCGTGTCGCGAGGTGGCCACCTACGAAGGCGTGGTGGCCATCGCCGCCGTGGACGTGGTCGATGGCGTGGCCCCCGAGCTTCCGGCCCGCCACGTCGAGGCGGGTACCACAGTCGCGCTCCTCGGCTCTTCTGGCGCCGGAAAGTCGACCCTCGTCAACCATCTGCTCGGGCGAAGCCGCATGGCGACGGGCCACGTGCGGTCCGGGGACGATCGCGGGCGTCACACGACCACCCACCGCGAGCTCATCGCCCTCCCCGGCGGTGGCCTCTTGGTCGACAACCCAGGCATGCGTGAGCTCGCTCTCTGGCTCGATGGGGATGGACTCGACCGCGCCTTCGGCGACGTCGAAGCCTTCGCTTCCGCGTGCCACTTCTCCGACTGCCAGCACGATGGTGAGCCGGGATGCGCGATCGAAGCTGCCCTCGACGACGGCCGTCTTTCCTACGCGCGCTTCGAGAGCTACCTGCAGCTTCAACGCGAGGCCGAAGCCAACGCCCGGCGCCGCAACCAGAAGCAACAGCGCGAGCACGAGCGCAACTTCAGCAAGCACATCCGAGCGACCCAGCGGGCCCAGCGACGCCGCAAAGGAAACTAGCGCATCGAGCTTCCGCGCCCGTCGAGGTCGATGGCCAGGGTCTCGCGGTTGGGCGTGGTCGTGCTCTCCGCGCGCGCGCGACGCGTAGTGGCCGGCTCCTGTCGAGACCACCAGCGTCGCGCTTCTTCCACGGACCACCGGCCCGAATCGCCACAAGCGTCGAGGGACGCGGCCAATGCACGCGCGGAATCGGGCCGTGCTTCGGGGTCCTTTTGGAGGCAGGCCAGAATGACGGCTTCGAGGTCGGCCGCGATGCCCTCACGTCGCTGCGAAGGCGGCATGGGCTCGCTGTGGAGATGATGGCCGCAGACCTCGACCACCGTCTCTCCATCGAAGGGTGGCTCACCGGTGAGCAGGCAATAGCCCACCGCGCCCAGGGCATAGAGATCGGAACGTTCATCGACCGCCTCGGGGTTCTTGATGGCCTCGGGCGCCATGAAGAGCGGCGTACCTACCAAAGTATCGGTCGAGGTGACGGAAACATCCGCACCGGGATCGATCGACTTCACGAGTCCGAAGTCGAGCACCTTCGCTACGTCGGGCACGCCACCGCGCGCACAAATGATGATGTTCCCCGGCTTGATGTCGCGATGGATGAGCCCGGCTCGATGCGCCTCGTCGAGCGCCCCACAGACCTGGCGGAGGATGTGGATGACCCGGCCCGGCGCCTGCGGCCCGTCCACCTCCACGAGCTCGTCGAGGTCGAGTCCATCGAGGTACTCCATCGCGTAGTAGAAGAGCCCCTCCGGGGTCGCGCCGTAGTCGTAGATCGCAATGGTGTTCGGATGGGTCAGCCCCGCGGTGAGCTGTACCTCTCGCTCGAATCGCTCCAGCTGCTGGTCTCCCGTAGCCACGAGCAGCTTGATCGCCGTCGGTCGCCGCAACATGGCATGCCGAGCGCGATACACGCGCCCCATGCCGCCTTCACCGATCTTCTCCTCGAGCGCGTACTGCCCCAGACGCTCGGCACGGTCCACGGCATGGCGCAGGTCGTAGATGACGTGGGAGATCGCCACCGCCATGGCGGCCACCGCCAACCACCACAGCAGGATGTAGAAGGTCACCCCGCTCGGACTCATCGAAGGGTAGCCGGCGAGGGGCGGAGTGTACCCGACGTACGACGTCCAGCTCACGGCGCCGAGCGGCCCCCCGAGCAAGGCGGCGATGACCGCCGTACGCACCGGCGTGCTCGGCACGAGTGCGCTTCGTCCCACGAGGATAATCGTCAGCCCGAGCAGCGCCGTCAGCTCCGGCCGATATCCGATGTGGGTGAACGACGTCATGACGCAGACCATGGCGCCGGTCACGACCACGCCGAGTCCCTCGGCGCGATAGATCTGCCCCACCGTGCGCTGCCCTCGCCACACGTAGGCGGTGGCGACGGCGATGACCGCGAGCCCCATCGCGTGGGCCACGTAGGCCGCCACGGGCAGGCGCGCCCCCTGTACCGCTGCCTCCGCGAGGGCGTAGACGAGGAAGACGGCCAGGAGCGTGGTGATGCCTCCGAGCGCCAGACTCACCCGACGCTGGAGGCCGGGGTCGGGTGCATCGGGGTTGGGGGTTACGTAGCTCACCTCGTAGCGATGGTGCCCAGGCCGCGGCCGGAGGTCCAACCGCCTGACAACCCCGAGGGAGCGTGGCAAGGTACGCGGCCATGTTCACCGGGATCACACGAGGCACCTTCGCGGTGGTCGACGCCGCACGCTCCCCGGACCTGCTGCGGTACCGCGTCGACCTCGGTGCCTATGGGCGCGGCCTCGAGCTCGGCGCGAGCGTGTCCATCGACGGCTGCTGCCAGACGGTGGTGGAGCTCGAGGACGACGGGCAGCGCTGTATCGCCACCTTCGATGCCATCGTCGAGACCTTGAACAAGACCACCCTCGACACCCTCGAAGCGGGCCAGACGGTGAGCGTAGAGCGCAGCGTACGCGTCGGCGACGAGATCGGTGGCCACGACGTCTCGGGCCACGTGGTCGGCACCGGTCGTATCGTGGCAGCCAAGCGCGAGGGTCAGGAGGTCAGCCTCACTCTGCAAGTCGACCCCGCCTGGATGAAGTACATCCAGCACAAGGGCTTCATCGCCCTCGACGGTTCGAGCCTCACCGTGGGTGACGTCGACGCCGATACCGCACGCTTCGACGTGCACCTCATCCCCGAAACCCTTCGCCTCACCAACTTCGGGGCCAAGACGGAACGATGTGAAGCGGGTGCCGAGCCGCAGGTCAACGTGGAGCTCGACCCGAAGACGGTCGCCATCGTCGACACCGTCGAGCGGCTCCTCCCCGGGCTGTTGGCGCGAGCAGGCCGCTGACGTCAGCGCCGGCCGACGTCGTCGGTGAGGATGCGCATGGCGGGCGTTTCGAGGTCGTCGAATTGGCCACGTCGGGTGGCCCAGACGAAAGCACCAACGGCGGCGCCGACGACGACGAGTGCGAGGGGAACGACGATGAAGAGGACTTCCATGACTACCTCCGGGGCTTCTTGAACGTGCGCGCCTGATACGAGCTGGCCACGACCGTGAGCGAGCTCAATGGCATGAGTGCGGCCGCACCGAGCGGCCCGATGATCCCCGCCGCGGCGAGCGAGACGCCTGCGACGTTGTAGAGCAGCGAGAAGATGAGATTGCGCCGAATGACGTCCATCGTGCGGCGCGCGCCGCTCACGAGGTCGACGACGGGCTCTACGCCCTCGCGCGTGATGAAGACGTCGGCCGCAGCGAGGCTCGCTTCGGCCCCACCGTGCACGGCCACACCGACGGCGGCCGACGAGAGCGCCGCCGCGTCGTTGACGCCATCGCCGACCATCACCGCAGGCCGCGTGCTCGCCTCGACGACCGCGAGCTTGTCCTCTGGGGTAGCCCCGCCACGCGCTCGGTCGACGCCGAGGCGCTCTGCGGTGCGTCGCACCGCCGCGGGATGATCACCGGACAAGACCTCGACCTCGTGGCCCCACGCGCGAAGGGTCGCCAGGCTCGACGTCGCGTCCTCGCGCAACGCATCGCTGAGGCCGATGACCGCAACCACCTCGCAGTCCCGCGAGACCACGACCGGCGTCGCCCCCGCCTCGACGACCTCCGTGAGCTTCTCTTGGCTCCAAGCGTCGTCCGTCGGCACCCAGGCCGGCGACCCGACACGCCATTGGCCATCGTCGAGGCGCGCGATGAGCCCTTTGCCCATCACGTGCTCGATGTTCGCCGAGGGAACGTCCTCGGGCTCTCCCTCGGCGTGCGCGACGAGCGCTCGCGCGAGCGGATGCGTCGCGTGTCGCTCGATGCCGGCCACCCGCGCCTCGAGCCCCTCTTCGGCGTCGCGCTGATGCCAGGCCCAAACACGGAAGCCCCCTTCGGTGAGGGTGCCCGTCTTGTCGAAGTAGAAGGTGCAGGGTCGGTTGAGGCGTTCGAGCACGTCGCCTCCCTTGATGAGGATCCCGGCCCGTGCCGCCCGCCCGAGCGCGGCGGCGATGGCGAGAGGCGTCGCCAACCCGAGGGCGCACGGGCAGCTCACGATGAGCAGGGCGATCGCACGGTCGACGCCTTCGCTCACCGAGACCGTGGCCCAGCCGGCGAAGACCAGCAGAGCGAGGGTGAGCACGATGGCCACGAACCAACCGCTGATCCGGTCGGCCAGGGTCATGATGGGGGCGCGACGTCGCGCGGCTTCTTCGACCGCTTCCATCAGCTGACCGACGCGGGTCTCGAGCCCTGCCTTTTCTGCACGCATGTGGATGAGCCCGCTGAGGTTCACCGTTCCCGCGTGCACCTCGTCCCCGCGCGCGACGTCGACCGGCCGCGACTCGCCGGTGAGGACGGCTGCGTCGACCTGACTCTCCCCCACGTCGACGACGCCATCCGCGGGGAAGGTCTCGCCTGGCCGCACCTCGAGCAGGTCGCCCATGGCGATCGCCATGACCGGGATGTCGACGACGTGGCCCGCTTCTTCGTCGAGCCGACGCGCGTGAAGGGGCGTGAGGGCGTGCTTGAGCTCCGCCGCGTCGGCCGCGATGCGCTGTTGTCGTTGCTGAAGACGCCGACCGACCAGCAGCAAGAAGATGAGCGTGGCCACGGAATCGAAGTAGATGTCGCCGGCCCCGCGCACGGTGTTGACCACCCCCGACGCGAAGCCGGCGAGGATCCCCAGCGCAATGGGCAGATCCATCTGCGCCGTACGCGTGCGCAATGCGTTGAGGGCCCCTCGCAAGAAGGGCTCACCGGCCCAGAACACCGCGGGAAGCGCCAACAGCATCGAGCCGTAGCGGAAGAATTGCTCGTAGCGGGCCGCCATCCCGAAGAAGGCACCGCTGTAGAGCGCAAAGCTCATGAGCATGATGTTGCCCGCGGTCGCCCCGGCCACGGCCATGCGCATCAGCCACCGGCGGTCCTCCCGCTTGCGGGCCTCCTGCAGGCTCGTCGCTCGGTAGGGGTGCGGTGGATAGCCCAACCGGTCGAGCCAGCGCGCCACCGTCGAAAGGGGCACCTCATCCGGGGCCCACCGCAGGTGTACGACCGCCCGGGTGATGTCGAGCCGCGCTTCCCTCACGCCGCTCGCGAGCTCGGGCAAGCGCTCGATGAGCCACAGACAGGCGACACAGTGCACCCCCTCGAGATAGAGGTCGATGCTCGCCGTGCCATCGGGACCCGGCACCACGAAACGCTCGGCGAAGGCGGGGTCGTCGTACTCGCGATAGGCGTGACCGGTGGTCGTCGCCTGCTGTCGCCCTTCCTCCTCATCGCGCAGGTCGTAGTAGGCCGTGAGCCCATTCGAATGGAGGATGTCGTAGACCGTCGCACAGCCGTCACAGCAGAACTGATGCTCAGCTCCGTCGACGACGAGTCCTGGGGGCACCGGCAGCTCGCAGTGCGCACAGGTGCAGCGCTCGACGGGGGCGTCCTCGGTGACGCGGCGCTCTGCGACGGTGGCCATGCCTGAACCTCAGTGACAGTGATGCTCTTCGGGTACGGCCTCGTCGGCCGCCGGCGACGCCGCCTGGTCACGGCCCATGTCGAGCCATTGGTCCATGGCCTCGGTCTTCCCCACCCGCATCCAGACCGTGCCCAGTCCAACCACGATCAGCGCGAGCGCGGAGATGACGGGGAGGCGCTTGGCGAGGGGACCCGCGAGCCGGCGCACCCCTTCTCCCACCACGGCCAGGGCCGGCACGGTTCCGAGCCAGAAGGCGGTCATGACCAGTGCTCCTCCCGTGACGCTGGCGGCTCCGGCTGCCACCGCGACGAAAGCGTAGAGCCAACCACAGGGAAGCAGCGCCGAGCTCAGTCCCATCACGAGGGCCCGAAGTGAAGGCGGATACGCTCGAAGGCGAGCCAGCACCCGCCCCGCGAGCCGCTGCACCCCACGAGGAGCCCCGAACCCAGACCATCGGTCGTCGTAGAGACTGAGCAGCTTGAGCGCACCCCAGGCGGCCACGCTGGCCCCCGCCACGACCGCGGCCAGCGTCGCGATGCCGACCAGCGTGCCCGCGAGGTCGAGCAGTCCCCCGAGACCACCGGCGAGGCCACCGAGGCTCGCGTAGGTCGCGAGGCGGCCGCCATGGTAGGCGCCATGCGCACGCAGGCGGCCCTGGGCCGGTGCATCCGCGGCGTAGATCGCCACCAACGGACCACACATGCCAGCGCAGTGGAGGCTCCCCACCAGGCTCGCTCCGAGCACGGTCACGAAGAGGGCTTCCATCGTGTCACCTCACGTAGACGTCGGTGCGAACGCGCTGAACGAAGACGTCGCCGCCCCGCTGCACGCGAAAGTCCAGCTGCCAGAGCCCCGGGCGCGTCGCCTTGTCGAGCTCGGCCCGATAGGCCGCGCCGCTGGGCGGGACCTTGCCCGTGACCATGTCACCACTGCGTGCGACCGCGAAGGCCTTCACGTAGATCTGGGCGTTCTCGATGGGCTTGCCCGACGCGTCGACGAGTGAGACCTCGAGGGCGAGCTTGTCCTGGCTCCCCGAAGGAATCGCCGCCTTGGCATCCAGGTTCCACCCGAGCGCCGCACTCTTGCGCTTGGCTTCCTGGGACATGTCCCAGTTGAGCGCATCCTCGTAGTAGTTCTTCTCGATGACGAAGGACGGGTCGGCACTCGCGCGGATCACGACGGCGATGTTGACGATGACACTGGTGCCGAGAATCGCCACGACGAGCATCGGCCATTGCCAACCGTTCTCTTTGATCTTCTTCAGCATGGCGTTCACTTCTTGAGTCGGGGGGGAGAGCTGCGGACCTTGCCCTGTTTCACGTTGCCGGTTCCCATCGGGCCTAGCAAGCGGAAGGGCCGCTCCTCGCGAAATCCGTCGGTGGTGACGATGATCTTCACCTGGAGGTCGCCCTGCTTGAAAGCCGCCTGAGGTGCGTGCACGAAGACGAGCGCACTCTCGGTCGCGTTGGGTTCGACCGCGAGCGGGTTCACCGGCGCGAGCAGGGTGGTCCCTTCGGGTCCGATGACGTCGAGGGCGTAGGACTGAGAACCTTCGGTGCGATTGGAGATCCGAATCCGGATCTGATTGCGAACGACTCCATCCTCCACGGTGAAGGGCGCGCCGGTTCCGCGCAGCATCTTCACTTCCGTGGATTGGTGGGTGCTCACGGCAAAGGCCAATCCGCCGAGCAGGCCCGCGAGGAGGAAGGGGTAGACCACGGTGCGCCCGCGAATGAGCTTCTTCTTCTCACCCTCCTCCAGAATGGCCTGGGACGAGTAGCGAACGAGCCCGCGCGGCGCACCGATGCGATCCATGATGTTGTCGCAGGCATCGACGCATTGCGCGCACGCGATGCACTCGAGCTGGAGACCATCTCGAATGTCGATGCCGGTGGGACACGCCGCCGCGCAGGCACCACAGTCGATGCAGTCGCCGTGCTGTCGCTCGAGCAAGGGGAGCTTCTTCTTGATCTCCTTGGTCGCACCCTTGCCCCTGGGCTCACCGCGCTTCCGGTCGTAGCCGATGATGAGCGAGTGTTTGTCGAGCAGCGCCGACTGAAGTCGAGCGTAGGGGCAGATGACGGTGCACATCTGCTCGCGAAAGAAGGCGAAGTCGAACATCATCAGGCCGACCGTGCCCGCCATGATGAGGAACGCCGCCGGCTGTTCGAAAGGAGAGCTGACCATCCACTGCGCAAGCACGTCGACGCTCACGAAGTAGGCGAGGAAGGTGTGGGCCAAGCCCATCGAGATGAGCAGAAAGGCGAGGTACTTGAAGGTGCTCGCCAGCGACCGCTGACCGAAGCGCTTGGCCATCTTGTCGGCGAAGCGCTCCACCGGCCGGTAGACCAGCTCCATGTAGACCGTCTGAGGACAGCCCCATCCACACCACACGCGCCCAAGCAGGGCTGAGAGCAGAAAGATGGTGATGAAGATCGACAGCATCCCGAGGAGCAACACCTCGGTGTCGGTGGCGAGGAAGACCTTGCCGAAGAAGACGAACTGCCGCTCGGGGAGGTTGAGCCAGATGGCGGGATGGCCGCCGATCTTCCAGAAGGGGAGCAGCACGAAGAGGACGATGAGTCCCCAACCCACGACCTTGCGAGCGGTATCGTACCGTCCCTCGGCGTGCTTCGGCTTGAGCCAACGACGCGTACCGTCGTCGTTGAGCGTCGGGAGGACCCGCTTCTCGGACTTGAGCAGTGACGGATCGGACATGCCCTGATTCCTTTCGTTGCCTAGATGTTGGCTTCGAAACGGGCGTGCTCCCCAGCCGCCCGCTCCGCGCCCGGGGAGTCGTTACAACTCGCTCCCCTGGTCTTCTGAACCCGCCGTACCGGTCTTCGGTTCGGCCGTCGTCGGAACGGTGCCCGCACTGGGTGCGGCCGTCCCCGTAGGCGGCGGCGCTGCGCCTCCGTCCTTGGTCGGCGCCGTTTCGGGACCTGGCTTGCTCGGACCTTCTCCCGGAACCACGCCCTGCGGCTCCTTGCCGGGCAGGTTGGTGTTCCGAATCGAGCCCACGAAGGCGACGACGCTGCGGAGGTCGCCCGCGCTCAGCTGCTTCTTCCACTCGGGCATGCCCTTGTCGAGCACCCCGTTGGCAACCGTCTGGTAGATGGCCATGAGCGAGCCATCACCGTGGATCCAAGCCTTGTCGGTGAGGTTGGGACCGATCTTGCCTTCCCCATTGTCGCCATGACACTGGGTGCAGACCTTGCTGTAGGTCTCCTTGCCCTTGGCCACCGACGTGCTGTTGGCCGCCATCTGGGCGAGCACGTCTTCGCTGACCTCTCCCATGGCGGCGAGGCGCTTCTCCTCGGCCCGTTCGAAGTCCTTTATCTCCGCTTGGTAGTCGTCGTGGATCCCCTCGCCATTGCCCATGACGTAGTGGACGAAGTAGCCGACGGAGAAGAAGAAGCTTCCGATGAAGATCCAAGTCCACCACTTGGGCAGTGGATTGTCGTACTCCTGAATCCCGTCGTAGTTGTGGTCGTCGATGAGGACATCACGTGCGCCCTCACTCGGGTTGCTTTCACTCATGACGTCACCTCGTCGTCGTCTTGACTGCCGGGTCGCTCGTGGACCGGAACGAAGTCGTCGAGGGGAATGCGTCCTGCTTCCTCCAGCTCCTCTTTGCGCCCCTTGCGGAAGGTGTTCCACACGACGGCAGCAAAGACGACGAGGAAGATGACGAGCCCAGCCTCGGCGTAGATCTCCAGCCCGGCCTTACCCATGATTCCACTGAGTCCCATGATTCACTCGTCCTTTCGTCAGTGGTTGACCGCGGCCGTCGGCTCTTGCGCGCCGTCGCCCTCGGGTGGGGTTTTGAAGATGTCGGTACCCAATCGCTGCAAGTAGGCGATGAGCGCGATGATGTCCTTGTCCTTCAGGTCGGGACCGCCCTCGGCGAGGATCTCCTGCCGAATCTGCTCCGCCTGCTGGCGCGCCATGTCCTCGGCCGAGTTGACGGCCTCGCCGTAGGGCACACCCAGCATGGCCATGGCATCGACCCGAGGCTGAATGACGTCGTAAGCGATGTCATCGTCGAACATGTGGGGGTAGGCCGGCATGATCGACAGGTCGACGACCTCGCGCGGGTTCTTCATGTGACGCACGTGCCACATGTGGCTGTACTTGCCGCCAATGCGGTGGAGGTCGGGACCGATGCGGCGCGAGCCCCACTGGAACGGGTGGTCGTAGACGAACTCACCGGGCTTGCTGTACTCGCCATAGCGCTCCGTCTCGGCACGGAAGGGGCGAATCATCTGCGAGTGGCAGTTGTAACAACCCTCCGCGATGTAGATGTCGCGACCATAGAGCTCGAGCGGCTTGTAGGGCTGTACCGACGCAATGGTGGGGACGTTCGACTTGATGAGGAAGGTCGGAATGATCTCGAAGAGCGAGGCCGTGATGACCGCGAGGGTCGTCATGACCGTGAACTTGAAGACCTTGCGCTCCCAGATGCGGTGCCACTTGGCCTCGACGAAGTAGGCGATCTTGTAGGCCGAGGGCAACATGCCGCCCGCCTTGGCGAGCTCGGGCTCGGGGGCGTGCTCGGGACCGGTGTCCTCGCCGAGGGGTGCCGCCTCGATGACGGGCTCGTCGTACTTCTCGGGCCGCTTGGTCCAGGTCATGAACACGTTGTAGGCAGCGAGCAGCATGCCCACGAGGTACATCACGCCGCCGACGACGCGGACCCAGTACATCGGGATGATCTCGGTGACCGTCTCGACGAAGTTGGGGTAGGCGAGCCGACCGGACTCGTCGAAAGCGCGCCACATGAGCCCCTGGGTCACGCCTGCCGCGTAGATGGCGACGATGTAGAAGAGGATGCCGATGGTGCCGAGCCAGAAGTGAACCTCGGCGAGCTTCTTCGAGTAGATCTCTTTCGTCTGGAAGATGCGCGGGGCCAGCCAGTACACGAGGCCGAACGTCATGAAGCCGTTCCAACCGAGTGCGCCAGAGTGCACGTGGGCAATGGTCCAGTCGGTGTAGTGGCTGAGGGAGTTGACGCTCTTGATGGACAGGAGCGGGCCCTCGAAGGTCGACATGCCGTAGAAGGTGATGCCGACGACGAAGAACTTGAGCACCGGGTCGCGCGCGACCTTGTTCCAGGCCCCCCGCAAGGTGAGCAGACCATTGATCATGCCGCCCCAGGACGGCATCCACAGCATGACCGAGAAGATCATGCCGAGGGTCGAAGCCCACTCGGGCAGCGCCGTGTAGTGGAGGTGGTGCGGGCCGGCCCAGATGTAGATGAAGACCAGCGACCAGAAGTGGAGAATCGAGAGCCGGTAGCTGAAGACCGGACGGTTCGCCGCCTTGGGCAGGTAGTAGTACATCAGCCCCAGGAAGGGCGTGGTCAGGAAGAAGGCGACGGCGTTGTGGCCGTACCACCATTGCATGAAGGCATCCTGCACCCCGGCGTAGACCGAGTAGCTCTTGGTCAGGCCGGCCGGGATCCAGATGTTGTTGAAGATGTGCAGGATGGCGACGGTGACGATGGTCGCGATGTAGAACCAGATGGCCACGTAGATGTGGCGCTCCCGGCGCTTGGCAATGGTGCCGAAGAAGTTGATGGCGAAGATGACCCAGACCACCGCAATGGCGAGGTCGATGGGCCACTCCAGCTCCGCGTACTCCCGACTCTGGGTGATGCCGAAGGGCAGGGTCAGCGCCGCGCTGACGATGATCCCTTGCCAACCCCAGAAGTGCGCCTTGCTCAACTTGTCGTTGAACATGCGCGCCTTGAGGAGGCGCTGCGACGAGTAGTAGACCGCCGCGAAGATCGCGTTTCCGGCGAAGGCGAAGATCGCTGCGTTGGTGTGCAACGGGCGGAGCCGGCCGAACGTGGTGTACGGGAGGTCTAGGTTGGCGGCCGGCAGCGCGAGCTGCAGCGCGATGATGACACCGACCAGCATCGCCACTGCGCCCCACAAGAGGGTGGCGCCGACGAACTTCCGGACGATGTCATCGTCGTAGCGGAACTTCTCAACTTCAGTGCTCATGAGTCTGAGGTGCCCGGTCGTTGCGCCGCGCCGTCCATCGACGTCGGGAGACCGGGAGTGTTGGGGCTTGGCATCAGCATCGACCGTGCCACCTTTGAGACCTCAGCCTAAGCCGCTGATTCTGCGGCGCTTTCTGCGCATCACCCCCTGGGTACGACCGCTCTCGATGCACGTGCTGCAGGGCAGCGGGCCACTTACGCAGATCTTGCGCCAACACTTTGACGCGGACTGTCAAGCTATTGGGCAGCAGAACTGATGCCAGCCAGCTCGAGGCTCAACCGTCGGTAATCCAAGGGCTTCGGGTGCACGATGGTCGATTCCGACAGGTCGCCGACCCGCACGAGATCCGGGTAGCTCGTGATGAAGACGATCGGCATCTCAGGGGCCCGTGAACGCGCATATTGCGCAACGGCATTGCCGTCGACGTGAGGCATGCGAAAGTCGGTCAGCAGGACTTGCGGAACCGGGTCGCGTGAGAGTCGCGCAATGGCCGTCGCCCCGTCGAAGGCGAGCTCGACGTCGTAGCCATCCTCGCGCAACATGCGCGCGAGCAAGCGGGCGGATCGGCTGTCGTCGTCGACGAGCAGAATGGTCGAGCGTGGTGCGGGCATGGATGTGGCTCCTTCGTGTGCCCCCCCAAAGGGACACGACGAAGAACCGGATTGCATCCTACGTGCCAGCGCGGTCAGGCCTGCGCGCCACGCCGCTTGTCGCGTCGCTTGGCCACGCCGTAATCGTGGAGCCGATATTGAATCGTTCGCACGCTGATGCCGAGAATTTCCGCTGCCTTGGCCGTAGAGCCACCGCAGGCATCGAGGGTGGTGAGAATGGCGTGCTTTTCGATGTCGGCCATGCTCGACCCAGGAATGCGAACCCCGGATGCAGGTGCAGGAGCCAGCTCTCCCGGCAGATCCTGCGCCTCCACGAGCTCGCCTTGCGCCATGACCACCGCGCGCTCGACCGCATTCTCGATCTCGCGCACGTTGCCCGGCCACGCGTGGCTGAGGAGCTGGTGCCGCGCCTCCTCGGTGAAGCCGGTGACGTGTTTGCCATTCTCCTTCGCGTACCGGGCGAGGAAGAAGTTGGCGAGTTGCAGCACGTCGTTTCCCCGAACACGCAGAGGCGGCATCTCGACCGCCACGACGTTGAGCCGGTAGTAGAGGTCCTCGCGGAAGCGACCGTCACGCACGGCCTGAGCGAGGTCGGCATTGGTCGCCGCGATGAGGCGAACGTCGACCTTGATCGGCTCGTTGCCGCCGACGCGCTCGAAGGTCTTCTCCTGCAGCACGCGCAAGAGCTTCACCTGCGTGGCCGGTGCGATCTCGCCCACCTCGTCGAGGAAGAGGGTACCTCCCGCGGCAACCTCGAAGCGCCCTTCTCGACGCTTGTCGGCCCCAGTGAAAGCGCCCTTCTCGTGACCGAAGAGCTCGCTCTCGAGCAAGGTCTCGGCGAGCGACGCACAATGCAGGGTGACGAAGGGTTGGTCCTTTCGGTCGCCGTGCTCGTGAATGGCCTTGGCGAGCTCGCCCTTGCCGGTGCCGCTCTCGCCGGTGATGAGCACCGTCGCTCGCGCGCTCGCGACCTGCCGCGCGACCCGGTAGACGTCCTGCATGGCCGGGCTGCTTCCGATGAGTCCACCGAAGCCCGTGCCCTCTTTCGTGTTGAGCTGTCGGCGCAGCGCCGCAGCCTCGGCGCGCAAGGCGCGACTCTCGAGGGCCCGGTCGAGCGAGATGGACAGCGCGTCGAAGTCGAGGGGCTTGTTGAGGAAGTTGTGGGCGCCCGCGCGCATGGCGTTCACTGCGCTTTGCACGTCACCGAAGGCGGTGACCACGATGACCGGCAGCTCGGGATCCTGCTCGTGCAAGCGCTCGAGCAGCTGCTGACCGTCCATGCCGGGCATCTTCAGATCGGTGACCACCACGTCGGGTGAGAAATGCTCGGCCTTGTCGAGCGCGTCGGCACCATCTCGCGCCGTCTCGACCCGAAACCCGTCGAGGCTGAGCAGCTTTTGCAGACCTTTGCGCGCGGCCTCTTCGTCGTCGACGACGAGGATGCGTGCTCCGATGTCGTTGGCTTCGGCCATGGTCTACCTTCTTTCTTGTTCTCTGGTTCCTCAGGCTGAGGAGGCTGTGGGGTCTTGGAGGGGAAGCGCGACCGTGAACACGGTCTCGCCCGGGCGGCTGGTGGCGCGGATGTAACCTCCGTGGTCCTGGACGATGCGATGGCAGATCGACAGGCCCATTCCGGTGCCGCTGTCTTTCGTGGAGTAGAAGGCGTCGAAGATGGGGGCCTCGGCGGAGAAGCCGGGGCCATCGTCGCGCACCTCGATCACCGCCTCGCGCGGCCGGCGGTAGACGGCGCAGACCACGGTCCCGCCTTCGTTCTCTTCGGCGGCATCGATGGCGTTCCGCATGAGGTTGAGCAGGACCTGCTCGATCTTGCCCGCGTCGACGTGGGCGACCAGGTCGCTCTGCGGAAGGTCGAGCTCGAGCTTGCTCTGCTTGGCGTCGCCGTCGACGAGGCGGCTCACCCGCGTGACCAGCTCCTGCAACACGACGGGCTGCCGGTCGATCCGCGTGGGCCGCGCGAAGTCGAGGAACTCGTTCACCAGGGAAGAGAGTCGGTCGATCTCTCCCCGGACCACACCCACCGCTTCCTCCATGTCGGGGTTGCTCTCGCCCGCCTTGGCCATGGCGCGCTGAATGAAGGTGAGGTGGAGCTGCGCCCCATTGAGGGGATTGCGAATCTCGTGGGCGAGTCCTGCTGCGAGCGTTCCGACCGCGGCCAGACGCTCTGTCTGCCGCACGCGCATGGCGAGGGCGCGTTCATCGGTCACATCGCGACCGGTGACGATGATGATGACCTCACCTTCTTCGTCCTCCTCCGGAGCCCGGCTGAGCCGACCCATCACAGTGCGGACCTTGCCCGACCGCACCCGAAGCCCGCAGGTGAACGGCAGAAGCACCTTCGTCTCCGCTTCGGCGGCCTCGCGCCACAACCCGGCGAAGACCTCCTGGTCATCGACGGGGAGGAAGACGTCGCGGAAGGAGCGGCCCTTCACGTCTTCGAAGACGTAGCCCGTCACACGCTCGGCCTCGTCGTTGAAGAGCTGGATGCCACCTGCTCCGTCGAGACCGATGATGATCGCGCCTGCGATCTCGACCGCGCGAAGGTAGCGGCGGCCCGAGCGCTCGATGGCGCCGAACACCTTGCCCCGTGCCTCGCGCTCGATGCGTTCCGCCCGCGCCACGAGCGCACGTCGGTAGGCCCCGTTCATGAGGGCGAGCTCGATGTCGAGGATCTTGCCGACTGCGGCCTGCACCGACGCCACCTCGTCGGGCATGCGTTCACGGGCGACGCGGTAGAGCTCCTGACGGAACAAGGTGACGCCGATGAACATGTAGCGCTGAGGGAGACCGACCTCGACGTGGACCTTGCCGATACGCCGGCTGGCTTCGGCGTAGGCCTCGTCGTAGGGCCCGTTGAGAAGCCGCTCGAGCCACGCGACCTGCACCTTGTGCAGGCGTTGGATCTGGGCCTCGTCGACGAAGACGTCGTGCGCACCCTCGTGTTCTCGCGCGCGCTCGTAGAACACGCTCGCGATGCGCTCGAACTCGGGACGTGCCAACGCGCCGAGACGCTTCAAGAGCGCCACGTCGTCATCCTCGAAGCGCACGTAGCGCTTCATCTCGGCGAAGCGTGACTCGTCGGTGAGGTGGTTTGGGGTGGCCCGGGGCTCGGGCAGATCGATGCCCATCGCTTTCTTGGGAGCACGTCCCGTACCAATGGGAATTCGCCCTTTTGCCATCGCTAGAACCTCGCCTTAGCGCAATTTCTGCGCAAGCCCCTACGCCGCCACTGAACTTTCGCTCCGAAGACGGCCTCTCCCCCAAACATTTTGGCGTTTTACAGAGGTACGCAGCAATTGCCGCAAAACGCAATCGGTGCATGCAGGTTCAGCGTCAAAACACCGAGGATCGGGCACCTAGCGCATGGCATCGCGCTTGCTCGGAAGGGAGTCAGGAGGTCGCCATGAGCACGATTCAACGCATCCTGGTTCCCGTCGATTTTTCCGACGCGTCGCGCGCCGCCCTGCGGCAGGCCGCCACCCTGGCCAAGGCTTTGCCGGCGAAGATCGAGGCCCTCCACGTCTGGGAGCCGGCGCCCAACGTCACCCCGGTTCAGCTCGGGTGGATGGCGGGTGACGCCAACGCGTTCTGTGCGAGCCTCGAAGCCGACCTACGCGAGCGGGTCGAAGCCATGGTCGTCGAGGAGCTCGGAAAGGAGGTCGGCGCGGGCGTCGACGTTCTCGTCGAGGCGGGCTACGTGGCCCACTCGATCCTCGAGCGCCTCGAGAACCAGTCCTACGGGATGGTCGTCATGGGCACCCACGGGCGCCGCGGCCTCTCGCACCTGGTGCTCGGAAGCGTGGCCGAACGCATCGTTCGGGCCGCGCCGTGCCCCGTGCTGACCACCCGTGCCCCCACCGAGGCCGCCGAGGAGGAGTCTGAAGAGACCTCCGTCGACCTCGAGACCCCGACCCACGTCTGAGCAGGAGACGAACGTCATGTTGGAGCAACTCAAGAACGACAAAACCCCCTACGTCATCATCGTCGGCGTCGACTTCGAAACCGATGGTGACATGGCCCTCGCGGGCGCCATGGCGTTGGCGAGCGACCGCGACCTCGCCGAGGTTCACCTCGTATTCGCCGACTCCGCCCAGGCCAACGCCAACGACCCGCGTGGGGGACAGGCCCGCGGGGAGGAACTCCTCGGCAAGCTCGAAGACGCGGCACGCCAAGCCCACGAGAACCTCAACGCCATCGTGGGTCACAAGGTGAAGAAGATCACCCTCATGTCGCATTACCGCGTCGGCGCCCCCGCCAACGAGGTGGTGCAGCTGGCGGTGGACCTCGACGCCGACCTCATCGTCGTCGGGACCCACGGGCGCCGCGGCGTCTCTCGGCTCGTCATGGGCTCGGTGGCTTCCACCATCCTCAAGAAGGCCCGTTGCCCCGTCTTCGTGGTGCGCCCGAAAGACCACCAGAACGTCGGCGAGGTCCCCGAGATCGAAGCGCCTTGCCCCAACTGCCTGGATACGCGCTCGAAGACCTTCGGCAAGCAGATGTGGTGTGAGAGGCACGCGAACATGCGCCGCTTCAAGCCCCACCACTACTCGTACAAGACCAACGACCCCACCAGCAGAACCGCCTGGGGCCCCGCGTTCGACTGACCGCTCAACCGCCGTAGCGAATGAACAAGTAGTAGAGCGCAAAACACGCCTGGAAGGCGATGGTGAGCGCGCTCATGCGCCTCAGCCACGGCCGGGGACGTCCCGCTTCGGGAACGTCTTCGGCCGTGATCGCTTTGTGGTTGAGCGTGGAGAGAATGGGCGCGGTGAGGAACGAGAGCGTCGTGGCCACGTCGACCATCGTCTTGAGCGACTTCAACAGGAGCGCGATGACGATGAGCGCCCCCACCGCGAGCACGGCCATCGCGAGCCAATAGGGCCGCCCCGTCCCCGGCGTCTCGCCTTCTCCTTCGGCGCGGCTCCAGCGCGCCCCGAGGCAAGCGATGGCCCGGGGGAAGCCGTCGAGCACGGTGAGGGTGGTCGAGAACATTACCGCGAAGGCCGCGGTACCGACGATCGGCGCCACCCATCCCCCGAGGGTCGTGGTGTAGAGCTGGATGACCTGGGCCGCGAAGCCACCGGCCGAGTCGACGAGCGCCACCCCAGAGCCGTGCATGACGCCGGCCCCCATCACGAGGAAGCAGAGCGCGAGCACGGCGGTCCCGACGTACCCGAGGTGGAAGTCGAACATCGACTCCTCGACCGTCGGGGCGTGGTCGGTGTCGTGCCGACGCGCGAGCGTCCACAGACTCTGCCAGACCGAGATGTCGATGGCGGAGGGCATCCAGCCGAAGAGCGCGGCGATGAAGAAGACGGTCTTGGGCTCTGCCGCAGGAAAGGAGGTGAGCGTGCCCCAATCCACACGCGGAAGGGCGAGCGCGGTCGCGAGAAGGGTGGTGACGGTGAGCAAGGCCACGAGCACCTTCGTGAGTCGGTCGAGCAGGGCGAAGCGACCGACCGCGAGCACCACCGCGCACAAGCCGATGATCCCCGCGCTGGCGGCGAGCGCACCAACCTTCAGGCCGAGGGTCGCAATGGCCAGCCCCGCGGTGACGATGGTCACCGCGGCCTGCACCGTGAACATCGTGCCGAGGGTGAGCGCGGCGTAGAGCAACAGGGCTCCCCGCCCCTGCTTGCGGTAGCCCTCGAGCAGCGAGGTCCCGGTCGCGGCCGCATACTGCGGGCCGAATCGGAAGGCGGGATACTTCACCACGTTGGCGAGCAGGACCACGCCCACCAGCGCCAGGCCGTAGCTCGCGCCGGCCCGCGTGGACTGCACCAAGTGGGAGACGCCCACCGCCGCCGCTGCGAAGAGCAGTCCCGGTCCGAGCGCGGCGATGATCCCCTTCCGACCCATGCAGCAAAGCCCCCGACGCGAAGGACGCGACGGAGGCTTGGCTTACCAGGTTTTTGACGGGGCGGCGGTACTCAGACGATGCGGGCCCCGAGGGCGGCGACCGGATCACGTTTGCCGTCCTCGCCGAGGGTGCGGGTCACGAGGACGGAGCACGGGGCGTGGCGAACGACCCGCTCGGCCACGCTGCCGAGCAGCAACCGACCGAGCCCGGTGCGACCGTGGGTGCCCACGACGAGCAAGTCGACATCGCGATCGCCGGCCTCGTCACAGAGGGTGACCACCGGGCTCTTGTCGCGGATGAGCAGTCGCTCGGTGGATGCCTCTCCGAGAACCTCGTGCTGCACTTCGGCCAGCTTGCGATCGAGGAAGTCGTGGGGCCCTTCCCCGGGCTTCAGGGGCTCTTCCAGCAACTCTGTGGGCACGATGTCCCAAACATGCACCAGGGTCACCCACGCCTCGAAGGCGCCCGCGATCCCTTTCGCCATGTCGAGGGCGACCTTCGCAGATGGCGAGAAGTCGGTCCCGACCATGACGTGCTTCATCAACTCGATGCGCTCACGCCGCGCCGGATGCACCACGAGAACACTGCAGGGCGCGTGGCGCACCAACCGCTCCGTGGTGGATCCGAGGAGGCGTTCGTCGAGACGATGCTCGCCGTGACGGGCCGCCACCAGCAGATCTGCGCCGACGTCCTTCGCCACCACCGCGAGCGCGACGTCGGCGTGCTCGCCCTCGATCAACTTCAGGTCGACGTCTTCGAGTTGAGCAAAGCGTTCCTCGGCCAGAAGCCGCAACCCCTCCTCGCGGGGTGCCACGTCATCATCCGGGCCGTGAACGTGAGCCAGGGTGACCTTGGCGCCCACGCGGAGGGCGATCGTGGCCGCCGCGTGGGCTGCGAAGACCGACGGCGGCGAGAAGTCGGTCGAGAGCATCACATGACGAAACATCGTCGGGCCCCCTTCAGTCTTCGAGCTCGGCCGCCATCGGGTCGGCGTTGTGAACGAGCGCCGAGAGAAGGTCGGAGCTGGTGGTGATGCCGACGAGGTCGCCGTCTGCGACGACGGGGAGACAGTTGAACTTGTTCTCCACCATGATGCGCGCGGCCTCGGTGGTGTGCGTGTCGGGGTCGACGGTCATCGGCCCCTCGGTCATCACGTCGCTGACCCTCAGCGCATCGCCGACCTTGTACATCTTCTCGATCGTCATGACCTCGCCGTCGACGCTGGGTCGACGTAGGTCGCGGTCGGTGACCACGCCGACGAGCTCGTTGTCGTCGTCGAGGACCAGAAGGTGGCGGATGCCTTCCTTCGCCATGAGGCCGAAGGCTTCTTCGAGAGGGGTCTGCGGGCCGACGGTGTGCTCGGGAGGGTTCATCCAGGCTTTGACCTGCATCGTGTCGTCACTCATCGTGTGCCTCCTTCGGCGCAATCCCTGCGCCGTTCAGGTTCACCCCTTAGAGGTTGCAGCGGATGTGCCACCCCGGCGCCACACGCACAGAAACGCATCCGCGGAAACGCCCAGCCAAAGCGAAATCAGGGACCTAGACCCCGATGGGATGTGCAGGTGCCCCACGAAGGCCCGTCGCCAAGGCACAGCATCTGCACATGCTGCGTTTTGCGCCACCAAAGGCGCAGATTCGTCACGCATCCATGGAAGTGACCGGCCCCATGCGTCGCGATGACGATTCTGCGATGAGAGACGGGTGGAACGCGCCTCCCCCCAGCTTTGCCCGCCCGACGTGCTCTACGTCGACGACGCCGTGGCCGTGGTGAGCAAGGCCTCGGGAGAGGCCGTTCACGCGGGGTGGGTGCGCGGCGAGCCGACCACCATGAGCCGGCTTCGCGACCACCTCGGTCACTACGTCTACCCCGTTCATCGACTCGACCGCGCCACGAGCGGGGTCTTGGTGATGGCGCGCACCAAGGAGGCCGCGAGGTTGCTCGGTGAGGCCTGGCCCGGGGTCGAGAAGACCTACCTGGCGCTCGTTCGCGGCACGCCTCCTGGGGAAGTCGCGCTCGATCACCCCGTGAAGCGCGAGCTGAAGGGTGCGGAGCGGGTCGATGCGCGCACCGATTTCCAATTCATCGCGCGCTCCCTGAAGGACCGCTGCAGTCTGGTGTGGGCTCGTCCTCACACCGGGCGCCTCCATCAGATCCGGCGCCACCTGAAGCACCTCTCGCATCCCATCCTCGGCGACACGCGCTACGGCCACGGCAGCGACAACCGGCACTATCGCGAACATTGGGCACTGCATCGGCTCGCGCTTCACGCCGTGCGGCTCCGATTTTCACACCCACACCGTGACGAGACGATTGAAGTGGTGGCGGAGCTCCCCGACGACCTCGCCTCCCCTCTCGAGGCCCTCGGGCTTCCCCATCGCTGGGACCAGCTCAGCTGATCGTTCGGCAGATTCGAACGGCGCCCTTCGAATCATTGCGATTCACATGGACGGTGGCGTGGTCGATAGTCCCACCATGTCTGAGCGTTCACGACGCCCGCGATGGCGGCGCCCCGAGCGCCGGGGCGACCTGCCCCCGGCCCCGTGGGAGCGTGAGCTGGGCGACGAAGCACCGAAGGTGCAGCCGCGCCGTCGAGGCGCACGCACGCCGGTTCTCGAAGAGACCCCGCGGCCCGGACTCGACCCCCTCGTCACGCCCTGGTGAGGGCGCGCTTCAGTTGGTGAGGTTCTCGATGACCAGGGAGATCCCCTGGCCACCGCCGATGCACATGGTGACGAGGCCGTAGGTCTCGTTCTTCCGGCGCAGGGCGCGGGCGCAGGTCACGGTGAGGATCGCGCCGGTCGCGCCGAGCGGATGGCCCAGGGCAATGGCACCACCTTGCGGGTTCACCTTCTCGGGATCGATGCCCATCTTCTCGAAGTCGCGAATGACCGCGATCGCCTGTGGCGCGAAGGCTTCGTTGAGCTCGACGTGATCGATCTTGGTGCCGTCGATGCCCGCCTGCTTCAGCGCCTTCTCGGTGGCGGGGACCGGCCCCCACCCCATGATCTTGGGATCGCAGGCCGCGACCCCCATGCCCACCACCCGGGCGAGGGGCTTCAGGTTGTGGCGCTTGGCGTCGCTCTCCTTGCCGATGACCATGGCCGCAGCGCCATCGACGACCGCACTCGCATTGCCCGCGGTGACGATGCCACCCTGCTCGAAGGCGGCCGGGAGCGTGGCCATCTTCCCGAGCGAGACGTCGTCGAGGATGTGGGTGTCGTGCTTTACGACCACCGTCTCACCGTTGCCGAGGTCGACCTCGACCGGCTTGGTCTCGGCCTCGAAGTACCCCGCGTCGCGTGCTGCCTTGGCCAGCTGCTGGCTGCGGAACCCGAAGGCGTCGGCTTCTTCACGGCTGATCTCGTAGCGGCGCCCGAGCTCTTCGGCGGTGTTGGCCATCGCCATCTTGGCCGACGGGTCGTAGAGGCTCATGAGGAGCATGTCCTGGAGGTGCGTGCCGCCATCGAGGTTGCGGGCCTCGATGGGCCCGTACTTCTGCACCGCCTGGCCCACCTTCTTGCCCCGCGCGTTGTAGAGGCAGAAGGGGTACTGCATGCTCTCGGCCCCGCCGACGATGCTGAAGGGCCGCGCCTCGTCGTGGCGCATCCCGGCGAGGATCATCTCCGCCCCGACGGCCACCGCCTCGGCGCCGCTGCCACAGATCCGCGCCACCGTGAGGGCGGGTACGTCCTGCCCGAGTCCGCCGTGCCAGGCCATACCCTTGGCCGCGTAGATCGAATCCCGGTGGCTGTGCTGCGCCATGCCCATGACCACGTGGCCGATGAGGCTGGGATCGATCCCGCTCTCCTCGACCGTCGCCTCGATGGCCATGCCGCCGAGCTGGGTGGTGGTGAAGCGCGAGAAAAGGCCGGGCTCACGGTTCTTGATGAGGATGTCGGCGCGCGGGATCCGCTTGGCGCCGTCGAGGATGACGATGGGGTCGGTGGCAGTCATGACAGGGCTCCTTGGGGGTCGAGGGGGTCTCGCGCGGCCTACTCGTGCATGAACATAGCCGGCACGCGGGGGCCGTTCTGCATGAAGTTCTTCATGCCGATGTCCATGTCGACGGTGGCCTTGCAGCGGCCGAAGCCTTCGGCCTCGATGGCCAGGCCTGCATCCAGATCGGAGGCGAGCCCCTTCAGGATGACGTCGCGAAGGATGCCGTCGATGGTGAGCGACCGGTGGCCGATGTTCACCGCGCCGAGTCCCGCCGACAGGTCCATGGGCTCGGGGTTGACGGGCGCGAGCTTGGTCTTGCCCGCGAGGTGATCGGCGATGAGCTGCTTGGCCGAAGTCATGACGTCGTCGACGGGCTCCCCGTGGGCCCAGCCCCATGCGCAAGCATCCGCGGCCGAGAAGGGCTGCGCACCGCGGAGGACCTGGTTGGCCCGCTCGAGGCCGATGAGGCGTGGCAAGCGCTGCGTGCCGCCGTAGCCGGGGATGATGCCGAGGTTGACCTCGGGCTGCCCCACCATCGCCTGCTTGCCTACCACGCGGGCGTGGCAAGCCATCGAGAACTCCGCGCCGCCCCCGAGCACGGGGCCATTCACCGCGGCGACGACCGGCTTGCCGGCCTTCTCGATCTTCCGCATCACAGGGTGGGTGGTCATGCAGATGGCGCGGCATTCTTCGGGGGAAGGCAGGGCCGCGAGCTCGTTGATGTCGGCGCCGGCGAGGGCTCCGTCGTAGCTCGTGAAGACGATCCCCTTCACGGCGTCGTCGGCGAGGAGCTCGTCGAAAGCGCCGTCGATCTCGGCGATGGTGGCCGCGCTGAGCGCGTTCTTCACCTCGGGCCGCCAGACGCGCACGATGCCCACGTCACCCTCACGCTCCACCGAGACGTAGCGTCGGTAGCTCACCAGGTTTCCTTCGGTGATGCGCTTGGGCACCGGGAAGCCCTCGTGTTTGCTCGCGAAGGATGCACACATGGCCTTCACCTTCTCGGCGCCCATCTCCTCGGCCACCTCGAGCATGCCCTTGCGGAAGCCGAGGGCCATGCGGGTCATCCAGTCGAGCTCCATGGCGTCACAGATGTCGTTCTCGACCACGAAGTAGGTCCGCCCGATGAGCACGGGGAGGATGCGGTCGAGCACGGTCTGCTTCAGCTTCTCGTCGTGGCTGGGGTCGCCCGGGTTCTTGCGGTCGTGCCACGCGGCGTCGCCCTTCGTCTCGAGGATCGGCGGCGGAGCGAACCACGCGGTTCCCGTCTCGGCCCCCTGCATGAGCTTCTGACATTTCACCGTGAGCAGGTTGCCCTTGGTGGCATCCATGACGTTGAACGGACCGCCGCCGCCGACCGCGTCGTTGACGATGCGGTCGACCTGCGCCGGGGTGGCCAGGCCTTCTTCGACGATTCGGGCAGCCTCGGAGATGTAGTTGCAGAAGATGTCGTCGGCCGCGAAGCACTCGACGTCGGCGGTGATGAGCGGCACCTTGCCCCGCGTGCGCAGGGTGTCCATCCTCCGGGCGCCGAGGGCTTCGTCACCCGAGAGCACCACCTCGATGGGAAGGGACCGCCACGCGGGGAAGAAGGGGTGGTTCACGAAGCAGCGCTCGGGATGCTTCGCCGAAGACGCGATCTGCTTGCGGGGCAGGCCCGAGGTCGCGAAGCCGACGAGGCAATCGGGACGGACCACCTCTTCGAGATTCTTCAGGATGGCCTGTTTGACCTTCAGGTCCTCGGAGGCGGCCTCGAGCACGTAGTCGCAGTCGGCGAGGTCCTTCAGCTCGAGGGTAGGCGTTAGGGCCGCTTCGATGGCCGCCGCCACCTTGGGCGAGAGCTTGCCGCGCGACACGCCCTTCTTGGCGTAGCCCATGATGCGGGCGACGCCGGCATCCAGCGCCTCCTGCTTGATGTCCACCAAGTAGACCTTGCTGCCAGGCTGCCGCCCGATGGCGGAAAGAAACCCGTACGCCAGGTCGGGGCCGATGGCCCCTGAGCCGATCACGCCGACGATCATGAAGAGTCCTCCTGCGACCCTCACAGACGGGGCCGTGCAGTGCTTGCATCGCGACGGCGCCGCACCGTCGCTCCCCACTTTGGGGGGTGGGACCTTACGTCCACTCGGGGCGGTTTTCAAATGCCGCCCCAGCCACGTCAGAGGCGCCGATGGAGCCGAACCGGAATCGCCTTCCGCACGGCGGCGACCCGGTCGAGGTCGACCTCGGCGAGGGCGAGGCCGGGTTGCTGTCCCTTGTCGGCCACGACGCAACCCCAGGGGTCGATGATGAGGCTGTGGCCGTAGCTTTGGCGCTTGCCTTCGGCATCGTGGGTGCCCCACTGGGCGGGCGCGAGCACCCAGCACTGGGTCTCGATGGCGCGCGCGCGGAGCAGCGGGTGCCAGTGGTCCTTGCCCGTCGTCAGGGTGAAGGCGGAGGGCACGGCGATGATGTCGGCCCCGCGATCGGCGAGCGCGCGGTAGAGCTCGGGGAAGCGCAGGTCGTAGCAGATGCTCATGCCGATGCGCCCGAGCGGGGTCTCGGCCACCACCACGTCGTCCCCGGCCGCGATGCTGTCGGACTCCTTGATGGTGAGCCCGCCGGGAACGTCGACGTCGAAGAGATGCATCTTGCGATAGACGGCCAACTCGTCGCCGTTGTCGCCGTAGAGCACGCTAGTGTTGAAACAGCGGTGCGGGTCGAGGCTTCCGTCGGCCTCTTTACGCTGCTCGGCCAGGCCCCCGATGAGGAGGTGGATCGACAGCTCGTCGGCGAGCTGGCGGAGGCGGGTGGCGCTGGGCCCCTCGAGCGTCTCGGCGAGCTCGACCTTGTGAAACTGCGGGCCGAGGTAGTTGGTGTTCTCGGGGGTACACACCAACTTGGCCCCCATGGCGGCCGCACGGCGGATCTCCTTCTCGACCGCCTCGAGGTTGGCGGGCATGTCGTCGGTCGTTCGGAGTTGGACGCAGGCGGCGAGGTACTTCACGCCGGGAACCTACAACGCTCGCGAGCGCCACGCATCCCGTGCCGACGAGATCTCAGTGCAACATCTTGATGCAACGGCCGGGGTTCTCGGGCACGATTCGCCTGCCATGCTCGTGCAGACCCAGGCTCCGGCCGACAAGATGCAGCTCCAACAATACCTGCAGCAGTCCATTCCGGGCGCGACGGTGACCTTGCGCGGTCCGTCCGTCATCGTGGGACGGGGCGCAGTCACGGGCATCCAGGTCACGCCTCGGGGTCAGGGCCAGGTCAAGTTGGTGTGGGCGTTCCCCAACATGGTGGTGATGGTCCTGCTCTTGGTGCTCATCGTCCTCACCTGGCTCATCGGCGGCATCGTGTTCCTCATCGTGTGGCTCGCCACCAAGAGCGGCGTCGAGCAACTGCGGCAGGAAGTTGCGGCCGCGCTTCAGGGCGGAGCGCAGGGTTATGGCCAGCAGGGTTACGGCCAGCAGGGCTACGGCCAGGCCTACGCCCAAGGTGGATACCCCCAGCAGGGCGGTTACCCTCAGCAGGGTGGCTATCCCCAGCAAGGTCAGGCGCCGGGCCAGCTTCCGCCTGGCGGTGGTTGGGGCGGCCAGCAGTAGCGGCGGCGCGCCGAGGATGGCGCCGCATGGTCGGCGGGGAAACCTTTGGCGACCTGTGGCGTCCATGAAGGGGCGCGCTTCGGTCTTTGTCCCACGGGCGCCCTCCTCTCATGAACAAGCGCCCCCTGTTTCTGCTCACCCTCGCGGGGGCCGGCACCCTCGCCGGCGCGTGTGGTCCCAAGCCCCTCGACCCAGTGGCCGTGATGAGCGAGCCCGTCGAGTGGCCGGTCTGTCTCCAGAGCTGGATGGAGGAGCGCATGCGGGCGTGTCCCTCGCCGCCGGTCGCCGGTCCGGCGCCGCCGCCTGCGGACTGCACGCTCGCCGACGGCATTACCTGGCGGCTAGAGACCTTCGAGCTGAGCCCGGCAGCCACCATCCGAGCCGCGGCACCGCCTGAGCTGGCCGGGGCCGAGAAGGCCTATGACGAAGCCGAAGACGCCCGTGGGCGTGAACGTGCGCTCGAGGCCTACAAGGCCGGGGCGCGTTCGAAGAAGCCCGCCGTGCGGCGGCATGCGCAGTACATGCTCGGCTTTCTCCACCATCGGGCGGGCCGCACCGACGAAGCGCTCCAGGCGTGGGTCGAGGCCCAGACGGTGGCCCAGCTCCCCCTCCCCGACCCGACGGCTCGCTCGGCCCAGGACGCCTTCATCGAGCTCTTCGCCCTCGAGCGAGAGCCCATCGCCGCGGTGCCCGCCTTGCGAAAGCTCAGCCTGCGCCTCTTCGACGGCCTCGACCGCCTCGGCCATCGCTACGCCACCCACGGCAAGTGGAAGCACGCGGCAGAGACGATGGGTGAGCTCCGCCGGCGTCAGCCGGAGCGTGCCTGCCACCACCAGCTTCACGTGGTCGATGCCAGCCGGCGGCGGGGGGACCGCAACGAGACCGCCGGGGCGCTCAACCAGCTTCTCGAAGAGCTCGACAAACCCATCGACCTCGCCTGCCGGCGCCAGGGCATGCGGCAGATCCTCGCCCTCGGCGACGCATGGCGCGACGAAGCCCTCGCCGCGACCCCGAAGGAGGGGGCCGACCGAAAGCTCATGGTCATGGCCTCGCAAGCCTACGAGGTCGCCCTGGCCAGGTTCCCCACCGACGACCTTCAAGGCCCCGGTGTTTGCCGCCACGCGACCGCCCTTTGGTACGACCGCGCGGCACTGCTCGAGCGCGCTGGCGACTGGGCCGGCTGTGCCAGCGCCTACGACGACGCCTTGAGCATCGACGCCACGGGCAAGTGGGGTGCTCAGGGCGCGGTGGGGGCCATGACCTGCCACGTCGCCTCGTACACGAGTCTGCACGAGACCCTGCCTACGCTTCCGCAGCGCGACCGCGTTCACAAGCAGTTGGACGACGCCGACCGGTGGCGCTCGACCCTGCGTTCGTTCCATCGCTACCTCTGCGTGTCCGACCCCGCCCAGGGCGAAGCCAGAACCGAAGCCGGCCTCGCCCGAGGGGAGGTCTTCCTCGAGGGTGGCGCCCTGTGGGAGTCGGTCCTCGCATTTCGCATCGCCGCCTTCGACGCCCCAGCCCAGGGCCCGGACGGGGGTGGCCCGAAGGCCGGAGCTCGCTACGCGGTGGTGATGGACGGCATGGCCGTCGACGACGATTGCCGCATCGAGCTCAACCGGGACCTCATGCAGTTGCTCGACCGCCACTGCCCTTCGGCGGACGCGAGCATGGCCTGCACCACCATTGACGAGGTGCACCAGCGCCTCGAAAACGAGCTCGGCCCCCGCTTGCCGTGACCTCCGCGGACTCGGGCTCGCTCTCACGCGCGGTCTCGCACCTCGAGCTTCGAACCTCGGACCTCACTCATTCTCAGGGGTCATCATTCTGTGCGAGGTCGAGGAGCTCACGATACCCCCGGGC
Source organism: Polyangia bacterium (assembly GCA_030426145.1). Classification (GTDB taxonomy): domain Bacteria; phylum Myxococcota_A; class Polyangia; order Polyangiales; family Polyangiaceae; genus JAPYTK01. The sequence continues at coordinate 37,517 of JAUHZF010000026.1, forward strand.
GGGCGTGATCCGCTCGGCGCAGACCGACCAGGGGGTCACCGTGTCTCCGAAGGCACACCGCAACGACTCGTCGGAGAACCCAATGGGCTCTAAGCGACCGCGCTCGTGATGCACGAGCGCGAGGTCTGTGCTGAAGAACCGCACACCCAAGAACGTACCACTTTGTTCGAACCAGACCATGGAGTCGGCCAGCTCCAAGCGGCGGGTCCCGACGGACACCTCGTCGACCTGGCTGAGACGCTCGGCATCGCGATGAACCCCACGAAGGGTCCTCAGGTCCCAACGGGTCGCCTTGCCCCACACCCCCCACGGTGGCTCGAGGGTGATCAATGGCATCGGTTCCGCGCTGAAGGACGACCTTTCATCGTCGGTCGGGGACTCCGACAGCCACGGTCGTATCGGGTGCCAAGCTTCGATCCTTCCGGCGGCGAGATCGACGGCAAAGGAACGCTCGTTGTATTCCACTCGAAGACGCCCGTCCGAGAACTCGAGTGACATCCCGACCTCCTGGGCGTCCTTCGCGTCGATCGGTATCGTATGGAGAATGTTGCCACTTGCGTCGTCGTACACGACCACGACGGGTCTCTCCCAGCCCTGTGGCCCCGACGCCGCCTCGAACCAGGCCATGGTGTGGCCGTCTTTGCCGACCGCCCCATTGCAATTGACGTAGCCCGGCGAACCACCATTCGGCACCATCTTACGTCCTGGGGTGAGGGCGCCCCTGAACCGAGGGGCGATGCGCACGCCACCATGACTTCCCCGCACGCACGTCATGGCGCGAGGTCCGCGGAGGGGAAGCACCCGCCCATCCGACCGAATCGCGAGCGTGGGCTCGCAGTCGGGCTCGGCGCGAAACTGGCCGAACAGACAGATGTCTCCGTCCTCGCTCACTTCGATGGTCGACGGGGGCGTCGTCGCGGTTGGCAACGCCGGCAGCTTCGCCACCCTTCGGCGGCGCCCACTCGGAAGGTCGAAGATCGAAAGGTCCGCACCAGGCCGAATCAAGACGAGGCGACCATCGGGCGAAAAGGCGATGAAGGAAGTACTGTTCGGTAGCTCGACGTCGACCCGCTTCTCCCCCGTGCGCATATCGGTGACCACGACCCTCAACTTGGCATCCGATACCCTTTCGATCGCCGCGAAGTGCTTCTTGTCGGGTGACATCAATGGGGAATAACCGCCTGCACGCGCGGCAATCGCCTTTTGCCGAAGGGAGTAGACCGCGAGCGTCTGATCGCCCTCGAACAGGAGGTGCTCGTCGTCGAGCCAGGACACCTCGGCGGACTCCTCCTTCGGATCTCTCACGTGAGCGGCGACTTCGGCCAGGTCCGACAGACGGTAGACCTTGGCCGGACGCGACGGCAGCAGAACCAGATTCCGGTGGGGGGACAGGTGCAGGTGGTCGGGCCATGGGCCGATCGCCTTGGTTTTGCCCGTCGACAAGTTCCATAAGCGTACGTCGCTTCGGAGCCCGAATAGCGCGACCTCCTCGGTCAACGGCTCGAAACGTCCTGACACCCACCGGGGTCGGGCATTCGGCTCTTCGATGACCACCCCCTCGCCTCCCAACAGAAGGGCGCCGTGGAGGATGGTTCGCTTGCCCGCCTTCTTCCACCTCGGCACGGGGTCGACGAAGGCAGCCTCGGGCTGTTGCCCCGTGGTCCTCATGAACCCGGCCAGCGCCCGATCGAGGAGTCGCTGCGCCTCGGGGGGCGCCGCCACCTTCGCCTGCGTGAGCAGCGACCACGGGTCCTCGGCCCCGGCCTCGGCCGCGGCCAACCTGCGCGCCAGCGCATCGCGATCCGGCCACGTCTTGCCCTTGAGCTCGAGGCGGGCCTCTGCCCAGCGATCCTGCGCCAGGTAGGCTGCAAAGAGCTCCCGATCGACTTCTTCGTCATCACAGGACGACTGCAGCCGCTCGAGCCTGTCGACCACACGGTCTAGCTGGCCGCGCTCGCGCATCTGCTCGAGCTCCGGTAGCGCCTTCGCGATGCACCGCGGCGCCGGGTCGACCGTGGCCGTGCCGAGTCCGCGCGGACGCGGACGCGCGCTCGTGCATCCGAGGAGCAGCATGCACAGCGCCGCAACGCGCTCCCTCGCGTGTCTCATATGGACATGGTGCACGGTAGACCGGACACCGTCACCCTCCCCCGGGATGTTGGCACGCACCACCCCATGCAAACGCATCCGAGGTTCGAGGTTCGAGGTTCGAGTTCGAGACCGTGCCTATCCGCACGGCATTGCGTTTAGGTGGGCCCAACTCCAGCGTCGCTCGAGAGGCGTGACCATCGCTGGTGGAGCGCAACCGCGACCAGCGCCACGAGCAAGGCGAAGCCGGCGCCAACCGACAGCATTCCCCAACCGAGCAGGGTTGCGGGCAAGGCGAGCAAGCCACGAGCGATCCCATGATGGACATGGACGGCAGCCAGCGGCAGCAGGGCCGGCCGATAGCGCCACCGGTAGATCCCCGCCGCGAGCAGAGCTGTGAGCGCGACGTCGAGCCACAGCGCGTGCTCTGGAAGCGCTCCCCCCGGCCATCCCGCAGTCCAGACCGCGACGTAGAGCGCGACCACGGAGCCGCTCGCGAGCTGCAAGCGCTGCGTCACACCGGGGACCACAAAGTCGGTGTGCACACGCTGAGGACGCCTATCCCGCGTCGCGCGATATGGCCCCTCGGCGGACGAAGACGACGGCTCGGGAACGAAGACCGGCTCACGCCAGGCGCGCAGCGCGAGGGCAACCGCCACGAATAGGCTGACCGTCGCAACGTGGGTCGGTGCCTCGATGGCGGTGAGTCCGACCACGGCTCCCAGCACGCCGAGCGCGAGAGGTGCCCCAACGAATCGGGTGACCAGGACGAGCACCACCGGCAACAGTACGGCGGCCGAAAGTCCGAGCTCCCCCGTCCAATAGGCCACGTGGCCGACGCCGGCCGTTCCCCAGATGGCCCATAGAACCCGCCGGGTGCGACGAAGCACCGCTCGTCCCCATGGGTCGAGCGGCGACTTACTGACCAGTTCTCGCCGCGTCCAGAGCGCCGCTGCGACGACACCGAAAGCCCATAGCGCGGCCACGGCCTGTCCCGCCTCGGGACCGATTCGCCGAAGGACCTGAGGTACGAGCAACAAACCGAATGCACCGAAGCTCGGTACGAGCCGCGACGAGCGCGAGGCTCGAATGTGCATGGCCCACGCCATCGCATGGAGCTTGGCTACGAAGCTCAGCCACCAGACGCCCCCTGCGACGAGGCCCACCGAACCCAGATAGACCGACGAGACCGTGTGCAGCGTGACGTCGCATTGGTAGAGGGCCGCCAGCAGGGTGAGCATCAAAGCCGGACGCCGGAGCTCGATGCGCATCAGCAGCGCCGCGCCCCCGATGAGCGCCCACCCATAGACCTCGGCAACGATGGGAACACCGAGCTGCGCGAGCAGAAACGACTCTCCTGCGAGCGCGCTGGACAGCAGATTGACCCCCACCAGAACGAGTGCGGCACTCAGGAGGTACAGCGGGTTGTACTCGACGAACCAACGATGCAGGAGTCGGCTTCCGCCCACCTCTCTAGCCTCGGACATGTCGGCGCAACCCACGGCGCCCTGCCCGCATTCCCATGCGTGGTCCATCGAATCGTGCGTGATAGACTGCCCTTCATGTTGCGTAGCCTGATGCTTCTCACGCTTGCCTCCGCCGTCGGCTGCGGCGGTCTGGAGGCCAAGACCGGGCCTGTTCGCCTCGAGCCCCAGCCGGCCTCCGAGAGGTTCGTGCAGGTCGCCACGGAAGCGTGGGGAGAGAACGTCACGCGTTTCGAGGCCGACGTGGCGCTCGGGCTCGGCGAGGGCTACGCGCCCGAGGTCGCGGCCATGGTGGTACCTGCCTTCGGCGTCACCCCCGCCGACTGCTTCGCCTACGGGGGAACGTTCGTGCTGCGCCAGGCCTCGTCGTCCTCCGACCTCGTCGGAGCGAGCATCGTGGGCGAGGCGCTGGTCCTCGAGCCCCGCCGCGCGGGGGTGACCACGGTCACCGTCGAGGGCACCTACCAGCGTGACCACCAGGACCCGGGCTGTCCGTTCTCGTCGGGCGAGGCCGTTGCGGTCGTCGTCGAGCTCGCCGTGGCGGTGTACGACGCCCCGCGGGTAGCCTTCTTCTCCGACGTCGCGCCCCCGTCGCACGACTTCGGCCAAGCGCCTCCGCCACCCGCCATCGCCTGTCGTCCCACGGACGATGCACCGGCGCTCGCCCAGGCCGGAGCGCGGCTATCGCGCATCGACGCCACCGTGGTCGACGAGACGGGACGACCCATCGAACTGCTCAACGCCGACCCATCCCACCAGTGGGGCGGCGTCGTCTACGGCCTCGACCAAGCGGCGACGAGGTTCGATGGCCTCGTCATGCCCGAGGCCGGAACCGTGGTCGTCGAGCCCGACCATGGCGAGGTCCTCGAGATCGATACGGTCCCACCAAGCGCCATCGAGGGCGTCAGCTTCTTCGTGCAAGGCCGACAGGGAAGCCTCGAGGCAGGCCAGAGCTACGACCTCGGGCCGGATGCGCACGAGGTGACCGTGTCGGTCGCGACCCCTTGGGCCCAAGGGGTCACGCTTTGTTCCCTGCCGCGCGCCGAAGACTACGAGGTGCGCTCGAGCACCCCGGAGGTGTGCACGACACGGCGATCGCCCTACGACATCCATTCGAAAACCGCCAAGGGCGAGGCCGTACTTCGCGACGTCACGGTCGTTCATCGCGCGGGTGAGTGCGGACTCGAACTGGCGGGCCCAAGCGCGGTAGAGGAGCAGTTTCCCTTCGTCGCCACCTCCGTCGACGGCAACGGGCGCTGATTCCCCCTTTGGGCGGTCTGCGTATCGCGTCATGATGCGGGCGTGTCTCGCGCTCCCATGTCCGCCCTGCTCTTCGCGCTGCTCGCCAGCGCGACGGGCTGCACCACCGACGACAAGCTCGAGGAGCCTCCTCCCGAGGTCGCCTGGCCACAGCTCGCCTGCGACCCCTTGGTGCCGAGCTACTGCGGCTATCCCTTTCCATCCAACGTCTTCACGGTCGACGATTCCACGACGAGCACGGGACGGCGGGTCTCCTTCGTCGAGGGCTCGCTGCCCACGGCCAACAAAGGCTATCGCCCATCGTTCGCGGCCTTGTGGCCGAGTGATGGCTTCTCGCCTGGTGCAGCCATCCTCGCCGAGATGCCGGGCGCATCCTCCGCGGGCCTGCCCGGGGCGGACGACATCGAGCGGTCCCTGGCGGACGACAGCCCGACCATCGTCATCGACGCGGACACCGGAACGCGCGTGCCCCACTTCACGGAGCTCGACCACGCCGGCACCCCAGCCTCCCTCATGATCCGCCCCGTCGAGCGGCTGAAAGACGGCACCCGCTACATCGTGGCCATCCGAAACGTCCAGGGCGAGGCCGGACCTCTCGCACCGAGCCCCGGCTTCGCCGCTTTGCGCGACCTCACCGAGGTAGGCGACCCCGACATCGAAGGTCGTCGCGGTCTCTACGCCGACATCTTCTCACGGCTCGAAGAGGCCGGCATCGCGCGGGGAGAGCTGCAGCTCGCCTGGGACTTCACGACGGCGAGTCGTGAGAACAACACCGCGTGGCTCGTTCACATGCGGGACGAAGCTTTGGCCCTCGTGGGTGATGCGGGGCCCGCCTTCACCATCACCACCGCAGAAGCGGATCCCGAGCCCACGCTGGCCTTCCGGCTCGAGGGCACCATGACCGCTCCGCTCTACCTCACCCAAGCCGATCCGGGCGGACGCCTCGTCATGGGCGCCGACGGCATGCCCGAGCCCAACCCAGACCAGCCCACCCGCGAGGTTCCGTGGCGACTGCTCATTCCCAAGAGCGCGGAGACGAGCCCCGCCGCCCTCATGCAATACGGGCACGGTCTATTGGGGTCCTTAGGACAGATCGAGAGCTTCAAAGACCTCGCGAACGACTATGGCTACGCCATCTTCGGGCTCACGCTCATCGGCATGGCCGACGACGACAGCACCTGGATCGCCGACCGCTTGGCGGAAGGCCAGATCGACGAGCTCACTGCGATGTTCGATCGTCAGCACCAAGGCATGCTCGAGTACCTGCTCGCGATGCGCATGATGAGCCGGGGATTGGCCGAGGATCCCACCTACGGTCCATTGCTCGACGGCGACGCCCGCTACTATCACGGCATCAGCCAGGGCGGCATCTTCGGCGGGACCTACATGGCCTTGAGCACCGACGTCACGCGTGGCGTGCTCGGGGTGATGGGCATGCCCTACAACCTCCTTCTCAATCGCAGCGTCGACTTCGGGATCTTCTTCACGCTGTTCAACGTGGCCTATCCCGACGGGCGCGATCAGCAGCTGATGTTGAGCGTCATTCAGAATTTCTGGGACCGCACCGAGCCCAATGGCTACGCACCCTACATTCGCACCGACACCTTGCCGAACACGCCGGCGCACGAGGTCTTGATGCGGGCCGCAGTCGGCGACCACCAGGTGAGCACCCTGGGGGGTCAGCTCATGGCCCGGGCCGTCGGCGCCGAGCACCTGGTCGCCGGTGGCCGCAGCGCCTTCGGCCTCACGCCCAACGACAGCCCCTCGGGCTCGGTCTACACCGAGTACGACTTCGGTCTTCCGCCAGAGCCGCTCTGCAACATCCCGATGACCGCCTGCGACGATCCGCACGGCAAGATCCGCCGCCTCGACGAATCGAAGCAACAACTCGATGCTTTCCTGCGGATGGGGCAGGCCATCAACCCATGTCCGGGGGGCGTGTGCAGCTTCCCCGATCAGTCGGGCTGCGAGCCCGACGCCACGACCCCCGCCTGCACGTTGGAGTAGGCGGGTTCGAGGTCCTCGAGGTCCTCGAGGTTCGAGGTTCGAGGTTCGAGGTTCGAGGTTCGAGGTTCGAGGCTCGAGTCCTCGAGCCCGAGAACGAGTTCGAGCCCGAGAACGAGTTCGAGCCCGAGAACGAGTTCGAGCCCGAGAACGAGTTCGAGCCGCCCCTAGGGTGCGGCGGCGGCGGGGGCCACCACGCCTGTGGCCATGGGCGGGCTCTCGTCGGGTCGGGCGAGCACCACGGCGCCAACGGGCTCCGTCATGATCGGCTCCGTGGGGGTCGGCGTTGCGACGGGGGTGCCTTCGGGCGCGCCTTCGACCTCGGCCAGCAGAACCGTCGAGGCCATGATGCGATGCCATGCCACCGTCGTGGGATGGTCGACCACCGTGCGACAGTGCTGCACGACGTTGGGCGTGGGAAGGGCCACCATGGCCGCATAGGTCTGGCTGAGCAGGCGCATGCGGTCGTCCTCGTTGAGCGTGGGCGCGGTCGCGGCCCAGACCGCGATGGCGGTCAGGCGGTCCCCGGCCATCGCGAGGGTCTGCGCATCGGCCGTCTGCGCGAGAAGCATCGTGGTGTGCGCGAGGTTTGGGTTCTCGGCGTTGAGGAGCGGCAGCAAGTCCGCAGCGATGGGCACGCGAGTCGGGCCCGTCGTCGTGCTCGTTCCACCACACGCCGTGGCGAGGAGCGCCACCCCGAGGAGGGAGGCACGGAGCAAACCGGGAACGGGTCGAGAGGCGCGTCGCAGCATGATGCAGACGACGGATGCACGAATCGAACCACAGGAAGGCGATCGCCACCTGCGAAGTCGAACCTCAATCATTTCAAGCACATCAAGTCCCGCCAGGGCCCCGCCCCGTCGTGTCGTCCTGTGCCAGATGGCGCGTCTCATGTGTCCGTCGCGCCCTCCCAGCGCGCAAAAGCGATCACCGATCGCTCTACCGGCTTCACCGTGCACGGAAGCGGCCACAAAGCGATCGATGATCGCTTTGGGCCAGCGAAGTCCGGTCGTGCAAAGGCCCCGCCGACCTAGCCGGCCTTGACGTCCATGGCGCCGATGAAGGCGCGCTTGCCGAGCGCCACGCCCTTGTCGCGCAAGATCGCGTAGGCGGTGGTGACGTGGAAGTAGAAGTTCGGGACCGCGAAGGAGACTGCGTATTCCTGCCCTGTGACCCACGTGCCTTCGGGCAGAAAGGGCAGGACGATCTTTCGCTCTTCGGCGCCATCGAAGCTCTTCACGCCTTCGATGAAAGCGATCGTCGCGGCGATGCGCTCGTGCAACTCGGCCATGGTCTTTTCGTCGTCGGGATGGCTCGGTGCTTCGATGTCCGCGAGGCGGGCCGCGAGGAACTTCGCGGTGTCGCAAGCGGCCTGCACGTTGCGCGCGAACCCGTATTGGTCCGGCGCGAGCCGCATCTCGAGCCATCGGTCGGCCTCGAAGCCCTTCTCTCCAGCAAAGGTCTCGGCTTCCTTCAGCCAAGCGGCGAGGTTGCGAAGCATCTTGGTGGTCTGGGCGACGCAGAGCAGGTGGGCATCCATGGCCACCACCTATCAGGACCGGGGTCGGAGCAGTAGCTCTCGGTGGCGAGGTCAGGCCACGGGCCGGGCTCCCCGCATGAGCCATCCACCCAGAGCCGCGACGTCAGTCCCAGCAGCGGACCTGGACCGGCGCGGTCTCGAGGTCGACACAGCTGTCGCACCCTTGGGCGGCGCAGGCCGCTTCGGAGGTGCGGTAGCAGCGGTCACCCGCCACGAACATCGTCGGTGCGCAGCCGGCCATGGCCACGCCGTCGTCGTGGGGCGCGTCGAAGGAGGCGGACGCCACCGACACGTCCGGCGCCTGCTCGACCGGGGAAGGAGCATCCGCCGTCGGAGCGTTGGACGAGCAAGCGGCGGTGAAAGCGAACAGGGCGATGAGCGAGGACTTGATGGGCATGGCGGCTCCTTCGTTGGGGGGTCGGCGTGGATAACGTGCTGAGACGGGGCGGCTTACACCCCGTTGCGGTCGGACCCGACTCTGGGGCAAGCTCGCG